>JBGAJY010000317.1:0-3820 GCA_044224705.1 Saprospiraceae bacterium
CAATCCAGGAATGCCTTGTACACTTTCGGGTCGTGTCCGCGCTGGTAGTCGGTGGGCTGGTTGAGCAGGGTAGTGCCGTCGTTGTCCATCAGCACGTAGTAGGGCTGGGCGCTTACGCCGAAGTTGTTGACCTGGAAGGCGCTCCATTTGTCGCCCACAGTGCGCATTTTGTCGCCGGTGTGCGGGTCGAGCAGGTAGAAAAACTTGTTGTCGGGGAACAGCCGCTCTTTGTCGTCGACATACAGCGAAACCACCACGTAGTTGTTGCGCAGGTGCTCGATGATGCCGGGCTGGCCCCATACGGTTTCTTCCATTTTGCGGCAATTGACGCAGCCGTAGCCCGTGAAATCCACGAAAAGCGGTTTGTTCTGGCGTTTGGCCTCGGCAAGGCCTTCATCAAAATCGTGGAAGCACTCCAGTCCGTGCGGGCATTCCATCGGGCGGAAAAAATTGTAGTGCACCGGCGGAGCGAGACCACTCAGCAGCGACAGTGATTGGTATTTCAGCAAACCGTAGCCCAGGTAGGCCGAAAAGGCTACGGAGGCCAGACCGACCGCTAGCCGGGTCATGCCGGGGCGGCCTTTAGCGCCTTTCCAATTGAATAAACCGAATTGATACAAGGACAGCAGGAGCCCGATCACAAACCACAGGCCGAGAAATAATTCAAATTTCAGCACGCCCCAGTGCGACACCATGTCGGCCGTGCTCAGGAATTTGAGGGCCAGGGCCACCTCGATGAAGCCGAGGGAGATTTTCACGTTGTCCATCCAGCCGCCGGATTTGGGCAGCGAATTGAGCCAGCCGGGAAACATGGCAAACAGCGCGAACGGCAGTGCCAGCGCCAGTCCGAACCCGAACATTCCCACCGTCGGGCGCACCGGGATAACGTCGAACAGGGCTGCTCCGCCATTGGACTTGGCCGTTTCCACGAGCAGGGTGCCCACGATCGGGCCCGTGCAGGAAAACGATACCAACGCCAGGGTTGCGGCCATAAAAAAGATGCCGAGCATGCCGCCTTTATCGGCCATTTGGTCGCTTTTGTTGACCCAGGAAGAGGGCAGGGTGATTTCGAACATCCCGAAAAACGACAGCGCGAACACGATGAAAATCGCGAAAAAGGCAATGTTGAACCACATATTCGTGCTCAACTCATTCAAAATGGTGGCGCCGAACAAGCTGGTGAGCAGGATGCCGATGCCAGCGTAGATCACCACGATGCTGCTGCCGTACCACAAGGCGTTGCGCAGGCCCGTGGCGCGGTCTTTCGAGCGTTTGACAAAAAAACTGACCGTCATCGGGATCATCGGGAACACGCAGGGCGTGAGCAGGGCGACCAGACCACCCAAAAAGCCACCGATGAACACCCACCACAAGGAGGAGTCGTTCGTTTCGGCAACACCGCAGTTGTTCACGAATTTGGCCGAATTGATCTCGTCGCGTTTGGCGTCGAAAAAGCCCTTGAAGTTGGCGTCGTCGGGCGTGGTGGCGGCAGCGCCATCGGCGGGAGCCGGGGCCACGGCGGGTGTTTCGGCCGTTTGGCCGGCGGAGGCGTCGGGTGTGGCTGCGGGATTGATTCCCCCGGATCTGCCGTCGGCGGGTTTGTCGCCCGGTTGGGGCGTTGCAGGGGCTGTGCCGCAGCTGACGTTGAATTTAAAATCCACGTCGTTGGGCGGCAGGCATTGATTGTCGTCGCAAACCATGAACGACAGGTAGCCTTCGATGGGCTTGGAGGGGTCTTTTACCTCCACGCGCTGCGTGAAAATGGCTTTGTGCTTGAACTTGGTCAGTTTCATGCCAAAGACATTGTCGTAGACGGTGATTTTATCCCCGCCTTCGGCCGCTTTGCCGACCAGCTTGTAGTGCGGCCCCTCGGCATAGGTGAAGGAAGTGGGTATAGGCCCTTCGTCGCTTTCGAGAAATTGCGAGTAGGTGTACCAGCCGTCGTCGATCGTGGCTGTGAAAATCAGGTCGACTTGACAATTGCCGGCGTCTTTGGTGGAAAAGGACCACTTGACGGGTTTTTGGGCAAACAGCGCAGCCGAGCCCAGCAGCGCCAACAACAACAGACGTATTTTCATGGGAAATAACTTGGACAATATTTAGCACTGCAAAGTACGGGTATTGGCCAACGCGAACGGAAGCCGGAGCCGGCTTTAAAACAACATTAACCCAATAAAATGTCTTGAACGGGACAAAATCCGGACACTGAAAAAATCGCAGGGGTATTTTTCGGGGCTTTGTCCGAAAAAAATCCTGTCTGTGCAAAGGATTTTTGCAATCACGGTGCTTGATTTTTCAAAACCTAAACCTACCTTTGCGCTCCAATTTTTGAAGAAGAATACTTTTATTTCGAAATAGCGATGAAACGTACCTACCAACCATCCCGCCGCGCCCGCAAGAACAAACACGGTTTCCGCGACCGCATGGAATCGAAAAACGGCCGCAAAGTGCTGTCCCGCCGCCGCAAACAAGGCCGCTGGAAACTTACTGTCTCCGACGAACGCCGCCTCAAGTAACGCCAACCTCCAGGTTGGCGGGTTCGTGGCCATATCCAGCCGCCAGCCGGAAGAGCCGTTTCTTAAAAAATATGCCAGCCTGGGGGTTGGCGCTACAGGCTTCCGAAGTCGCACGCCGGCTTCGGAAGTTTGTTTCTTCAGAAAATAAGGCGCCAGCCTGGGGGTTGGCGCTACAGGCTAGTCCCTTTTTCCCTTCTTTTGCTTCATGCCCAGTTTTACTTTTACCCGGCAGGAGCGGCTGAAAAGCCAGACGCTGATCGGCAGGTTGTTCAAAGAAGGCAAGGCCTTTATGGCGTATCCTTTGCGGGTAGTGTGGCTGGACATGCCTGCTGCCAAAGACGCCGATCCCGCTCCGGTTCAGGTCGTTATTTCCGTTCCCAAACGTGTTTTTAAAACCGCCGTGGCGCGCAACCTGCTCAAACGCCGCATTCGTGAGGCGTACCGCTTGCACAAACACGAGTTTTATGAAAAACTGGCGGGCCGGCGAGTTGCCCTTTTGCTCATGTTTATCGCCAAAGAAGAACTGCCGTTTTCGGAAATCGAAGCGGGCGTGGTGAAGATGATCGGCAAATGGCCGGGGTGATGGTGGCAAAAAAAAATGCCGCCCGGCATACGCCGGGCGGCATGGAGTTCATTCAGCAAAGATCAGTGGGCAACGATCAGTTTACGCGTTACCGAGCCTTCTTTGCCGCTCACGGTGATGGTGTATTGACCGGCCGGGAAGGATTGGATGTCGAATGTTTGCTCAAATTCGGCTTGGCCCTGTACCGTTTCTTTCCGGATTAATTTACCCGAATGATCATTCAGTAAAATCCAGAAATCGCCGGCTTCGCGGGCCTGAACCTTGATTTTGACCACGTCGGCGGCCGGGTTGGGCGAGAGGGTTATTTGCGCGTCCAGTTGTTCGGGTGTGAAAAGGCCCACGAGCGGGCTGCCCGAATATTTGTACAACCGCGTCGGGTGACTGAGTTGCTGGAATTCGCCGGCCCAGCCCACGGTGCTGTCAATGAAAGTAGGCCAGCCGATCAGTTCGCCCGTACTCACTTGCTGCCAGGTGTCGCCGCGGTCGGGACTGATCCAGGTTTCGTAGGGCCCGGTAAGATTGGAATGAGTGCCGGGGGCCAGGCCTTGTACGATGTAGGGCTCGCCGTGGATATAGGCGGCGGTGCCAAAATTGAGGTACGCTCCGTTGTAAGGGAGATTGTTCAATTGCGTCCAGGTGGTTCCGCCATCTGTCGTCCGGTACATTTGCGCGCCGGAGGCAAAGCCGTATCCGGTCGTCGCCAATCCGTTGTTCTCATCTG
>JBGAJY010000047.1:0-28935 GCA_044224705.1 Saprospiraceae bacterium
AGTCAGGTTGAGCACCGGGAAGCCTCCCTTGGTCAAGCCTTCCATCCGGATCAGCTGACCCGACTTTGCTTCCAGGATGTTGTAGCAGACTTCCCTGGTTCGCCAGTTTGATTTCGTGATAATGAGGTGATGATCAATCAGTTCAGGATAGCCGATAGAAAACGTGGAATCCTCCACTGGAAAAGTGCACAAATCGGGATCATCGTAATGCTTGTGCCATTTGACTTTTCCGCTGTGCAGGTCAAAGGCCGTAACACCCAGATAAGGCTTTCGCAAAGCGGCTTGTTCGGGGCTGTTTTTGGCCGTTTCCAGCGAAGGGCCCATGGAAACGTACAGGTTGTCCTCGTCTTTGGACATGAAAAAAATGCCGTCCAGGCGGTATTCAAACGGGAGCAGGCGGGTAGAGTCGATGAGATGTTTGAAATACTCGAAATCCACCTGTCGTTCGCCGACCCATGGAACGGCAAATTCCGCTACGGGGATGTCATTGGCAAATCGCTCTTTTTCGCCTGGCGGCGCAGGGGAGCAGGCGCTGAAGAAGCCGGCCAATAGCGCGCAAATCATCGGATAGTGTCGCATAGATGGTCTTTTTTTCGGAATTCAATTTCATTGGTTCAACAAAAACGCCCTTCCGAAGGGCTCCGGAAGGGCGTTTTGTCAAAATTTGGACAGGCAAAGAAATATCAGGCTTTACCCGCATTCAGCTCATCCTGCAACTTCTTCAAAGCATCCCATTCTCCGCGGTCGGCCAGGTCGGCTTGTTGCGGCCAGGTGCTTGGGTCGTGGATCTGGTAGGCCGATCCGGCGCCATCGAGGATTTCGCGGAGGCGATCGACGGAGGAGTCGGCCAGTTGCCGCCAGGTATTGATACCTGCCTTGTTGAACAGTTCGGCGATTTTCGGACCGATGCCCTCGACGATTTTCAGGTCATCCATTTTAAATTTCGTACCGGCAAACATGACCGTTGCAATCGCTGCGGCCGCGGTTTTGACGGATTCCTTGCCGCCGCCCGCAGGTTTGACGTTGGAAACTTGTTCGCGAAGGGCGTTGCGTTCGCTTTCGCACATCATCAGATCGTCCTTGGCTTTGTGCAACTGGTTGTTCCTGCTTTCCAGATCGGCTTCCAGGGAGGCGTATTTCAGGCGCAGATCGGTCAGATCGGCTTCGAGTTTTCCATTGGCAGAAGTAAGCGAAGCGACCTGGTCGCGCAGGGCGCCGACTTTATACCAGGCGTAGGCGGCGAGCCAGCCCAGCAGGAAAGGCAAAAGGCACAAGGCGAGTGCAGTGGGCAAATGGTCCCAGAAACTGCATTGGAGGAAAATATACGTGAGCATGGTGGTTGTTGTTTTGATTGGTTAATGATTGTTGACGGTGATGACGACGCGCCGGTTCTGGTGGCGGCCCTCCTCTGTGCCATTATCGGCTACGGGGTCGGCTTCGCCTTTGGAATCGGAAGAAATGCGGGTAGCAGCGATGCCGTTGCTTTCAAGGATTTTCGCAACGGATTTTGCACGGGCGAGACCGAGGGCGCGGTTTTCTTCATCTGTACCTACATCGTCCGTATAGCCGATGACCGCAAAGGAGGCGTTGTCAGTCTTGTGCTTTTCGCAGAGGGTTCTGAGGTATTCATCCACTTTCGGGTCGTGTTCTTTTTCCGTCGAATTGAAAGGGAAGAGCAGAATAACGTCCTTGTCGGACTCGATGATGGCGCTGTCTTCTTTTTTCAGCACCATTTTCGACCAGGCGTAGCTGGCCGACACTTTGGGCCCGCTCGTCGCGCTCAGGTCGTCTTCGAACATTTTAGTGGCGAGACGGACACGGCTGGCCGGAAATTCGGGCGCCAGCATGTCGCGGATAGCGGCGGCGCGGGCCATGGCGAGTTTTTCGCCGTCAGTTTCGCCGGAGCGGTAATAACCCGTGATCACCAGCGTGTCGCCCTGGCCGCCTTTGGCCAGCAGGGCTTTTTTCCAATTTGCAAAATTGGCATCTGATTCGGGTTTGTCAGTGTTCCAGCGGAAGAGCGGTTCGCCGGAGCTTTGTACGCCTGTGGCGGACGTCTCTTCGCCGCAGCAGTGTCGTACCATGTGCTGGTGCCAGCAAGTGGCCGCCCAGACACTGTACCCGACAAATAGCAGGGCAATGAGCCAGAGTGGAATTTTCATGTGCATTTTTGATTTTACGTTTTGCCAATGTTCGTTTGGGCAAAAATGCGAAACGAAAAATCAAAAACGGCATTTTTTTACAAAAACTTCACACTTGTGCGGCGACATAATCAGCCAGGTAATTGAATTCCGGCGTCAGCTGGCCTTTTTCCGTGATCATGCCGCGGCGCATCACAGCACTGTCGTAGCCGAGCAGCAATTCGGGTAAAATTTTCTCCAGCAACTGTCGTCCGAAGAAAGCCGAGGCATCGCGCGGCAACTCGGATGGCAGGTTGTCGATGGCCATTACATCCACGCCGGCGGCCTGGTAAGGCGTGCACTCGAGTCCGGTAGCCGGATCGAAACCATACACCGGATCGGCAATCGTACTGGCCCGGATCGTACTGGGCACCGAAGAGTCCGGCACGATATCGCAGGTGATGTCGGCGATCACTTTTATCTGAAAATCAGGATGTTGCATTTCCTCGACGGTAAAAAAAGCGGGTGCTTTCTTGTCGTAAAAAATACCATTGATCAAAATATCGGCGCGGCGGTAAAAGCGCGCAAAGGTGCTGTGGTATTCCCCGGCGTGCGCGTAATAGTGGCTTTTGACAAAAGGCCGCGCATCGTTGTGCATGACGTAGTCATGGGCGTGTAACTGCGTAAAAACCGGTTCCTGAAAATCCTGTTCAAGAAAGACGGCCGGCGCTACCTGTCTGATACCCATGTCCTTCAGGTTTTTGGCGGCGCCGGAGGAAACCCGGCCGCCGCCCGTGAGTACGATGCGCAGGGGAGGCAGGGTTAATTTTTCGTAAACCGCCAGCACTGCGGCGTAATCGTGGCTTTGGCACAGGCGTGGCAGCGTGAACTGGCCGGTGCGCTGTCCGAAGGTCCACAAGGCGTTGTGCGCCCCGACGATACCCGCGTAAAAGCCGAAGGCGATGAGGCGTTCGCCGCGTTCGTCGGTGAGGGCCTCATAATCGATCAGGCGAATCCCTTTTTGCAGAATGGCTTGCAGCAAAGGGCGGTTGTGGACCTGTTTTTTGATCGTGTGTGAGAAAAAAAGGTATGTTTTATCGGAAATCAATTGCGGGATCGGCACCTCTTTCACGCCCAGCAGGACGTCGCAATCGCTCAAATCCTCCTGCAAGGGGATGCCGTGCCGGGTGTATTCTTCGTCCTTGAAACTGCGCACCGGCGAGGGTTGCACGACGATTCGGATGGGTAATTCGACCTGCACCTCGGCGCATTGTTCGGGAGTGAGGGGCGCGCGCGCGTCGGGCGGGATTTTGCCTTCGCGGATGATTCCAATCTTGACCATAGGTTGTACGTGGTTGTGGCGGCGCAAAGGTAGCCCTTCGGGCTTTGGAAAATACGAAAGGCCGAAGTTTGGACTGAGTAAAACTAAGGATGCAATTCCCGGAACTTTCGGACGTAACTTTTGGTTTACCTTTGCGTCTCAATGACCGAATGAGGCGGCGGAAAAAGTTTTGCTGTTCACTCATTCACTCATTGAATCACGGGGCTGTTTGGTATCGACGGGAAAGAAAGTTGCTTCGTAAGCATGCCGGGGCATGGGCGGTTACCCCGTAAAAAACAACGTTCGACAATTGAATGGCAACTATCAGTATGCCATGGCTGCCTAATTCTAGCGAGTTAGAAAGCCATTGTGCCGCGTGAGGGCCACGCTCAGCGTCCCCCTCTTAGCCTTGATGCCTGCTACACAGGCCGCCGCACATCATCAAAAAAGCAGGATTGCCCGAAGGAGTGTCTCGACCCGAAGGTGAAATCAAGGGGCTAAGGCGCGAACCGGTACGTTTCCGAACCTGACTCGCGCTCGAAAATCTAATCGGAAAATAAGCATGTAGAAGGCGTTGTGGCGCTTTGTCCGGACGCGGGTTCGACTCCCGCCAGCTCCACCATCCATTGTTTCGGGTTAGTTTAGGTTAGTTTCTATTCGCTGATAATCAATCAATTAGACAAATCGAAACCCTAAACTAACCCAAATAACATCAACCGGACGCAAAAAACTTTACACCACTTTTTGCACCACCCTTTGAAAAGCTTACTTTTGTAGTGATGGTAAACACTTCACCCAACTGCAAAAGAATCACCCATGCGCAAGCCTCACTTCGCGCCTAAGCCCGACGCCCGGTTTCCACATTTTCAGATTTACTTACAGTTCACCTACGCGAAAGGGCAGTTCCTTCGGTACTACACCGGCGTGACCGTTCCCAAAGAGTTTTGGGACAAGGACAAAGAGCGGGCAAAGCCTGACCGGAAATTTCCAGCCTACGCCGAAATCAACGCTCAACTGAACCGGATCGAAACCGAGGCTTCGGAAATCGCACTCCGTAGCCAGTACAACAAATCCAACCTGACCAATGAGGTTTTCAAAAAGGAGTTGGACGCCTTTTTGGGGAAACGCGAAGTCACCGACGAGCGCGTGACCTTCTTTCGCTACTTCAAACGATTCATCGAAGAGCGGGCAGGAAACCCCAACTACTCGAAAAGCAGCATCAAAGTTTACGGCTCCACCTTCAACCACCTGAAAGCGTATGCCGACGACGTGCTGCGGCGTGATCTCACCTTTGGCGATTTCAACCATGCGTTTTTCAGCGATTTCTCTAACCACCTGTTCGGAAAGGGCTTCGGTAACAACTACGTCCACAAACTCACCTCCACGCTCAAAACGATTTTACGGGAAGCCGACCGCCGGGAGGTGTCGCCCGACCTCAAAGTGAAAGACGGCTGGTTGGTAGCGACGCGGGAAGAACCGCCCGCCATTTATTTGACCGAAGCCGAACTAACCCAACTGTTCAACCTCGACCTCTCCGGCAACCCTCGCCTTTGTCGTATCCGTGACCTGTTCCTGATCGGCTGCTACACGGGTTTGAGGTTTTCGGATTTTACGGAGTTGAAGCCAGGCAACTTCAAAAGGACTGCCGACGGCAAAGAGTATATTGAAATGATGACGCAAAAGACGGGAGCGAAAGTGACCATCCCGGTAAAGTCCGAACTCCGGGAAATCCTCACCCGTTACGGCTACCAACCCCCAAGGGCAATTTCCAACCAGAATTTTAACGACTACCTGAAAGAAGTCGGACAGCTGGCCGGGTTGGACGAACCGACCCTGATCACCCGTTTCCGCAATGGCAAACGGATTGACCAAACCTTCCCGAAGTACGAACTGATGACCACGCATACGGCGCGGCGCTCCTTTGCCACGAACGCCTACAAAGCCACGGTACCGCCGAAATACATTATGGCTGTAACCGGCCATAAAACCGACCGGGAGTTTTACAAATACGTCCGCATCCGGCCTGACGAACACGCGCTGCTCGTTTCTGACAACCCATTTTTCAAATAATTCAACTTTGGCGACGGTATGAAAATTGAAGAAAAAACATAGACCCAAGAGGACTATATCAACCTCGCAATGCAACTACTGGAGAACCCCGACATTGACGAGACGCTGCGAACCTGTCCCCGAAGGGTACATATCCTTAACCCGAATTTTTACCTCATGCTATTCAAAATAGTTGAGATTTTCAGAGAAAGGCAGGTCACAGAGGGCAATCACAATGTCGTTGCCTTGCTCGACCAATTGGAAAGCAAGATGTATGAATACACCGACACCATACCTGCTGATCTGCCTGATTCCATTCTAATTAACACGAACCTTACAAGAGTTTACCTGTTCGATGATTCAGGTGTATTTGACAACCCAAGAAAATGGGATGAATTTCAGACAGCCATTGGGGAAAGCCTTAACTCAATAACCCAAGACTTAGCCCTTCCCTTTCTCAATTGGTGTGTTCAAATGCTGAAAATGAATTTGGCGCGGCACAACAAGAATTGCCCAAACCAACTAATCTGCAAAGTGAATAAAGGGTATGACCGCCGCTTACATTACCTCAAAAGACTGATTGAGGAAAACACGCCCAATCAAATTATAACGCCTCACTTTTCCGAACCCACACGGAAACCCGTTGCAAAAATCCAATGGTTAGGCTCCCAAAAGGAATTGGCCGAACTCTTTGTGGAATTAATGAAAAAAGGTTGGATTGAAAAGATTGAAAATGAAACTATTCAAACCTGCTTCACTGAATCTAAAAGCGTCCCTCAGTATTTGAAACCCTGCACCGATACGAAAACGGGGGAAGACACTTATGAGAATCTTTACACCGGATACACTCCCCAATTTTACGGGATAAAGGAGAACCCCAAGCAACACAAATAATTGATTCTCAGCGTCAAAAAATAACGGTTACCCAAACGTTATTTCGGCCGAAAAGGAAGCCTTGCACTTTCGCACCAACAAAATTTCATGCGAGATGCTGCAAGACATCGTACTTATTTCCATCCCTGAATCAACGATTCGGAACATCGTTGAACAGGCCGTCCGAAAGGTTATTGCCGAAAGCCAGAGCCTCCCTACCCCGTCGCCCGACGGCAAAGAACTAATCACCAGAAAAGAAGCCGCCGGCCTTGCGGGCGTGTGCCTGGCTACGCTCGACAACAAAGTAAAAAGCGGTGTTTTGACCAAATACCGCACCGGCGGCATTGTCCGATTTCGTCGGCAGGAAGTCCTCGACGCTTTTTCCCGCTCCATGCTTAACCCAACCCCGCGCAAGGCCAAAGCCGACCGCCGTGGCCCAAAATCATAAGTCATGGGACAGAGCACAGAGCGGGTTTTTCTGGATACATTAGCACAAAGTGGGACAGCCAGTTCCGACCATTTCACTGAGTATTCAGAGAGAGTGGTGTATGGATCAGGTTCCGACCTGGCAGACAAAGACACTTTGAAAGCCCGTGCCCGACGCAAATTGCTTACTCAGCGAATGGTGATCAGTCTCGTTGACGTGGCACAGAAAAAGGGCGAAACGGAACGCATACAAGCTTATTGGAACGCCTACCATTGCCAAAATCAGTTGTCCAGCTCCGGCGGCCGTGTATATGGCAAATATTGTAAAAACCGATTCTGTACGGTCTGTTGCGCCATTCGCAAGGCAGAAATTATCAACCGATACTTGCCGGAAATAAGCACATGGGAAGACCCCCACTTCGTCACATTAACCTTGAAGGCAGTACCGGCAGCAAAATTAGACTACTGGCTTGAAGGCATTCACAGGGCGTTCCGGCAAATCCGGGAAGCCGCTAAAAAACAGAATCAAAGGGGACAGGGAATAAAACTGATCGGGGTAAAATCCTTGGAGTGCAACTTCAACCCGGTTGCAAAAACCTACAACCCACACCTGCACCTGATTGTCCCCAATGCCGAAATCGCCCATGCTTTGAAAAAGGCATGGTTGAAGAAATGGACGCCTAAACTTACCAGCCCCAAGGCCCAATACATACGGCGGGTCGAAAACCTCGAAAGGGATTTGATCGAAACCATCAAATACGGGAGCAAGATTTTTACCGAGCCGGATATGCAGAAAAAGGCCAAAAAGAAAATCCCGCCGAAGGTTTATGCCGCCGCTCTGGATACCATATTCTGCGCACTGAAAAAGCACCGGCTTTTTGATCGGTTTGGATTCAACCTTCCGAAGTCGTCAGGCCGCTGCAAACAACCGGCTACTTTTTTAGAGGATTGCGAGGAATGGAGATTCAGAGCTTCCCATAATGATTGGCTTAATGAGGCGACAGGCGAATTAATGTCAGGGTATATTCCTTCCTTTCAGTTGCTTTATCTGCTTGGCCAAAACATCGATACTGAGTTAAATTAGGTACTGGTTGAACATTTCCCAGTGTTTATGTCATTTATTGAGGTCTACTCTTTGTATTCTCACGGCGTTCAAAATCGCCAGCAATGCCACGCCCACGTCGGCAAAAACAGCTTCCCAAAGCGTTGCAATGCCCCCCGCACCGAGAACCAAAACGGCTACTTTCACGGACATTGCCAGGGTGATATTTTGCCAAACAATCCGCTGGGTGATTTTTCCAATTTTTACGGCCGTAGCAATTTTGGAAGGTTGGTCATTTTGGATGACAATGTCGGCCGTCTCAATCGTGGCATCGCTGCCCAAACCACCCATTGCAATACCGGCATCTGCGAGCGCAACGACAGGCGCATCGTTCACCCCGTCGCCAACAAAAGCCAGACGGCGACCTTCATTTTTGAGGGCCTGTACTTTGTCCACTTTCCCTTCCGGAAGCAAGTCGCCGAAGGCCGTGTCAATGCGGAGCGTTGCCGCGACTTTTTGCACCACACTCGATTTGTCGCCGGAAAGCATCACGGTTCGGATGTTCATTTTATGTAGTTCAGCAACGGTAGATTTCGCATCGACTTTCACTTCATCGGCGATAGTGATACACCCGGCGTACTTTCTGTTTATGGCAATCAGGACAAAGGTTTCCACGATTTTTTCCATCTCGGGCGGGTAGGCAATGCCGAATTTTTGCATCAGCTTCACGTTGCCTGCCAATACTTCCTGACCATCCACTTTGCCCCGGATGCCATGCCCGGCAATTTCTTCCACGTCCGAAACGGTCAAATTAGGGGCTTCCTTTCCAGCGTGCTGGACTACTGCCAATGCGACCGGGTGGGTACTTTTATTTTCAAGAGCAGCGGCGATTTGTACCAATTTTGCCGGGTCGAAATCAGGGGCGGTATCTACCTTTTGTACATCGAAAACGCCTTTCGTCAACGTCCCGGTTTTGTCCATGACCACGGTGTTCACTTTGGCTATCACGTCAAGGAAATTCGAGCCTTTAAACAAAATCCCGTTGCGGCTTGCCAATCCGATACCGCCGAAATAACCAAGCGGAATGGAAATCACCAACGCACATGGGCAGGAAATCACCAGGAACACCAGCGCCCGGTACAGCCATTCGTTGAAGACGTAATTTTGGACAAATAAGGCTGGCAAAAGGGCGACGCCAAGCGCCAAAAACACAACAATCGGCGTATAAATTTTGGCAAACCGACTGATGAACAGCTGCGTTTGCGACTTGCGGGCGGTAGCATCCTGCACCATTTCGAGGATGCGCGAAAGTTTCGAGTCTTTGAACAGCGCCGTAACCCGGATTTCTGAAACGCTGTTCAGATTTATCATCCCTGCCAACACGGTTTCCCCTTTGGCTTTCGTGTCCGGCTTACTTTCTCCGGTGAGTGCGGCCGTGTTGAAGGATGCCGTTTCGGATACCAATTCGCCGTCGAGGGCCACCTTTTCACCGGGCTTGGTCTGGATAATGTCGCCGGGTTGCACGTCCGCCGGGCTTACGATCACAGCAGCATTTTTGCGTAGCACGGTCACAGTGTCGGGGCGCACGTCGAGCAGGGCTTTTATGCTGCGTTTGGCACGGTTTACAGCGGCTTGTTGAAACAACTCGCCTACGGCGTAAAAAATCATTACAGCCACGCCTTCGGCATATTCGCCAATGTAAAATGCGCCGAGCGTTGCCAGCGTCATTAGGGTAAATTCCGTAAAAAATGCGCCTTTCCGAGCGGCTTCAAAGGCTTCTTTAATTACCGGCAACCCCACAGGCAAATAGGCTGTCAAGTACCAAGCCAGCCTCACATAGCCGGTAAAAAAGGCCGGTTTGAAAAAATGATCGAATGCCATGCCGAGAAGGAATAACCCGAAACTAATTATAACAGGCAGGTATTGTTTCCATGCCGGTTCATGGCTGTCGTCACTGTGGTCGTGGTCATGCTCGTTGTCGTGAGGAACTGATTTAGGTTTAATTAAATCGGCGGCATGGGCCTTGACGTAAATTTTTTCTTCGAGTGAACAGCAAGTCATCCTGCCGTCCGCATCGTAAGTATGGACGTGGTTAGGATCAGTATTTATCATGGAAAATTATTGAAAACCAAACCGAAGCGGTTAGGGCAGCATGGCATACCGCCCCAACCGTCCTGGCGTGATTGTTTAGTTTATCAGAAAATCAACGTTACTCTTCCTCTCCGCCGCCGCTTATTTTTGACAGCAGGTAAAATGCGCCTTTCGTCACCACCCTTGCCCCGTCGGGCATTTCACCGACCGGCGTAATTTCGATGTAACCCAGTTCGGAAACACCCGTTGCCACCTCTACTTTTTGGAAATGCAGGGTTTGATCGGTAGCCTCACCCGCTTCTTTTTCACCTTTCTGTTCGTGTTTTTCTCCCCCTTCGGCTACAATAAAAACATAGGTCTTCCCTTCCGCTTGCACGACGGCATCTACGGGCAAGGCCGCTACCGTTTGGTTGCCCACGTCAATCAATGCAGAAACATACATCCCGGGAATAAGCCGCAGCCGGTGGGCATCTGATATACGGGCATGGACGACTACTGCTTTGCTTTCATTCTCGAAAGACTGGTTTACCCCGTAAATCTGACCGGAAATCTGCTGGTTGGCTTGGTTGGTCAGCACGAAATTGACCGTTTGACCCACCTTCACTTTGAACAGGTCTTTTTCATACACCAGCAAATCACAATGGATTTGGGAATTATCCACGATTTCCATGAGCGGTTTGCCCGGCTCTGCAAACGTCCCGATTTTGGCGGCAATGTGGCTTACAGTCCCGCCTATGGGCGCTTTTATTGGAATTTGGGTGACAAAATTGCCGTTCAGCACCTCAGCATGGTTAATGGACAGTTGCTGTAATTGCCTCTCGAGACCGGCGATTTTGGATTTTTCCACCCGGTAGTTGGCTTCGGCCTGCTGAAAAACCTTGCCCGTCCCGGCGTTCCCGGTAGCGAGGTCTCTTTGCCTTTGGTACTCTTGTTCGGTGTAAGCGAAGGCGTTTTTCGTAGCGGCGTATTCCTGTTGAAGTTTCAGAAAATCCGGGTTTTCGAGCAGGGCAAGCGTTTGCCCTTTGCTGACCGTTGCGCCTTCCAGGACGTTGATTTGGCGGATGGCGCCGCCAACCAGCGTGGTCACGTCGGCTTTATTTTGCGGGGGCACTTCGAGCTGGCCGCTGGCCCGGACCACCGAGTGCAGGTTTTTTTGCTCGACGCTGCCAATCTCAATTCCGACGGCCTTCATTTGGGCCTGGGTGAGTTCGAGGGTTTCGCCCGCTGCGGGTTCTTCGCGGTTTTCACTTCCGGCGGTGGTTGATTCGGGTTTATCCGCCCCGGATTTGCAGGAAAGAAAAAGTGAAAGACTGACGCCGAATGCAGTCAGTAAAAGCAGGTTTAAGAATTTATATGATGCGGTCATTTTAGTTGCCTCCTTTGAGATAGTTCAGTTGAAGAATGGATTGGTTGTAGCGGTTCAGCGCCTCGATATAGCCGAGCCGGATACCGACAGCCTGGCTGGTGCTCTGGATAAATTCGACATAGCCGATTTCGCCTTTTGTATAGGCTGTTTGGGCAATGCCCAGAATTTCACCGGCTTGTTTCAACCCCGTTTCTTCGTAAAAATTGAGCGCGTCCTGCCATTTTCGGGTTTCGGCAAACGCCTGATTGTAGCGGGCTTGAAGGTCATTTTGTGCGGTTTGCAAGTTGTTTTGAGCAATGTTTCCGGCGATTTGTGCCGCTTCCAATCGCGCCCGGAATGGCTTTTTATCAAAAAGCGGCACACTCGCACCTACCTGCACACCGGCAAAACCGATGTTCGAATAAGGACGTTTTTCCGAATACCACGGCAGAATCAATTGGTGAAAATACCCGGCACTGAACTCCGGCAATTGTTCCTTGCGGACGCTATTTGCCTGCGCCGCCGCAAGACTCATTTTCTGCTGATAATAAGTGAGCAGGGGATTTTGCGCCGTCGTCGGATCTGGAGGCAGAGGCAATTTTGGCAAAGACGTATCCGCCGGAACCAGTATTTGGGTCGTGACCAGGAGGCGTTGTAATTCCAATTGCCAAACGAGGGCATCCTGTTCGGCTTGCCGGAGCAACAAATGGGTTTCCTGCTCTTTGTTTCGAGCGGACAGGACTTCCAAATAGCTGCTTTCGCCGGTTCGGTAACGCAATTCAGCTCGACTAACGAAGTCCTGATAAAGGCTGTCCTGCTGATGGAGCAAACGGATTTTCTCCCGATAAAAAACAAGGTTGAAATAGGCTGCTTTCACATCACGGAGCAAATCATTTTGTGCAATAGCAAGGGCCTTTTCGCTGACGGCAGTTTGTTGCCGCAGGGTTTCCGTTCGACTTCGGTACGTTGCGGGTAAGGCAAAATTTTGCACGATACCCACACTGTTGTCGATATTTCCGCCGCTTGTTGGGTCCTGTGTGATGGAAAGATTGGTTTTGCCCACGTCTCTTACCGTGCCTTCCGATGCCCGATTTTGCAGAATTTCGAGCGTTGCGCCTTTCAATACAAAGTTGTTTTGCTGGGCCATTTGCAGACAGTCGTCAAGTGAGACGACCGTGTTTTGGGAAAAAGCAGCATCGGCACTTCCAAAAACAAGCCCTGCGAGCAGGAATAAAACAGCGGCAGATTTGGGCTTGCCCAGGTTGTGAATTGTACTGGAAAATAAAATGTAGAGGGCCGGCAAAACAAGCAGCGTTAGAAAAGTTGCCGACACCAGGCCGCCAATCACGACTGTTGCCAAGGGCTTTTGCACTTCCGCTCCAGCACTGGTGGACAGCGCCATCGGCAGAAAACCGAGAGAGGCAACCGCAGCAGTCATAATCACGGGGCGAAGCCGCACCCGCGTACCGCGCCGCACCCGTTCGTAAATATCGGCGATACCCTCGCTTTGTAATTGGTTAAAATAACCAATCAGAACGATGCCGTTCAGCACTGCCACGCCAAACAAAGCGATAAAACCCACGCCGGCCGAAATCGAAAACGGCATCCCGCGCAACCAGAGGGCAAAAATGCCTCCGATAGCCGAAAGCGGAACGGCCGTGAAAATCAGCAGCGATTGTTTGACCGACCGAAAGGCGAAATAAAGCAGCACCAAAATCAGCAGTAATGCCGCCGGAACGGCCACCGAAAGACGCGCTTGCGCTTCCCGGAGGTTCTGGAATTGCCCGCCGTAAGTCGTGAAATAGCCGGACGGCAGTTTGAATTTCTCATTCAAAATCGGTTCAATGTCCTTTACCACGCTTTCCACGTCGCGGCCACGGACGTTGAAACCGACATAAATTCGCCGTTTCCCGTCTTCCCTCGAGACTTGCGCGGGGGCTTCTTTGAATTCGATTTTGGCGACCTGGTTAAGCGGGACACGGTTGCCGGAAGGTAGGGGAATGTATAGGTTTTCAATATTGGCGATGTCTTCCCGCAGTTCGCGTTTGAGGCGCACCACCATATCAAACCTTTTTTCACCCTCGAAAACTACGCCCGTCACGTTGCCGGCGAATGCTGTTTTCAAAATCATGTTTACGTCTGAAATGTTCAGGCCGTATTGAGCGATTTTATCGCGGTCGTAAGCCACTAAAATTTGAGGCAGGCCCGTGACTTTTTCCACCTGCGGCTCGCCAACGCCCGGCACATCGACGATCAATTTGGCGATTTCATTAGCTTTTTCAGTCAGGATGTCGAGGTCGTCACCGTAGATTTTAATGGCAACGTCTTGTCGTATGCCGGTCATCAATTCATTGAAACGCATTTGCATGGGTTGAGTGAGCTCGACGTTCACGCCGGGCAGCACCGCAAGGGCTTCTTCCATTTTTTCCTGCATTTCCTCGCGGCTGTGTGCGCTTGTCCATTCCTCCTTCGGCTTCATCGAAATCATCATGTCGCCCCGCTCAATAGGCATCGGATCGGTGGGGATTTCGGCGCTGCCGATGCGGGTGACGACCTGCCTGATTTCCGGAAATTGCGCTTTCAAAATTTGCTCTGCTTTGCCGAAACTTTCGACCACTTGCGACAGCGAAGTGCCTTGCATCATGCTGATTTCAACGGTCAAATCCCCCTCTTCAAGCGTTGGGATAAACTCTCCACCCATTCGACTGAACACCCAAAAACTGAAAGCGAAAAGCACAACGGCAGCCAGCACAACTATTTTTTTGAACCTCAACACGAGTTCCAAAAGCGGCTCATACACCCGATGGAAAAAATCCATGATACGGTCGGAGACGTTGCGGCGGTGTTCCGTGTTTTTGCTCAAAAACATGGCAGATGCCATGGGCACCCAGGTCAGCGACAGCAAAAACGCTCCCAAAATGGCAAAGGCCACGGTCTGTGCCATTGGACCGAACATTTTCCCTTCGATGCCAGTCAGCGAAAGGATGGGCAAATAGACAATCAGGATAATGATTTGCCCGAAGGCGGCGGAGTTCATGAGCTGGCTCGCGCTGGCTTGCACCTCCCCGTCCATTTGTTCTTGAGAAAGCCGGGCAATCCCGACGTGATGGTGTTTGCTGGCAAAAATTCGGTGCACCACGCTTTCCACAATAATCACCGCCCCGTCCACAATCAGCCCGAAATCAATCGCACCGAGCGACATCAGATTTCCCGAAACGCCAAAAAGCCGCATCAACGCCAGTGCAAACAGCATGGAAAGTGGTATGACCGATGCGACGATCAGCCCTGCCCTCAGATTACCGAGCAGCAAAACGAGGATAAAAACGACAATCAGGCCACCCTCCATCAGGTTTTTTTCAACCGTGCTGATGGCGCGTCCGACCAATTCGGTGCGGTCAATAAACGGTTCAATGACCACGCCTTCCGGGAGCGATTTTTGGATTTGCACCATTCGCTCTTTTACGTTTTTGATGACCTGGTTGAAATTTTCCCCTTTCAGCATCAACGCGATGCCTGCAACCACTTCGCCTTCGCCGTTGCGCGTGACAGCGCCGTAGCGGGTAGCCGTGCCGAACTGTACCGTGGCTACATCCCGCACCAGCACGGGGATGTTGTCGACGTTTTTGACGACAATGCGCTCGATGTCTGCCAGAGATTTGACTTGCCCCAAACCCCGGATGAAATAGGCATTGCTGCGTTGCTCGATGTACGAGCCGCCGGTGTTCTCGTTGTTCTTTTCCAGCGCCTCGAAAATTTCGGGAATGGTGATGCCGAGGGCGTTCAACTTGTCGTTATCGAGCGCGATTTCATACTGCTTCACGAAGCCGCCCCAACCGCTGACCTCTGCCAGGCCCTCGGTGCTGGCAAGTTGAGTGCGCACGATCCAATCCTGAATAGTGCGCAAATCAGTAGCGGAAAATTTGTTTTCAAAGCCCGGTTTGGTATGGATGACATAATGGTAAATTTCACCCAAGCCGGTCGTGATGGGGGCAAGGAGCGGCTCTGCCATGCCTTGCGGAATAAGGCTTTCGGCTTCTTTTAGTCGTTCGCCTACTTGTTGCCTTGCCCAATAAATATCCGTTTTGTCGCGAAAGACGATCGTGATGACCGATATGCCGGAGCGGGAAATGGAACGCTTTTCCAGCACGTCGGGTATGTTGCTCAAGGCAAGTTCAATCGGAGCGGTGATGAATTGCTCCACTTCTTGCGCGCCGAGTGAAGGGGCTTGAGTAATAATTTGCACCTGGTTGTTGGTAATGTCCGGCACCGCGTCGATGGGCAGCCGCAATGCCGACCAAACGCCCCATACCACCAGCGCAAGGGTCAATATGCCAATGAAGGCCTTTCTCCGAATGGAAAAGGCGATGATTTTATCAAACATGAATTTTGGATTTCGATTAGCAAATAGCCGCATCTTCAGAAAAGAAGACGGCGAGTAGCCTTGCCCGGAAACATCGGGGCAAGGCAGTCAAAAACCCGGAAGAGAGGTTTGCTAAACGAGTTGAGGAGGATGGTCAATGGCGAGCGCTACGTCATTGAACCGGAAGGAAAGGGTAGGGAAAATACGCTTCCGTCCAAGGGGGAGGATTTTCTGAAACTCGAAAGCGGGGAGCAGTCGAATCGTGAAGGTAACCGAACAACAATGGCAGCCGCAGAAAGGAGAGCAGGTATCGTCGCACTGGGTATGTTCGGGAAATCTATTGGTCGAAGTGAAATGGGTAGTTGTTCCAGCGGCTTGCCTTACATGGTCATGCCCTCCATCACTGCACGGGAGACAGGACAGGGTGAGTAAGTAAAGGCTAAAAATGTGGCAAAACCATTTCATTGGATGCAAAGGAAAGCAAATAGGCGGGAATCTCAAGTGAAACGGACAAACGTTTATCTTTGTTCCGACCGTGTTGTCTGCTGTTTACCGTCACCATTTTTTTGCAGAGGCAACACGGTTTTTTCTTATATTTAAACGATTTTAGCCCGTTTCAACTTACCGTCCGATGTAAAACTATGGGAGCAAATTTCCCGCAACCGCGACTTTCTCCGCCTGCTTCAAAAAAGAAAAGCCCCTCCCTTTTTATTGTCGGCGTTGGCCTGCTACTCATTGTTTGCGCGCTGAAATGGAGCGATGTTATCGAGTACATCAACGGCGAGCCACAACTTACACCCAAACACCAGCAACAGTTAAAAAAGAAACTGAGTGAACTGGAGGATGCAGAGCAGTACGCCTTGGTCGCCATGACGGACGGTTGGTACCCGTGCCTACACAGTGGCCGGGCTTTGTATCATTTGCATACCGGAGAAGTCTGGAAATATGGCGTTACTACCAAAGGCGAGCGTGGGCGGTACACAACCGAATTTTTGCAGGACAACGGGGTTTTATACATTATTCAGTTCAAAGGCAGCATGACGGAATGTTTGCAGGAAGAACAACGCAAACTTTTTTCCTATCCGCTATTGCCTGAAAACCTTGCAAGATTGCAACTTGACCGGCTGGCGCGCCCACCCTACAACCCGGTTTTAAAGTAACATTTGCAACATTTCAATCCTGACCCTAACTTTGACAAAATTTTCAAACCGTGATCGTCGTAAAAATTGTCGAACAAGAAATTGCGGATAAAGTAGATACGCAATATGTGGCTGCGCAATTCCCGCATTTGCCGAACGTAGGCATCACTTTTCTGTGTACGCAAGATGAAAACGACCAGGAGGAAGACGAATGGATCGACGACAAGGGCAGGCACCAATTCATCATCCGCCTGCCTTACGAAGTGGTGAAAAAATCCCCGGATGTTCGCGCCATTATGGTGGCAAAAGTGAAAGAGCGATTAGGGGAAGCGGCATAGGGCAAAAGCGGGTTTTTTACACCACTTTTTACACCACTCACTTTGCACATTATCACAAACACTTTATTATCAGTGTTTTGCAAACAAGGGTTGTAGTACCGCCAGCTCCACGAAAATTAAAGCCAACCATCTGACAATCAGATGGTTGGCTTTTTTATTTTTACAAAAACCTGGGCCTGTGCCCCTTATTTCCCCACCGTAAACCGGTACACCGTCGTCGATCGGTACGTTTCCCCCGGCCGCAGTACCGTACTGGGAAACTGCTCCCGGTTCGGTGAGTCCGGGTAATGCTGCGTTTCGAGGCACAAGCCCGTCCGATGCGCATACGTTACCCCACCCTTTCCGATGACCGTCCCATCCAGAAAATTTCCGGAATAGAACTGGATCCCCGGTTCGGTGGTGAGCACTTCCATGACGCGGCCACTGCTGGGCTCAGTCAAAATGGCTGCCGCATGCAGGGTGGCCGAGGCGTCGCTGAGCACCCAGCAATGGTCGTATCCCAATCCATAGCGAATTTGCTGGTCGGTCGTATCGTTGATCCGGGCGCCGATGCGTGTGGCTGTCGTGAAATCGAATACCGTGCCGGTCACCGGGCGCAACTCGCCAGTCGGGATCAGCGTGCTGTCGACGGGCAAATAATGACTGGCATTCAACATCAGCTGGTGGTCCAGAATATCGCCCCGCCCCGCACCTGCGAGGTTGAAATAGGCGTGGTTGGTCAGGTTCACCACTGTGGCTTTGTCGGTCGTAGCATTGTAATCGATCTGCAGGGAATTATCTTTGTTTAGCGTATAAACCACTGTCGCTGTGAGGTTTCCGGGATATCCTTCTTCGCCGTCTTTGGCCGTGTAGCTCAGTTTAAGGGCGGGCTCGTCGCCATCCACGGACATCGCCTTCCACAACAATTTGTCGAAGCCTTTGATGCCGCCGTGCAGATGATTGCCTATGTTGTTGGTGGCAAGGGAATACGTGACGCCGTCGAGCGTGAATCTGCCCTTGGCGATACGGTTGCCGTAGCGACCGATGAGGGCACCGAAACACGGCGTGCCACGCAGATAGCCTGCCAACGAATCGCAACCGAGCACGACGTCTCGTATTTCCCGCTGCGGTCGGGAGCCGTCCACGACACGATGGCGCCGCCGTAGGTCGTGATTTTTACGGTCATGCCTTGCGCATTGCGGAGGGTGTAGAGATCCACCGAAGCGCCATCCGGCAGGGCGCCGAAGGCGGATTTTTCAATATTGCTTTTTTTCGGCGCAGCCGCTTGCTGGCAGGAAACGAAGGCGAAAAGGCCCACAAACAGGGCAGTTACAGTGAAATAGTTCAATTTTTTCATGATTCGGTTAAGAGCGTGTTCGGGAAGGAGCCCGATAAAGTTCCTGCTTTTTATTCCGAAAGTTTTTTTTGAGTTGTTTTTTTAAATGAACGAACATTCATTTATCTTTGCCGTCTTATTATGCGCAACCGGGACGAACTCAAAATCCAACAGGTACATCAAAAAGCCCTCGAACTCATCGTTTCCGAAGGTTTGAACGGTTTTTCGATGCAAAAACTCGCCAAAGCGGCCGGGGTCTCCCCTGCTACCCTTTACATATATTATAAGGACAAAGACGACCTGATCCTGCAACTCGGCATCATCGAAGGCAAAAGAATGCTGGACGCCACCATGGTTGATTTTGATCCGGACATGTCTTTCGCCGAGGGGCTGCGCATCCAGTGGCGCAACCGGGCCAATTTTTGGCTTAATCACGGGGCCTCGGTCAACTGCTACGAACACCTGCGGCACTCCCCTTTTCGCGACAAGATTTTCGAGGCCATTCAGAATGACTTTGCCGAGATCATGAGCAAATTCACCCGCAAAGCCGTCCAGAACGGCGAGCTCAAAGCCATGCCGCTTGAAGTGTACTGGTCCATAGCCTTTGCCCCGCTGATCAACCTGGTGCGGTTTCACATGGACGGACGCAGCGTGGGGAACCGGCCGTACACTTTGACGCAGGAACACCTGGACCAGGCCCTGGAACTTGTATTAAAAGCG
The DNA here is from genome assembly GCA_044224705.1 of Saprospiraceae bacterium. Taxonomy (GTDB): domain Bacteria; phylum Bacteroidota; class Bacteroidia; order Chitinophagales; family Saprospiraceae; genus M3007. Next base: position 19,140 of record JBGAJY010000047.1, read on the forward strand.
CTGAAACCCTGATCATTTCGCCATTCGGTAAAGTAAATTTCATTTCGGACCGTCTTCCTTCAGGGCACCCTGTGCCTGCTTGTCAAACCGATACGAACCATCACTTAAACATCTACGCCGTGCAAATCCTGGTTTTCAAAACTGACATCTGCGACCCCCTACGCGCCAAAGCCGTGCTCGATGCCGAGCCCGCCATCCACCGCTGGACTGTTGACACGGAAGATATCGACCGCGTTTTGCGCATCGAGGGAACCGGAGTGGCCTCCGAACGTGTTATTGAACTTCTGTCCACCGCCGGTTTCTTCTGCGACGAACTTCCGGACTGATCCTATTGTGCTATAAAACAAAACAAAAACTACCCATGCAAGACAAGTTCACGCCCTATCAAAAACTTATCATCGCCTTGCTGGCGCTTACACAATTTACTGTCGTTCTGGATTTTATGGTCATGTCGCCCCTGGGTGACCTGTTGATTAAATCGCTCGACATCAGCCCTTCCCAGTTTGGTTTTGCCGTGTCGGCCTACGCGTTTTCAGCCGGCATTTCAGGCTTGCTCGCGGCGGGGTTTGCCGATCAGTTCGACCGGAAAAAGCTGTTGTTGTTTTTCTACACCGGATTTATCGCGGGCACGTTTTTCTGCGCCGTTGCGCCCAATTACGAGGCGCTGCTGGCCGCCCGAATCCTGACGGGGGTATTCGGGGGCGTCATTTCTTCCATTGCCATGGCCATTGTGGCCGATTTATTCCAGATCGGTCAGCGGGGCCGCGTCATGGGTCTGATGCAAATGGGCTTTGCGGCCAGTCAGGTTTTGGGCATACCCGTCGGTTTGTATCTGGCCAATCTTTGGGGCTGGCACGCGCCGTTCCTGATGATCGTCGGCCTGAGTTTGCTGATCGCACTCGTGCTCCTGCAAGGCATGCGGCCCGTTACGCAACACCTCAACGATAAAACCGACCGCAACGCCCTGCATCACCTCCTGCAAACGATCTCGATCAAAACCTACCGGCAAGCATACCTGACCACAGCCATGCTCAGCATCGGCGGCTTTCTGCTGATGCCTTTCGGGTCCGCTTTTTTGGTCAATAATGTGAAGGTCAGCCAGGAACACCTGCCCATCGTGTTTATGGCAACCGGTATTTTTTCGCTGGTCATTATGCCGCTGATGGGCAAACTGAGCGACAAAGTGGACAAATTCCGTCTGTTCACGATTGGCTCCCTCTGGACCGTTATTTGGATAATTGCCTACACCAATTTGTCGGCAGTGCCGCTCTGGATGGTTATTCTGGTGAATATTCTCCTGTTTGCGGGCATCATGTCGCGCATGGTTCCCGCCATGGCCATCATATCGTCCGTTCCGACCATGTCCGACCGCGGCGCTTTTATGAGCATCAATACCTCTTTGCAACAGATTGCCGGAGGCATCGCAGCTACTTTTGCCGGGCTGATCATCGTGCAGGCGGATAAACACAGCCCCCTGCAAAACTATCCGGTACTCGGTTTGATCGGTTCGGTGATCGTGCTGATTTGCTTCTGGTTGTTGAACAGGGTCATTCGCAGCCGGAAAAAAAGCGACGTGGTGCATCAGGTGATGGATTATACACCTGAACCAATTCTGGAAAATGTATGATGGAATGCTCCGTGCCTCCGTGTTTTATTAACACCTCCGTGTTTTATTAACACGGAGGCACGAAAGCTTATTGAAGGAGCAAAGGCATCAGAATTTCCGCAACCAACTGATTGCCAATACTATTCAAATGCACGCCGTCGGTAGTCAGGATACCGGATTCTTTGTTTTCCGGGTTGTGGGTCAGGTTGTACTGCAGGAATTCGCGGCGAAAATCGGCCACCGGGCAATTGTAATGCCCCGCGACGGAGCGAATGATCTGGGCGTAGCGGTTCAAATCGCCATCCAGTTCATTCGTAAAATCGGTGCGTTCGCCTACCGTGGCCGGCGTCGCACAGATGACTTTAATACTCCGGGACTGCAGTTTTTGGATCAATGCCACGTAGAAGCGCTCGAATTTGTCGGCGTCGGTGCCCGTGCCGAAAGTGCGTTTGTGCCACACGTCGTTCACACCCACCCAAATCACGACCACATCAGGATTCCTGGCCAGCACGTCATCTTCCAGGCGGAGGTACAGATCATATACCTTGTTGCCGCCGATGCCGGAGCCAATGAGTTCGAAATTGTCCCCCTGCCCCACAGCGGCCATTTTTTGGCTCAAAACGTCGATATAACCACCGGGAAGCGCGCCGGCCTGGGTGATGGAGTCGCCGAAAAAGACGACGCGTGTTTTTTTCATAGTCGAAAAAGAGCTCAGCAGAAGCGCAAATGAAGCGAAGAGGACGGGTTTGATCAATTTCATGGCGTATCATTTTCTATGATAAATGGGTACTGAGTTCCCCGGCGCCGGAAAAGATTCAAAAAGGAACAGGTCCCGCTGTTGCTCCCAAAAGCGGCCTCCCCGGTACCAGGCGGCCCGGAGACGATACGTACAAGAGCAGTATTCCTCGGCATTTTTTTCGCGGTTCCCCAAATGTTAAACCGGATCCGGGCTTAAACTGCGAAATATAAGGGGGAAGAGGGCTATGGGCATTGTGGTGGTGTGTTTTTCATAAAACCACCTTCCGGTCAATCACCCAATTCCATCCGGATTTCAAAAGTATCGCCCTTGTCGCCTATCGAATATTCTCCCGGTTTTACCCGGCAGGTTGCGAGGCCTAATTCACTTGCCAAAAGTGGTGAAATAAAGAATATCTCCCTGACGATCAGCACCTTATTATCAAAATACAGCGCCTGGATAGTCTCCGGCAGCACCGCTTTGGAAAAAAGAAAACTTATCCCGGAGGAATGAGTCGAAGCGGAAACCCGAACGGGGAACTTAGCGCAGGAGCAGGAAGTTGTTTCAGTCCCCGAGAGAACCCGGCAAATGCCCTGGCCCTGGCAATTGGCGCTTGGAGAGCCGAAAATGATTTCCGCATGCACAGTTTTTAACGCCGTGCCGACATAGCCTTGTTGCAGGAGTACTGCAGGTTTTAATGCGCCCATTTTCATTTCTTTAGGTTATCAGTCTGATTAAAAAATGGGGTTGCCCAATATTCCGGGCAACCCCTGAAACACACACTGTTTATAGATTAACGTGTTTGAATCATCGTCTTCGTGGCGCTGTCGTGTGCCGTTTCGAGGCGGTAGTACAGCAGGCCTGTCGTGTTCGTCAATGCGCGATTGAGCTGGATCATATTATAGCCTTTGGCAAAGGCCCCGGTAGTCGTGTACACGGTGCGTCCCGTTTCGTCGTACACCGTCAGCGTAGCAGTGGATGCTTCGGGCAGGTGGAAGCCGATGGACGTGTGGGACACAAACGGGTTCGGTACGTTCTGGTACAACTCGAAGCCTACGCCGGCGATCGTTTTACCGGAGAACCGCAAAGCGATATCGAGGTTCTGTCCGCCGGAGTTGTAAGCCTCGGAGCGCGTGATCCGGCTGCTGAGTTGCAACATCCGGCTCAATTTACCGGCCTTGCTGGCTCGGAATTTCACCGTAAATCCAGCAGCGCCATCGATTGAGGCGGTTAGTGCGTCCTGGAATACACCGAAGTTGTCGGCGCTTACCTTCTCGTCTTTTTCAATGTCGAGCACCTGTAATCCATTGAGATTCAGGGTAAATTGAAAGCCTTGAACCTGTTCGGCCGTCCGGAAAGTCACTTCGAAGGTCTCGCCGGCTTTCACATCGCGGTCTTCCGCATCGAGGAACAGGGTTCCTGCCGTGCGGTCTTCAGCCTGCTGGCTCGCATTGGCAATCACCGAACCGTTTACGTCGCCGACCTTGATGCCGACAAAGTTGTCGTCCACGTGGTTGGACTGGATGTCGCCCACCGACACGTTTTCGGCAAATGGTATGTTGGCAAACGGGTTGCCCGGGTCGTCGAACTGGAAGTTTTCGTCCATGAACCGCCACGAGGTGTTGTTCGGCAGTTCGGTGTAAATTCCGAGGATCAACTTGCGCAGTTCGAGGATGTCGAAGGTGGTCACCGAGTTGGATTTGTTGGCGTCCGCAGCGATGATCTTGTACGGCGAAGTGAGCGGTTCGACGCCCAGGACGTGTTTGGAGATCAGCACCAGGTCGAAGGTGGAGACGCCGTTCATCGGATTGTCGTCTTTCACCGGTGTCACCGTGTAATCAGAGCCGATGGGCAGGGCATTGCCGAAGGCGTAATACCCGTTGTTGTCCGACAGGTCGAACATGCTCACCGGCGGCAGAGCCGGGTGCGAGCCCTGGAGGTCGAGGTCGGCTTCTTCCACACCTTCGGCGCCGGCCTGCGGTTCCGTTTGCAGGAAGCCTGCCACGGTCGCGTTGCCGTTGGGCGAACAAATGCCGTCGTTGTCCTGAACGATCACATAGGTTTCGCAGTAGGCTGCGTTGCCGGCCAGGTCCATGGCCCAGAGTTCCACCGGTTGCGTGCCGATTTCCGTGCAATCGAAACTCACCGAAGTAATCGGATTGCCCTGCGCGTCGAGCGGGAAGCCCGTACCCGCGCCGGATTTACGGATCGCGTAAACCAGTTTGTTGCCGGCGGTGTACGGCGTTGGCGGTGTGCAGTTGTCTTCGGCGTATTGCAGGAAGTCGGTGGCCCACAGCGTGATCATTCCGGTTGCCATGATATTGACACTCAGGCCGTTGAGGCATACCACGGTCGGCGCTTTGCAATCCTTGACTTCAAAGTTGTACTCGCATTCCGTTTCGTTGCCGCAGCCGTCTTCGACAATCCACTTGATCTTGTGGGTGCCGTAGGGCAATTCGGGCGTCACATAAGTATTCGGAGCAGCCGGGGTGTTCCATTTCAGCGCAGCCACCTTTTTCGTGCCGTTCAGCGTCGTCTGGATGGCGAAGTTGTACAGCTGATTGGCCGGTACCGGGCGTTCGTCGTAGTTGCGCGGCGTGCCGCCCGAGAAGTTCGGGTTGGCGGCATTGCCGTAGTTCACGGTGCCGGGCGCAGGCAGGTTGGTCGAACTGACCGCCGTTTCCATCGTGCCGTCGCCGTCGAGGTCGAGGAGCAGGATGAAGCGGATATTCACGCCGTTTCCGGTGCATGCATCCGAAGTGGTGATCGACAGGTCGGTGGGGCCTTCGCAGAGGTCATGCCCTTCGGTGACGCCGTCCCACCAGTACATTTCGTTCCACAATTGTGGCGAGTTCACCGTGTAGTCGCAGGCCGTCACCAGGGTATCCGGGCAGTTTTCCACAACAGGGTCCTGGGTGTCGATCACTTTGATGATCTGTTTGTACACCAGGCAGTTGACGCCATTGATCGACGGCACTGTAATCTGCTGGTTGTTGCCGTAATCCGTGTAGGTTCCGCCCGTGTAGAACACCGAGTAATCCAGTTGCTGCGCGTCGGTGGGATTCACCTTCGCCTTGGTCGGCGCCCACGGCGCGGCCGTGCCAGGCGCCGAAATGACCGGACCGGGCAGGTTCTGGGTGTTGTTCGAGATCGGGTTCGGATTCGGGTTCGGTATGTACACACAAGGCAGGTTGGCATTGTAGGTACACCAGTTGATGATCTGCCAGGTGCGTTCGATTTTGAAGCAGGCATCGGGGACAACGGTGAACACCTGGTCTTCAGAACTCACGCCCAGCAGTTCGCAGTCTTCGCCGAAGAAGGTCGGTTCGCCGTAATTGCCCGTGCCGTCGCAAACCGTGACGATCACGTCGTTGGGGAATTTGACGAAGTAATCCTGTTCGTAACTCACGAAGACGCGCTGGGTACACTGTGAACTTTGACCGGCACAGTCGATGGCCCTGAATGTACGGGTGATCGTGCCGCGGTTGCATACCGTATCGAACAACGAGTAGCTGTTTTGAACCGTAACGGTGTCCATGCAGCAGTTGTCCACGCCCGTTGCGAAGCCATAGACCCAGAGACTGGGGTCGAAGTTTTCGCAGGAGACCGATACGTTGGCCGGCGCATTGCAGACAGGCTTGAGTTTGTCGTCCACATACACCTGGATCATGCACTCGTTGTGGTTGCCCGAGCAGTCGGTAGCGCGAAGGATGACCCGCACGGTGTCCGTTATGTCTGAGCAGCAGAAGAATACCGATGGACCGAAGTCGTCCTGCAAGGTGTCGCCGCAAATATGGTCCATGCGGCGTACCAGCAACGAATCCAGGCAGCAGTTGTCGTACGTATCCGAATCGAAGGACGAAGCCAGCACTTCCACCTGACCGCCGGCGCCGATCGACACCTGGGTCACTTCCTGGCAGGTAACGGCAGGCGGCACGAGGTCGGCCACCGTCAGCACAAACTGGCAGGTAGAGATGTTGGAGCAAGCGTCGGTGGCCGTATAGCGCACGGTATAATCGCCCAACGGCAGGCACTGGGTGTAGTCGAATACGGCAAGCGTATCGGGCAACCACCAGTTGTTGCCGGGAAAATCAGTCAAATACCCCGGCACCGTGAAGGTGATGATGTTGCCGTTGGCCGGGTTGGTACCCGTGACTTTGGCTTCCAGGTCGCTGATGTTCGAGCAGCCTTCGGACACGATCATGTCGGGCAGCGCGGCCGTTGCGCAGCAATTGAACGGATCGGTGGAAACGGTGACGGCCGGCGGGCAGACAAATTGCGGACCGCCGAAATCATTCACCTTGATCACCTGAACGTGCACGACCGGATTGTCGGCGCTGACCGGCAGGCACATATTGCGCACTTTCCAGGTCCGCAGGATCTCGTAACTGCCGGGACAGATGTCGTACACCTCGTCCGAATGATTGATCGAAGCCATGCACAGGCCGCCTACTCCGATGGCGTAGCCGTTGATACTCGGCTGTCCGGTGGCGACTGGCGCAGTAGCCTGCGGGTTGAGGTGCACGTCTTCACAATTCAGGGTGACATCTGGCGGGAAATCCAGGTCGTCGAAGCTGAACGGCGTGATGGTGATCGTTTGCGAACAGGTAGCCTGGTTACCGTGTGAATCCGTCACGATCCAGGTGCGAACGATCTTGCCGCGCGGGTTGGAGCATTGGCCAAAATCGGTGAACTCATCGTCGATAACCGTCGTGGTCGGGCTGCAATCCTGGATAGTAATCGTCCCGGTGTGGATCGGTTCGGTGTCTTCACTACACGCCACCGTGATGTCATCCGGACAACCGAGCGCGGGCGCCAGTTTGTCCTCCACGATGATCACGCCCCAGCAAACATTACCGCTGAGATAATGGACGAGGTGGTAGGTCATTGTTTTGCCGATGTGCGTGGCATCCACCTGATTGGCCGGATTGAAATGCGTCGTACCGGGCGGATAATCAATCACTACCGTGTAATCATCGTAGCAGTAGTAGGTACCTTCAAGTACTTCGTCCGGCAAAACTGTTTCAATACAATCCGCATCGAGCGAGAGGTGCAATTCGTCGTTGCAGACAAGGTTGCTCGGCGTACCCGTGATTTGCACATAGGTCGAAATCGACTGCTGGCAACCCGGGTCAGCCTGTGCCGCTGCATCGCTGCCGGCGACCGTCTGGCCATTCACCACGGTCCAGGGCTGAGCCGTTCCCGCATCGAAAGTAGCAGACACCGTGTGGATGCCTTCCCCGAGCGACGCTGCATCGAAGGTATTGGTCAAAATGCCGTCGACCCGGATTTCCGTCACGGAGCCTTGCGCACCGTTGACATCGGCTACGCCAATGGTGAATGGCGGCGTGCTGAGGCAGAACGGATCATTCAGGTTGGTAAAGACTGGCGTCGGGTAGTAGCATTTGTTGCCAATGGTGAGGTTCTGACCCAGGTTGTTGGCAAACACTGCCGTGTAACCGATACCGTCCACGTGACGGGCCCGAAGGGTGTAGTAAATGTTTTCGTCTGCCTCGTCCGTCTGGCCGTCGCCGTCGTTGTTGATGCCATCAGCGGTGCCCACCAGGAAGGGAGTGCCGGCGCCAAGGGTAACCGGCGCGGCCGGCGGGTTCGGACTGTTGGCCGAATACAAACCGGAGGCGCTCTGGATGGTCCAGGTCTGGCCGGCCAGCGATTTGAGTTGGATCAATTCACTGAATTGGCCATTGGTCAGCGTGGTCGCATTGTTGAGGCACACGCAAGGATCGGAGCCATCGATATCATATTGCGGAGCACAAGGCGCCGCACCCTGCAGCACGGTGACGACAGCCGAACAAGTCGAGAAGTTTCCGCAAGCGTCGGTCACGGTCAGGGTGACGGTATTGGCGCCCAAATTCGAACAGTTGAACGAGCTCGGATTCACCGCAAGGTTCAGGCTTTGTGCAGGAATACAGTTGTCCGATGAACCGTTGTTGACCTGGGCAGCAGTGATGGTCGCCACGCCGAATGCGTTCAGCGTCACCGAAACATTCTGGCAAACGGCAACAGGCGCCTGGTTGTCCGCAACAGTGATGTGTTGGGTGTACACCAGCGTATTACCTGCGGCGTCGGTCACTTTCCAGGTCCGGGTGAGCGAGAAATTGGTATTTCCGCAGGGATTCGGCGCGTTCGGCGAGCTGGTTTCGGTAAAGGTGATCACCAGGTTTTGCGGCAGCGTGCAGTTGTCGTGAACGTCGGTGTTTTTCAAGACAAAAGCAGGCGGCACCTGATTGCAGGCGACTGTCACGTCGGCCGGCATCACAATATCAGCGTCAAATTCAGGTAATTGCGTATCGATAATTTGCACCTGGAAGATGCAGTTGGCCGTGTTGCCAGCTACGTCGGTCGCCTTGTAGGTAATGGTCACCGGAGTGCCAACGGGCACTACCGTACCCGAGGCAGGGCCGGCGGATTGTACCACCGTCACACCCGGGCAATTGTCGATTGCCACCGGTTGCGTCCAGTTGATTTTGCCGCTGCATTGATCCACGTCGTTGCCGATCATGATCATGCTGACAGGGCAGTTGACAAAAGCCGGCGGCACGTTGTCGCTGATCGTCACCGGAACCACGCAGGTGGCCGTGTTGCCGTGCGTGTCGGTCACCGTGATGGTCACGTTCACCACGCCGCCGTTGGCGTTGCCGAAATCGGTGCCCGCCACGGGATTTTGCGTGATCGAGGCGATGCCGCAGTTGTCGGCGGCATTCGTCACCAGGGCCACGAGGTTCGGGACCAGTTGGTCGCAGCCGCTCACCGTTTGTGCGGAGGGGCAGGTAAACGTCGGGGCGAGGTTGTCGAGCACCGTCACCGTGGACACGCAACTGGCTGTGTTGCCGGCAGCATCCGTCACCGTGAGGGTCACGTTATTGTTGCCCACGTTGGCGCAGTTGAACGAAACGGTATTGACCGAAAGACCCAGGGAGCCGCTGGCCGTGCAATTGTCCGTCGATGCGCCGTTGACCTGGGCGGCTGTGATGCCGGCCTGGCCCGCGGCGTTCAGCGCCACCGTGAGGTTTTGGCAAATTGCCGTCGGGGCCTGCACGTCGTTCACCGTGATCGTGAAAGAGCAGGTCGCCATGTTGCCCACGGCATCCGTCGCTTTGAAGGACACGGTAGTCGTGCCCACAGGGAACAAGGCGCCGGAAACAGGACCGGCGGTTTGCACCACCGTCACGCCCGGACAATTGTCCGTCGCCGAAGGCGTAGCGAACGTCACGTTCGAGCCGCATTTATCCACGTCGTTGCCTACCGTGAGGCTCGCCGGGCAGTTGACAAAAGCCGGCGGCACGTTGTCGTTGATCGTCACCGGAACCACGCAGGTGGCCGTGTTGCCGTGCGTGTCGGTCACCGTGATGGTCACGTTCACCACGCCGCCGTTGGCGTTGCCGAAATCGGTGCCCGCCACGGGGTTTTGCGTGATCGAGGCGATGCCGCAG
>JBGAJY010000048.1:0-28893 GCA_044224705.1 Saprospiraceae bacterium
ATTTGCTTTTCCGGACTGATCAGGCCGCGCGGAATTTCAAGGTTGGCTTCTTTTAATCGACGTTGAAAGGTGCGCAGGCTCAGTCCAAATTCGTCTGCCAGCTGTTTCTTGTTTTTTGCTTTTGTGAACATGTTTTTTTGGTATTGATGAAGACTGTTCTGAATCGGGATTAAACAGGACCACCTGTTTTTGAAGCATCCAGGATCAGCTGGTTGTCAAAAAACGGCTTGTTCAGATGCCATGAAAGCAGTTAAAAAAAAACCTCCCGGCACCCAAGCAGATTTGCCAGGTACCGGGAGGTTTTCTCTTGCGGCAAAATTAGACGTCTGCCGCGTATGCCTTACACAAATGAAAGTTAAATTTCATTTATGCAGCCGATTTTAACCTTGTTTGATCAGTTTTCCGCTGCTGCGCCAGCCCTGGCCCTGCAATTCATACAGGTAAACGCCGCTTTCCAGTCCGTTCAGATCAACCCGGCCCGAGGCGCCCGACCATTCGGTTTGCCGCACCAGTTGGCCATTCAGGTTGTACAGTTTCAACCGAACATTTTTGACTGCCTGACCGGACACTGAAAAGTCGGCAAATTGCTGAGCAGGATTTGGGGAAACCCTGACGGCCGGGGCGTTGGTCACTTCCTGGCTGCCTGAATTGGCCAGAAAATTGGCAGAAAACATACCGTTTCCATGTGTCGCGGCCACAACGAGGCCGTCAGAAGGACGAACGTCGATATAGTCGACCACCGTGCTGCCGATGGCGCCGGGGCCTTCCAGCGTCCAAAGCGTGCCGGGCTGTCCGGTAGCGTGCAGTTTGAGTGTATCCGCCGAGAATAGCCCCACGCTGGTTCCGCAGAAGTATTTCCGCGATCCATCGGGATAAGGCAGAATACTGAGCCAGCGAAGCGAGGGGCCGGCGCCCGTGCCGCCTACGCTGCCTTCGATGTTGCCGCCGACCTTGATCCACGTCTGGCCTGCATTCAGGCTGCGGTAAATGCTGTACACCTTATAGTTGGAGTATACGACAACGATGTCGTCGGCGTTGTCGGGATCTACGGCAATACAATTGACATACCCGCCGGTGCCGGCCAGTGGCGGTGTAATTGAAGTAAAGGAGGGCGTACCGGTGTGGGCATTGTCCACTTTGAACAGTTTGTTGTTGCTGGTACCCAGATACAGCCTGTGGACAGGATTGGCATTCGATACGGCCAGGGCGGTGAAACTGCCTTGCGAGAGCGTGAGGGTGTCAGGGAATTGCGTCCAGCCCTGGCTGATGCTGTCCCATTCGCCGGTAAGCGAGATGGCGCCCAGCTGGTCCTGGCGGTACACTTTGCGGCCTGCCGGCAGGTATAACACGTTAGCGTCGTTGGGATCGAGCGCGAGCGGGTTGATAAACAAATAATCGTCCTTGCCCGGACCGATGGGGTCGATTCTTCTGAACGCCAGCACATTGCCGTCTGCATCGAGGCTGCATTTGGCGACGCGGCCTTTCTGGATGGAGAGCACATAGTAATCCTTGTTGGGCGCCACTGCCGCAAATGCGCCGTCGCCGTTCACCGTTTGTTTCCAGAGGGCATTCGGGTCTGCGCTGTTGACAAAGAAATTGCCATTGTCCTGCAGGCCTCCCAGCAGCATATTGTCGCCGGGGGTGTCATGGTCGATGAGCGCGGTATAAAACTGGGTAGTTTGGTAACCCCTGTTGAGCGAGTGCCAGGTGACCGAGGGGGCCAGACAATCTTCAGTGCGGTGCAGGCCGCCGTCGCTGGCTGTGATGATCACGTTCGGATTGCTTGGAAGAAAGAGCAGATCGTGCTGGTCGGGGTGTTGGTTGGGGTAAATTTCAAAGAACGGAAGTGAAGTTCCAGGTTTGTAACCACCGATATGGGTCGTATTGTCTGGGGTTGTAAAGCCATCCGTTGAACGGAACAGGTTGGTGCCGCCGATAAATACGTTGTTGGTGCCCGGCTGTACTTTGACCACGAGATCATAGCCGCCCTGGCAGCCGAATTGATCAAAAATGCCGCCGGTCGACGGCAGGTTGGCGGTCAGGTCGGTCCATTGGCCACCCGCTCCGGTACCGTCTCCGCTGACGTAGGTGTATTTCCAGAAACTGGACCAGTCGTCGTTGTCGAGGTAGTCGAGGTAGTGTCCGTAGCCGGGTGTGGAGCCAAGGAAATACACTTCGTTCTCATTGTTCGGGTTGATACCGATGACGATGCGGTCGTACACGGGAGGCATGTTGGCGGGGGTGATTTTGGTCCAAGTGGTACCGTTGGTACTGCGCCAGATGCCTTTTTGCGGTCCGTCGTAACTCAGGGTAGCGTACAGCACGCCTGTTGAAGTGACGGCAACATCCGTGAAATAGGAGTAATTGCTGATGTCGCCGCCGCGCACTGCGGTCCAGCTGGTACCACCGTTGGCGCTGCGATATATCGTACCAATGGTAGCCATGTACACCACATCCTGGGCATCTGTTGGGCTGGTCACAACCCTCCAGCCACCCTGGAATAGCGATCCGAAGTCCTGTGGATTGCCATCGTCGGTGGAGCCCACCGGAGTCCAGGTCTCGCCATTGTCCGTGCTTTTGAAAAGACCGTCGCCCACATAAAATGCGCCATCGGCCGAGGCGCTGGTGCCGTACAGCTCGCCGGACAAATAGTACCACGTATCCGTGTGTCCCGGTCGTGTGTCCTGGGCCACGCTGATACATCCAGGGTGTGCATTCAGAGGCGTTTTACGGGTCCACGACTGGCCGGCGTCTTCGCTGAGCCAGATTCCGCCGGAGACGCCGCCGGCAAACAGGCGGTTTTCATTGTTCACGTCCATAGCCAGCGCCCGGGTACGGCCGCCGTAGTTCCACGGGCCGCGAGCGGTCCAATCGGGAGCAGAGCGCAGGCTGGCGTCGGCCTGGGGCAGATTGGCTGCGAACCATCGTTCCTTAAAGGTCATGCCTTCGGGAATTTTACCCGTGGCCGGGTCGGCCAGGCGCATGAGTTCCCAGGCCTGGCGGTCTTTCCGGTTCTCTTCGTTTTCACCTGCGGGAATTCCGGCAGACTGTTTTTCGGTATTTTTTGGGGGCTGGATCGAATTGCCCTGAACGGATTTATCCCAAATCACTACTGCAGCAATCAGGGCCAGGGGAAGGAGAAAGTATGTTTTTTTCATAGAGAAACCATTTTTTTGCGGACAAGATAACGCAGGTCAGGGAGTTGTGAACGGCAATCTTGGCGCCCTGGATGTAAGGATTTTGCAAACTATGCACCTTTGTTTTTGTTTACAGGCCCAAGGTTGAAATCAACTCTGTTACTTTTAAATCGCACCATCATGTCTGTCCGCATTTTTCCAAAAGCCCGGCAAGGCCAGGGCGCGTTCAACGGAGGCGAAATCGTTGAAAACAAACCCATTGGTTTTCCGCAGGATGGGTCCGAAGTCCGTCCGTATTCCAACCTGTTTTACTGGGCGCATGCCCGGGCCGTAAAAGACAGTACGATCGGACTGCATCCGCACCAGGGTTTCGAGATTTGCTCGTTTGTTCTTGCCGGCCAAATCCGGCATTACGACACAAAACTTCAGGATTGGAAGCCGCTGGCAGCGGGTGATGTTCAAATCATACGGGCCGGTTCCGGAATCAGCCATTCCGAATGGATGGGGCAGGGCGCCGAGATTTTTCAAATCTGGTTTGATCCGGATTTGACTAAAACCTTGTCCAGGCCTGCCAGCTACGACGACTACCGGGGGGCTGATTTTCCAGTGGATCAACCCGGCACAGGTATTCGGGTGACTACGTTGGCCGGCGCAGGCAGTCCATTTCAGATGGACACGCCGGGAGTTCAGATTTTGCGGATAGCGGTGGAAAGTGCTGCGTATGAGATCGAATTATCTCAAGGGCAGATCGTTTCCGCTTATGTCCTTTCCGGGGAAGTGTCGTTCAACGGCGACGCAGCGCAACCCACCGATTTTGTTTTGGTGGCCGATGAAAGCAGACTTGCGATGTCGTCCCAAGCCGGCGCCGAGGTTTTTCTGATCATTTCGCCGGGTTTGCCGGGGTACCGCACCTATTCGCAAATGCGCCGTATGCAGGCTGCATGACCCTTCTGGGTCATATTAACTTGTAAAACTGGCCTTTTCAAGCAGCTTACTTTCATCATTCCGGACATTTATTTGCTCAAAACCTTTTGAATTGGGCAGTGTGCCTATATTTGCGGGCTTTTTGCAAATACGCAAAATGGCCGGTGAGGCAGGTTTATGCCAAACCGCCGCAAATCCTAATTATTCAACATTATTGTCCCGAGGTATGCAAAGTAATGGTGTCGTGCGCTTTTTTATCATTGCGCTGACTTTGGTGTGTCTGTACCAGTATCTGCTCATTCTTCCCACCAATAAGGTAGAGAATGATGCCCGGCGTTATGCCCAAGAAATGGCGGCCAAAAATCCAAAGACGGATGAACGTACATTTTATGTATCGTACCTGGACTCCATGTCCAGCGAAACAGCGTTGAATTTGTGGCCGCTGAAACAATTCACGTACTCTGACCTGAAAAAAAGCCAGCTGGCCATGGGGCTCGACCTCAAAGGCGGCATGAGCGTCTTGTTGCAGGTCGACTTGCAGGATTTTCTGAAAAGCCTGGCAGGCAACACTCCCGATCCTGCTTTTCAGCAGGCGCTTACAAAGGCTTCCGAGCTGCAAAAAACACAGCAGACTGACTTTATCACGCTGTTTGCGCAGGCCTGGAAAGAAACCAGCGGGGGCAAACCACTTGCTTCGGTCTTTGCCCGGAACGAGTCGCTCAAAGGCAAAATCAACTTTGAATCACCCGATGGCGAGGTGGTTCGCTCTCTTCGCGAACTGGCTAACGGCACGGTTGATCAAACTTTCAAACGACTGAAAGAGCGTATCGACAAACTGGGCGTTGTTCAACCGAACGTCAGTCTCGATGCCGGACGAGACCTGATCCTCGTCGAATTGCCGGGTATCGACAACCCGGAACGCGCCCGGGCTATGTTGCAGCGCTCTGCAAAACTCGAGTTCTGGGACACCTACCGCTACGGAGACGCCAACCTCAAAGACGCCTTTATCGCGGCCGATATGAAACTGGCTGCGCTTCAAAGCAATGATACGACCCTCCTGAACAAGACGCAGGAGATGGTGAAGGATACGGCCTATGTTTATCCGAACGGCCCCGATGGCCAGCCGGATACCACCAAGCCGAAAGAAATGCGCATCACGGATCGCCCGGCCAACGGAGAAACCAAAAAAGGCCCGCTGCTCACGCTCATGGCCATGAGTGGCTACGATGAGAGCGCCGTGCTGGCGTATGCCGATAAAAATAAACTGAAAACCATCTCGGAATACCTGGCACGCCCGGAGGTGAAGCAAGTTTTCCCGGCTGATATCGATTTTCGCTGGAGTATGAAACCCGTGAAGGAAACCGGAGAAAAGGCCGGCGGCTCGACGGGCAAATACGAACTCTACGGGATCAAAAAATTCCGCAACCAGGAAAAGCCGCGTATCGACGGTTCGGTGGTGACCAATGCCAGCGCCCAGCCCGATCCCTCTACGGGTGAAGTTGGTGTCAGCCTGAGCATGAACAACGAGGGGGCACGTACCTGGGCAGAAATGACGACCATGGCTGCCCAAAACCGCAACCGCGAGATTGCCATCGTACTTGACGATGAGGTGGCCAGCGCTCCTCGGGTAATCAACCCGATCGAAGGCGGCAACTCTTCCATTACGGGGAATTTTACCCTGGAAGAAGCAAAAGACCTGGCCAACATCCTTCAGGTGGGTAAACTCCCCGCGGGTACCCACATTGTACAGGAAAGCCAGGTAGGCCCCTCGCTCGGCGCTGAAAATATCAACAAATCCCTGATAACCATGTTGTTGTCGGTTGGCCTGCTGTGCGCCTTCATGTTCGCCTATTATAATAAAGGCGGCCTGGTGAGCGTCGTTGCCTTGTTGGCTAACATCTTCTTCCTGTTGGGCGTGCTGGCTTCCATGGGTTCCGTACTCACGCTTCCCGGCATTGCCGGTATCGTGCTGACCCTGGCTGCTGCTGTCGATGCGAACGTTATTTTGTACGAGCGCATCAGGGAGGAATTACGCGCCGATCTGCCTGTGCTGAAAGCCATTAAGGTCGGCTTCCAGCATGCTTTACCCTCCATTATCGACGCCAACGTGACCACTTTGCTCACCGCACTTGTGCTGGTGTATTTCGGTCTTGGCCCGATCAAGGGTTTTGGTACGGTACTCGCGGTCGGTATTTTCACCTCCATGTTCACGGCAGTGGTCATGGGCCGTTACCTGACCGATTGGTGGTCGAGCCGTACGGAAATGAAGTACAGCTTCCCCTGGTCGGAGCACTGGCTTGTCGGGTTCCACTATGACTGGATGGGCAAACGCAAAATTGCCTATGTATTTTCCGCTCTGGTAATTGGTGTAGGAATCTTTGCTATGGTCACACGCGGTTTTGAGCTGGGTGTCGATTTCAAAGGCGGTTATTCTTTCAACGTTCAGTTTGACCGTCCGGTGGACGCCGAAAAGCTGCGCGAACCTTTGACCCAGGCATTTGGCGGAGCCAATCCGATCATCAAAGCCGTCAGCACCAATAATACCCTCAACATCACGACTTCCTACGGCATCGATGACCGCACTCCCACCGCTATGGACAATGCGATCACCAAATTGCATGAAGGTTTGAAAAATGCAGGAATTGACGTGCCGTTGGAAAGTCTGAAAAAGACCGATTCTAATACTACGCACATCATTTCTTCCAACCAGGTGAGCGCGACCGTGGCCGATGATATCCGGAACTCTTCTTTCAAAGCCGCTGCCTGGGCTTTGCTGGCCATTTTCCTTTATTTGCTGATTCGGTTCCGTCGTTGGCAATTCTCGCTCGGGGCTGTGTTGTCGCTTGCCCACGACGTGCTGATTACCCTCGGATTCTTTGCGCTGCTGCATGGCATCGTACCATTTTCGCTGGAGATCGACCAGGCTATCATTGCCTGTATACTTACTGTAATCGGTTTCTCCGTGAACGATACGGTGATCGTGTATGACCGTATCCGGGAATTCATTAATTTGTATTCCGGCCGGCCCAAACAAGAAGTTTTCAACGCCGCCATCAACACCACGCTGAGCCGCACATTGATCACTTCGGGTACCGTCATTTTTGTGGTACTGCTGTTGTTCATTTTCGGCGGAAGCGCCATCAAGGGCTTCGCGTTCGGTATGTTGATCGGTATGATTTTCGGTACATACTCTTCCGTGTTTGTCGCTTCCGCCCTCGTAGTGGATCTGACCCGCGAAGAGGTGCTCAGCGGCAAAGCCGTAGCAGCCCCCGAAGCTGCTGAATCGGCCGCTGCCAAACCTGCGAAGAAAACTGTCGCCAAATAACAGCTCATCTGGCATTCTATCAAAAGCAGCACATCTTGAACAGGATGTGCTGCTTTTTTATTGATTATACATAGTTGCAATGCGCGCCAGTTGCAGCATTTTTATGGAAAATTACAATTGTGTCATGATCAAGGTTTTAGAATTTGAGCACAAAAGCCGCCCTTTGCTCCCCATTCATCGGTTTTATAACCGCATGATATTCAACCTGATTGTAGGCATGGGAATTCTCTCGGTGAGTCTGGGCATCGGGGTCATCGGGTACCATTTCACCTGTTTTGAAGCGACGGGCGAACGGCTGAGCTGGCTCGACAGTTTGCTCAATGCCTCGATGATCCTTTCCGGCATGGGCCCCTTGGTACCAGTGGATGATATGTCCGATGCCGGCAAATGGTTTGCTTCGTTTTATGCCATTTTCAGCGGTGTGATGTTTATTTCGACCATCGGCATTTTGTTGGCGCCGCTGGCGCATCGGATGTTACACCGGTTTCATTTACAGGACGAAAACGAAAAACCCTGATGCGCAGGGCACATCAGGGTTTTTATTATTTCTGTAAAACACAAGATTATTCTTTCTTCTTCCGGGGGCTCTTTTTTGCGGCGGGAGCGGGTTCCTCGGCAGCAGGGGCGGAATCGGCCGTTTCGGCGGCGGGTTTTTCTGCTTCTGTCTTTTCTTCCGGCGCGGCGGAGGTCTCTGTTGCTTCTTCCGCCTTTTTGCTGAGGGTTTCGATCACTTCATCAGCTTTGTCGGCAAGCTGACCTAATAGGTCGCCGGCTTTTTCACCCAAAACGGAACCGACTGCCTTGGCGGTATCCACCACGTCTTCCAGTGTTTCACCTACCACGGCGCTGAGGGCGTCGAGCAAGGACTCGCCTTCGGGTTTTGCGGGTTCCTCAGCCGCAGGTTCTTCCGGTTTTTCAGCCGGACCGCTGGATTTGGTTTTGATTTCAGCCGCGATTTCGGATTTGGCCGCTTCTTTCGCTGCTTCCAGTTTTTGGCGCTTGGCTTCTTTATTTTTGGCGTTGTCGACCTGACGAAGCACATCGTTGCGGGTCTGGTTCATTTCAGCCAGCTTTTCGCGCTTGGAGGCGATGCGCTCTTCCACCATTTTAATCTTGGCTGTGCGCAGTTGCGCTTCCAACTGGCCTTCGGTGGCCGCTATTTTTTTCTGTTGGAAATTCAATTCCTCCTCATCACGACGGATGCTGTCCTCCATACGGCGGATGGCATCCTGGAGACCGCCAAGGCGCCGTTCATGGCGTTCGACGATGGAGCCTTCGTTGACGGCAGCCCCGAATTTTCGGGCCTTTGCTGCTTTGAAAGCGCCATCTAAGCGGGTCCACAAAGCGTTGCGGTGTTCGTTGCTCATTTTGGCGTCGCGATAGCGGCGCTGCATTTGCTTGAGGTCTTCGAACACGCTGTTGAGTTTGTTGCCGCCGGCGGCGATACGTGCCTCGACGTCTTCGAGTGCCTGGTTGAAATCGTCGAACAATTTTTGCGAAGCGCCGACGAATTCGTCCTGCACCCGGGCGCGCATACGCTTGAGGTCGTCGAAGAGCGCGTTAATATTGTCGCGCAGGTTGTCGGCATGTTCCCGGAAAAGATTCCGGTCGCGGGCCTGGTCCTGTACTTTATTCCAGAAGCTGCGCAGGTTGTCCCAAAGGTTATGGTCATATGCACTGAGTGCTTCCACTTTTTCCTTGAATTCGGCCAGTTCCTGTTGGTAGGCGGTGTGAAGTTTGGCGGATAGAATGGCAAAATGCCATTCTGTTTGTGCGCGATGAATGATATCGGCCCTGTCCACCTTGAGGTCGTCTGGCAGCAAACTTTCCGTGACGCTGAGTTCGCGTTCCAGCGATGTATAGCCTTCGGGGAAAGTGACTTCTCCGCCGTTGCGCCATTGGTTCATCATTTGCTCCACGAAATCCTCAGAGGCAATGGCTTCCGGAAATGTGTACAGCAAGACTTTATTGGTGCTGGCCTGCAGTTCCAAGGCGATCAGTACTTTTTCGCTTTGTGCGTTCGTTCCCCAGATAACAACTTTGTTCTTCATGTAAATCAGTCGGTTGGCAGTCCCGCATGTGGCGGGTTTTGTTGACAATTTGGCGCGGCAAAACTACACGCTGACGGCTTCTTTTTTTGTTTTTGCGCGTCTTTGTTTCAAAATGCCGCGTTCCAGAAGGTATTCTGCAATTTGCACGGCGTTTGTGGCGGCTCCTTTTCGGAGGTTATCAGCAACGATCCAGAGGTTGAGGCTGTTGGCCTGGCTTTCGTCGCGACGAATGCGGCCGACGAACACCTCGTCGCGGTCGTGGGCGTCGATGGGCATTGGGTATTTCAGATTGGCGGGGTCGTCCACGACAATAATGCCCGGGGCATTTTCCAGGATACGCCGGATGTCGTTCAGTTCGAATTCGCGTTCGAATTCAATGTTTACGGCTTCGGAATGCCCCCCCATAACCGGAACGCGCACCGTGGTT
Source organism: Saprospiraceae bacterium (assembly GCA_044224705.1). Taxonomy (GTDB): domain Bacteria; phylum Bacteroidota; class Bacteroidia; order Chitinophagales; family Saprospiraceae; genus M3007. Next base: position 9,865 of record JBGAJY010000048.1, read on the forward strand.
GAGGTCACCCGGATGGAGTCGTCGCCCATGATTTTTTTCGTTTCATTCACCATTTTCATCTCCTCCTTCGTATAGCCGTTATCGGTAAAAACGTCGATGTGCGGCAAAAGATTGAGATCGATGGGGTAGGGGTAGGCTTTTTCAGCCGGCTTGCCTTTGCGTTCGCCAAGCAGTTGGTTGACGGCCTTCACGCCAGTTCCCGTGACCGATTGATAGGTACTGACGACTACACGTTTGATCTTGTAAACGTCGTGCAGGGGTTTGAGCGCCACAACCATTTGAATGGTGGAACAGTTCGGATTGGCTATGATTTTATCTTTTTTGGTCAAAACAGAGGCATTCACCTCCGGCACGACCAGAGGCCGCTCGGGATCCATGCGCCAGGCGCTGGAATTGTCGATCACGACCGTGCCCACTTCGGCGAATTTGGGCGCCCATTCTTTGGAAACCGAGCCGCCGGCTGAAAAAATGGCGACATCCGGTTTTTTCGCGACAGCATCGGTCATGCTGACGATCTTGTACCGACGGCCGCGAAATTTGATGGTTTTGCCCACTGAACGCTCGGAAGCGACCGGGATCAGTTTAGTGACAGGGAAATTGCGCTCCTCCAAAACCTGGAGCATTTTCGAGCCTACGAGGCCTGTGGCGCCGACGACTGCTACTTTCATGGAAAATGGATGTTGGAAATGAACAATCAAATTGTAGCGCAAAGATAGGTGTAAAAAAGGAAGCGCATTTTTTTCATGCTGCCGGGGAGTTCTACCTTTGCATTTTTATTGACCCAAGCTCTTATGATTTTACGCATCCATCGTGAAGGCCAGACGCTGTTGCTCGTGCTGCTCGTGATTTTTACCGGAATCGGACTATTGGTATGGCAATTGGCCCCGGCGTTTTTATGGTTGTCGGCAGGCGTATTTCTGATCTTGTAACTCACCGTTCTTCAGTTTTTCCGCAACCCGCGTCGTGAAGTCATGGTCGCCGACAAGCACCTGGTGCTGGCGCCGGCCGACGGGAAGGTCGTGGTGATCGAAGAATCTTTTGAAGACGAATTTTTTCATGAAAAACGCCTCCAGGTGTCCATTTTTATGTCACCTGTCAATGTGCATGTGAACCGCAACCCGGTCAGCGGCATCGTCAATTACTTTCGCTACCACCAGGGCAAATACCTCGTCGCCTGGCACCCGAAAAGCAGCACGGAAAATGAGCGCACCACGGTCGTGTACGACACCGGTGGCGCCATGATTCTCATGCGCCAGATTGCCGGCGCGCTGGCCAAGCGCATCAAATGGTACATCAAGGAAGGTGACCGGGTAGCCCAGGGTGGCGACATGGGTTTTATCAAATTCGGCTCCCGGGTCGATTTGTACCTGCCGCTCGACGCTACAATCGAGGTGAGCATTGATCAAAAAGTAAAAGGTAACAAAACGGTGATCGCCCGCCTGAACAAGGCTTGAAGTGGCGGTGTAGTCAGAAATACCGATCCAATATGCTGATTGTCAGTATGATATTGCCAGCAACGATCGACCCCAGAGCGATGAATCGGATCGCTTTTCTCCATTGAGTCAATCGCCCGGTGCACAACGACAGGTAAATCAGCGGCAAAACCGGTACGAAATATCTTCCCTGCCAATTGTCCAGGGAGCCCGAACCAACCGGGCACCAGAGAGCGTACATTGTCACGGCCCAAAGCAATACGGAAACAAAACCAATTGCCGCCAGCCACAGTCGCTGCGGGGCCAACAGCAGATTTTTTTCAGAAAAAGCCAGTAATGCCATGGCTAACCACAACAAAGCGAGCGTCCAGGCTGGCAGATAGTTTTTCTCCCAACCGAATTTTCCCACTACGTGCGCGGCCAGTGAAGGGGCGGAATGAAACAGCGATTTTACAACTGTTGCCGCAAAATAGAACGGATGGCACAGGATGTAATCCATTTGTGCAGAAGGGTTTACACCTGGGTTCAGGGTTTGTGCATCGCGCCATTCGGGGGCGTAGCAGTCGTAGGGGATAAACCAACTATTGGCCAGCCGCCCCCAAATCACGGCCAGCGTCAGCATGATCCCGAGTGGCAGCGCTGATTTCCGAAGCGCTGTCCGACCATGTTTTAGTGCCGGTAATACAGCCAGGGCGCCGAAAGGGACAAGGATGAGTTTGTTGACCGCCGTCGTGGCGGCTGCCAGCAAAAATGCCGTTTTTTCACAGGCGGTAAATGACAGTTTTTCCCGCCCCATGGCTGTGACCCGACAGGCCAGCGCGATCACCCAGAACGACAATCCGTTGGTGACGATATCGGCATTGCATGTGGCAGAAAGGAAAAGCGATGAGGGCAGTAAAGCCAGGTATCCGAATCCCGATTGCTGAAAAGGCATCCTTCGCAGCGCGTAAAAAAGGAGCGCGATCCAGACTGCCAGATTGCCCAGTCGTGCCGCGTAGAAATGAATCAACACCCGGTCGGTGAACAGTCGCGACACCAGAATGCCCGTAGCCTGTGGTACGTATGCCGTTGGTGCATAAATGGCAGTGTTGGGAAAATCGAGAAAAGTTCGTCGCCCGGGTTCCGCTAGAAGGCTCAGGGCATGGCGGATTTTTTGTCCGCTGGTGCGCGCAGCGTAATCGTTTTTCAGGTATGAAAATTGATTTTTAAGGCTGTCCAAACTGGCCGGAAGGACGCCCCCCAAACGATTTCCGTCGATTTGTTCCGGGGAAAAATGCCCCTCACTCACCTGCCACGACCGGTAAAAATGATTGTACTCATCGGGCGACTGGAATGGCGGTGTCAGCAACGCGAAACTTATGCCGAAACAAAGGGCAAGGAGCAGGAAAATATGGGGTATGCTCTTCATTTTTCTAGTGAAAACGCGCTGAAAAACAGTATTTTAAAACAAAAAAGACTAGCTCGGCACAGCGACAATTTCATCGTAAAAATGATTAAAAAACTGAAATCCCTTTTCTTCGCCTCCAAATCCTGCCACCGATGAATACTATCCGGGTCGTCCTCAAAACTCCTTTTCTCAAACTCCCTGCCGGCGTGGTCTTTGAACTGTCCGACGAAACTACCGTGACCGGTTGGGATGACGATGAACGCGTACGCGAGCGGCAAAATTTTTCGGGCAAGCAAGCCTACCTCGTGCCCGACGACGGACGTGGCCTTCCTGCCGAGTTGTTGGTCAGTAACACAAAAATCTGCCCCGACCACATTTTCGAGGGCATCGACCTGCGCACCGGAGAGCCCCGCATCACCCGCGTAGAAACCGGTCACGGCAAATCCCTTCCAACGGACAACCCTAAGCCGCCCTGCGGCATTTTAAAAAGTGAAAACGTCTCGCTGGAGTATCAGGAGGCGCTCAAACGTTGGGGCGTGGTGATCCAATTGCCGCCGTTCGAAGCTGTGGCTGAAAAAATGGTTTTGATCGACACCCTGCGCAACGAGCAGGTGATCGAATACGAACTTCGGAACTATAAACTGACCGACACACGGCTGGATTGGGACCTCTCGGACCTCCGGCCGGGATTTTACCAGTTGCAGGTCCGGTTTCCGGGCGATTGGTTTCATTCCATCCGGCTGATCAAATTTTTCCCGCTCCTGGTGGACGCGGAGAAAATACCTCCGGCGCCTGAAAAACCCTGGCAAAAAGTGATCGACAAGGTTATGCAGGTGTTTGAAAGCCCTGTTCAGGATAAAGACGACCTGCGCAATCAGGCCCTTGATTTTTGCCTCGAATGGGGCGAGATGTTCAACAAGCCTACGCAGGAGCGCATGATGGCAAAATATCCTTCGCTCACCCAGCCCGAAGCCGACGAGCTCGACCGCCTGGCCCGGGAGGTTCGATCCTTTGTGTACGACCTCTGCCAGCAGGAATATGAAGGAAAAATGATGGAATCAGACCTCCATTTTGAAGCAAGAAGAAAATATCCCTGGCTGAACAATCCGAATTTGAACCGAATGATAAACGTCGGCATGTACTACGCAAGGCGTTAGAAAACAAATACTTATGCGAAATTTGATCCGCTTGTTGCTTGGCCCGGAACTGTTATGGCTCGTGTTTTTCATGTTGACTGTACTGGCGGTAAAATGGACGGGAGCGCCCGAGAAAAAGGTGGATTCCATCTGGGTAAGTCTCGCCTACATAGTGCCATTTGTCGGGGTTCCGCTGACTTTTACCTTATATTTTATCCCTGGCGTTGAGCGCAATTGGCTGCTGTTGCGCATTTGGCTGGCTTGCCTTATCGGCGGCCATTACGTGTTGAACAAAGGCTTGGGCGCACACAGCGAACAAGGACCGGGTGTGGGTACAGCCTACATCATGGGGCTGATTTTTGTACTCGTCGTACTGTTCGGCGGCAGCATCTGGTACTGGATAAAAAGCATTTGAACCCGGGACCTCAAATCCTGTTCTTAGCTCCATGCCAGGCAGCACATTCGGTACCCTTTTTCGCGTCACAACATTTGGCGAATCCCACGGCGAGGCCGTCGGTTGCATCCTCGACGGATGCCCGGCAGGGCTTGAATTCGACCTCGAATTGATCCAGCGCGAGCTCGACCGGCGAAGGCCCGGCCAAAGCGCCATCGTGACCCAACGCAAGGAAAGTGACACGGTCCGCGTCCTTAGCGGTGTGTTTAAAGGTCGCACCACAGGCACCCCGATCGCCCTCGTAATCCCGAATGAGGACCAGCGCTCCCGCGACTACGAACACCTGTCGGAGGCTTACCGGCCCAGCCATGCTGACTATACCTGGGACGCCAAATTCGGCCACCGCGACCACCGCGGCGGCGGCCGCAGCAGCGCCCGCGAAACGGCGGCCCGTGTAGCGGCAGGCGCTGTGGCCAAAATGTTTCTACGTACGCAGGGCATTGAAATACAGGCTTTTGTGAGTCAAGTCGGCCATTTGGAACTCAAACAGGAATATTCGGAACTGGATCTGTCGATTACGGAATTCAACGATGTAAGATGCCCGGACCCGGCAATGGCCGACAAAATGATCCGCCTGATCAAAAAGGTCCGCAAAGCCGGCGACACGGTGGGCGGCGTGGTGATGTGTGTCGTGAAAGGTTGTCCGCCCGGGCTCGGCCAGCCCGTTTTTGACAAACTGCACGCCGACCTCGGCAAAGCCATGCTGAGCATCAACGCGGCAAAAGGCTTTGAATACGGATCCGGTTTTTCGGGCGTCAAAATGCTGGGCAGCGAGCACAATGACCCTTTCACAACGGACACTTCCGGCCGACCAGCTACCCTGAGCAACTTTTCCGGTGGCATCCAGGGCGGCATTTCCAACGGCATGGATATTTATTGCCGGGTGGCATTCAAACCGGTGGCTACGATCATGCGCGACCAAGCTAGTGTCGATGCCGGCGGTAATACCGTGACCGTCAGTGGGAAAGGCCGCCACGATCCCTGCGTGGTGCCTCGGGCCGTGCCGATAGTAGAAGCCATGGCCGCTCTCGTACTGGCCGATCATATTTTGCGCGCCCGTGCCGACCGGATCTGAAATGCTCATCAGGAACCGTCCGGCGCATCTTGTTTATCCTGTCAATACGTCAAAATGAATCTGCTCAAACGCCTGCGCGCTACCTGGCATCCCGAACAATACCACGGCTGGGGCCGCAGCCGCAATTATTTCGAAGGCTGGTATTACAAGGTGGTGTCGCGCGATGAACGCCACGCGATGGCTATTATCCCGGGTATTTCGATGGGGACAGAGGGGCAACGACACGCATTCATTCAGGTGATGGACGGCAAAGCCTGCACTTCCCAGTACCACCGGTTTGAGGCGGAGGAATTCCATCCTGCCGACCGTCGTTTTGAACTGCAGTTGGGGCAAAATTTTTTTTCGGGGAATCAACTGCAGCTCGATCTGCAGGGTATTTCGGGCGATCTGAATTTCAAAGGCAATACGCCCTGGCCCAAAATGCTGGGCGCGCCTGGTATCATGGGCTGGTATTCCTTTGTGCCGTTTATGGAATGTTTTCATGGCATCATCAGCATGCACCACCGCCTGGAAGGCGGGCTGACTATCGGCCAAAAAACAGTCGATTTTACCGGCGGCATCGGGTACCTCGAAAAAGACTGGGGCCATTCTTTTCCAAAAGCCTACGTATGGATGCAGTCGAATCACTTTGACGCCACGGACCGGGTGTCGTTGATAGCGTCGGTGGCGCACATTCCCTGGTTGCGCAGTTATTTTATCGGCTTCATCAGCGGGTTCTGGATCGAGGGCCGGCTGTTCAAATTCGCGACCTACACGGGTGCTCGCAAATCCCTGAAAATCACCGACGAGCAGGTTGAATTGGTCTTTAAAAACCCTAAAACGGAACTTCGGCTTTTGGCCCGCCAGGCGCAGGGAACGGCCCTGAAATCGCCCCTGCACGGCGAAATGACGGGTAAAATCCAGGAAAGCCTGCAAGCGACCGTTCACGTGGAATTGCTGGAAAACGGCAAACGGATATTTGAAGGCCGGGGGCGCAATGCAGGGTTGGAAGTAGCAGGGGATATTGGCGTGATAAACGACAAGTAAAATCTGATCCGCCGTCTGACGCGCAGCGTCTGCACGGCAGATGGCGGCTTTTATTTCAGCACCATTTTCGTGTGCGGGATCCCGTCCTCGAGGTATTCCTCACCGGTGGAAACGAACCCGAAACTTTCGTAAAACCGCAACAGGTAGGTTTGAGCGCCGATTTTAATGGCTTCGTTGTCAAACAACTGGCGGGCCATGTCGATACTTTTTTGCATTAAAATCCGGCCGGCTCCGGTCCCCCTTGCCGATGGCGCGCTGACGACCCGGCCGATGGAACAGTATGCTTCGTAAGACACGCCTTTGGGCAGCAAACGGGTATAGGCGACCAGTTTGCCTGTTTCATCCCGGCCGCTGAGGTGCCAGGAAGCCTGGTCTTTCCCGTCGCAGTCGAGGTAAGGACAATTTTGTTCGACGACAAAAACCTCCTGCCGCAAAGCCAGGATGTCGTATAACTCGAAGACGGAGAGTTGTGAAAAAGGCACACAGGTGAAATGCAGCATACGTGTCGGTTTGTTGCAAATTTAGCCATCTGTGCCCAATCCTTTATTGTCAACCGCATCGGCGGCTTACTTTTGTCAACCAATCTTCAAAAGGCTTGTTACAGGCCAAAACATTTTACACCATGCAGAAAATACACTGTTTTACCCTCCTCGCATTGCTGACTGCCTTCGTTTCAGCCTCCGCCCAAATCAAAACGCCCGCTCCCAGCCCCACCGGAAAGGTGTCGCAGGAAGTAGGCCTCACCAAGGTGGAAGTGGAGTATTCCCGCCCGAGCATCAAGGGCCGTAAAATTTTCGGCGATCTCGTGCCTTTCGGCGAACTGTGGCGCACGGGCGCCAACGCCTCCACCAAAGTCACCTTTGGCGACGACGTCAAGGTGGGCGGTATGGACCTCAAAGCGGGCACCTACGCCCTGTACACCATTCCCGGCGAGAAAGAATGGACTGTTATTTTTTACAAAAACACCAGCTTCTGGGGCGCTCCGGAACCCAAGGATTACAAGGAAGAAGATGTCGCAGCAAAAGTGGTGGTCCCTGTCACCAGTCTCCGAGACCCGGTTGAAACCCTCTCTATCGACGTCAACAACCTGCGCAACAACAGCGCCGACCTCGAAATCCGCTGGGAAAATACCCGCGTTGCCGTGCCGCTCGTATTCGACGTGGACAGCAAGGTGATGGCCGACATCCAGACGCAACTGGACGGCCCCTCCGCTAATACCTACTACTCCGCCGCCCGCTATTATTTCGAAGAAAAGAAAGACATGAAAAAGGCCCTCGAATGGGTCAACATGTCGCTTTCGAAAGGCGGTGACAAATTCTGGATACTGCGCCTCAAAGCCAATATCCAGGCCGAACTGGGTATGTACAAAGACGCTATCGCCACCGCAGAGCGCAGCACCACGCTGGCCAAAGCCGAAGGCAACGCCGACTACCCGCGCATGAACGAAAAATCGATTGCGGAGTGGAAAAAGAAAATGTGATCTCCTGATCCATCCGTCACGAAAGGCCTGCGGGAACATCCCCGCAGGCCTTTTCAATTTCTGTAAACTGGAAAACATTGGCCGGATAAATAATACTTTTGCTTACTCACACTTCAACCACCTCCCGTTATGAATAAACAAATTCTACCTGCTTTCCTGTTCCTGCTCGGCTGCTTTCCGGCCGCGTTGTTCTCCCAAGCCCTCGACCTGGGTTGCGACGGCACCCGATACCGCCAGGACATTTTCTCCGGCGTCACCAAAACCACTGTCGACTATGCCCCCACCATCAGCCACACGGGTCTGGCCATTGTCCTGAAAATGGACGTTTACCAACCCGAAGGCGACGCCGTGGCCGCGCGCCCGGCGGTGATCCTCGCCCATGGCGGCAGTTTTATTTTCGGCGACAAATCCATGATGCAGAGCTACTGCGAGCTGCTGGCCCGCAAAGGCTACGTGGCAGCCTCCATCCAGTACCGGATCTATCCGGTGTTCGTGCTCGGCTACCCGGATTCGATCGATATTTTTGATTCCGCCGTAAAAGCCGTGGGCGATATGAAAGCGGCCGTTCGCTACTTCCGGGAAGATGCCGCCACGGTGAATCAGTTTCACGTCGACCCCGACAACATCTACATCGGCGGCTACTCAGCCGGCGCCGTCACGGCCCTGCACGCAGCCTATCTGGAAGGCAGCGACGATATTCCTGCCTTTATGCAGACCATTTTGAATGCCAACGGCGGCTTCGAAGGCATCAGCGGAAGCGCCAGCAACCATACTTATTCCTCCTGGGGAAAAGCCGTCGCCAATATGTCGGGCGGCCTGTACCGCAGCGAATGGATCAATGCCCCGGCTGTTCCGCTGGTCAGCATCCACGGCACAGCCGACGAAACGGTGCCCTATTTCTCCGGTATTGCGGCGGGTATCGCTTACCTGGAAGGCAGTGGCTTGCTGCATCCGCAGGCCGAAGCGGCAGGCATCTGGAACTATCTGGAAACGGTCCCCGGCGGCGGTCACAGCGACATCTACGACCAGCCGCAATTCGCCGCCAGCCTCAACAACTTCATTGTCGAAGCCACCGACCTGCTGGAATCCCTGACCTGCGCCTCGACCGACGCCCAGGAGGTGTTCCCAGCCGACGAGCCGGATTACTGGACCCTAGGCCCGAACCCCAGCACTGGCGATGCGGTTCAGGTTTATCTGCCCGGCGGCGTCGGCGTTGCTGACGTCCGGGTGTTTGACCTTTCCGGAAAATTGGTCCTGCAAAAAAATGGCGTGGCGGATGCTTCGGCTATTCAAACCGGCGGCATGCCTTCCGGGGTTTTCAGTGTCCAGATCACCGACCCGGCCAATCCTGCCAGGGAATTCCCGCTGCGGCAACTGCTGAAACAATAAGTCTGGTAGCCCGGAATTTATTCCGGGCAAAAAACATGAGTCACCCCAAAATTCGGGATGACTCATGTTTCTATTTGTGCACAGTGCGTTACGCACTCAGTTTGTCACTCTCCTTGTTCTCTTTTTTCTTCTTCTCCGGTACAACCGTGGCGGGCGTTATGATCAGTTCATCTTTCGCTTCGTTCATATTGGCCTGCAAGGCTGCGCCTTCCGGCGGGTTCTCGTTCAGGATATACTCTGCGAGCGGGTCTTCCACGTATTTCTGGATCGCGCGGTGCAGCGGACGGGCGCCGAATTGCGGGTCGTAGCCTTTTTCAGCCACAAAATCCTTGGCTTCTTCGCTGAGCACCAGCGTGTATTTCATGTTGCTCAGGCGCTTCATCAGGCCGGCCAGGGCGTTATCGATGATTTTGAAAATCTCTTCGCGGCCCAGGGCGTTGAACACCATCACGTCGTCGATCCGGTTGAGGAATTCGGGCGAGAAGGTGCGTTTCAAGGCGTTCTGGATCACGGACTTGCTGTTGTCTTCTGCGGCTTCCTGGCGCGCTTTGGTGGCGAAACCGACCCCTTGTCCGAAATCTTTCAACTGGCGTACGCCGATGTTGGAGGTCATGATCACGAGGGTGTTTTTGAAGTCCACCTTGCGGCCGAGGCCGTCGGTCAGTTGGCCGTCGTCGAGCACCTGGAGCAGGATGTTGAACACGTCCGGGTGGGCTTTTTCGATCTCGTCGAGCAGCACCACGGAGTACGGTTTACGGCGTACGCGCTCGGTGAGCTGGCCGCCTTCTTCGTATCCGACGTATCCCGGAGGCGCGCCGATGAGGCGGCTGACCGAGAATTTTTCCATGTATTCGGACATGTCGATGCGCACCAGGGCGTCGTCGGAGTCGAACAGGTAGCGGGCCAGCGCGCGCGCCAGTTCGGTTTTGCCTACGCCGGTTGGGCCGAGGAAGATGAACGAACCAATAGGTTTTTTCGGGTCCTTCAAACCCACGCGGTTGCGCTGGATGGCCTTGGTGATTTTCAGGATGGCTTCATCCTGGCCGATCACCATTTTGCGCAGGTCGTCGCCCATGCTGACCAGTTTTTTGCTTTCGCTCTGGCCGACTTTGCGCACAGGAATGCCGGTCATCATGGCCACTACTTCGGCGATATCGTCTTCTTCGACGGGGAAGCGTTTGGTTTTGCTCTCTTCTTCCCATTCGACTTTGGCGAATTCGAGCTGGCGCACCAGTTTGCTTTCGCGGTCGCGCAGGTTGGCGGCTTCCTCGTATTGCTGGCTCTTGACGGCCAGGTTTTTTTGGTCTTTCAGCGTCTCGATTTCCTTTTCCAGTTCCTCGATATGCTTCGGAACGATGATGTTTTTGAGGTGCACGCGGGCGCCTACTTCATCGAGCACGTCGATGGCTTTATCGGGCAGGAAACGATCGGTGATGTAGCGGTCGCTGAGGCGCACGCAGGCTTTGATCGCATCCGGCGAGTAGGTTACGTTGTGGAACTCTTCGTACTTCGGCTGGATGTTTTCGAGGATGTGGATGGTGTCCTCCTGGCTGGGCGGGTCCACCATGACTTTTTGGAAACGGCGGTCGAGGGCGCCGTCTTTTTCAATGTACTGGCGGTATTCGTCGAGCGTGCTGGCGCCGATGCACTGGAGTTCGCCTCGGGCGAGGGCCGGTTTGAAGATGTTGGAGGCGTCGAGCGAGCCCGTAGCGCCGCCGGCGCCCACGATGGTGTGGATCTCGTCGATGAACAGGATCACGTCACGGCTTTTTTCCAGCTCGTTCATGATGGCCTTGATGCGTTCTTCAAACTGGCCGCGGTATTTGGTGCCGGCCACGAGGGCGGCGAGGTCGAGCATCACGATGCGTTTGTTGAACAGCGTACGGCTGACTTTTTTCTGGATGATGCGCAGGGCGAGGCCTTCCACGATGGCGGTTTTGCCTACGCCGGGCTCGCCGATGAGGATCGGGTTGTTCTTTTTGCGGCGGCTGAGGATTTGGCTGACGCGCTCGATCTCGGTTTCGCGGCCGATGATCGGGTCGAGTTTGGCCTCTTCGGCGAGTTTGGTGATATCACGGCCGAAGTTGTCGAGCACCGGGGTGCGGCTTTTTTGCTGGCCTTTCTGGCCGCCGCCGGCCCGGTAGTTGCGTTCTTCTTCGTCTTCGTATTCACCCGAGCCTTCGCTGGGCGTCTGGTTGAACAGGTTGGGATGCGTGAGGTCTTGTTCCGAACGCACGTATTCCAGCTCTTTTTTGAATGATTCGTAGTCCACGTCTAATTCGTTTAGGAGTTTTGTGGCAAAAGTGTCCGTGTGTTTGAGCAACGAGAGCATCAGGTGCTCCGGGTAGATTTCTTCGCTCTTCATCAGTTTGGCTTCCAGGAAAGTGACTTTCAGCACGCGCTGGACTTGCGTGGTGACCTGGAAATCGTCGACGAACAGGTTTTCGGCGGGCGGATAGGCACTTTGCCGGGGGATGTTGCGTTCGAGGCGTTTTTTCAGGTCGTTCACGTCCACCAGCAGCGCATCAAGTACGCGCACAGGAAGTGAATCCCGCTCGGTGATGATGCCGAGCAGCAGGTGTTCCGCGCCAATGTAATCATGCCCCAGGCGGCGCGCTTCCTGGCCGCTTTGACGGATGATCTGCTTGACCACGGGAGAGAACTTTTTATTCATTGTCGAGGTAGGGATGATGGAAAAAACGCTGGTCGTTAACTAGCGGCAAGTTTAGCCGAAAAGACAGATAAAGGGCAAGTTTTCTCCGGCTAAAAACGGCTTTTTAACAAATCTTCCTGCAAAATGGTTGCCAACAGGAATCGCAATTTGAAAGGCGGGCAAATCCGGTGGAAACGCCTGCGTTTTTTCTCGATTTTACAATCCAATAAACGAAAAATGGTGCCAGAAGTTCCCCGACTGACGCTCTGGCAGCCGCAGCCTTTGCTGAAAAAACGGTTTGTAAAGTTTGGAGAAAAGCCGAAGGCAATGGTTACATTTGCCGGCACTTTTGACCAGTTGCCGTTCGCGGCATATCCATCATACCTCCCTAATCACGTTGAAAATCAACCCGCTATGAAATATCGGATTGAAAAGCAAGATGCTCATGCAGTCCTCACGCTTGACGAGGAAAACCTCAACTCGACCATTGCGCCGGGTTTGAAAAGCGACTTTATTTTTCTCAACCAGGAAGGCACCCGCAACCTGATCCTCGATCTGACGAATGTCAAATTCGTTGATTCCAGCGGTCTGAGTGCCATTCTGACAGCCCATCGCCTCTGGAAAGACACCGGCTCCTTTATTCTTGCCGGCCAACTTCAGCCCATGGTGGTGAAATTGATCGAAATCAGCCGACTGGATTCTATCCTGACCATCATTCCCACCCTCAGCGAAGCCATCGACTACGTCAGGATGGAAGAACTGGAGCGCGAACTGAAAGGAGAAGGATAAGCCTTACTTGCTTTTTATTGTAAATCGGCCGGCCGTGATCCTCACCGCCGGCCGATTTTTTATCATCGCCACACTGGTTGGTCAATATGCGGACAGCATCTTTTTGACCTTCGCTCTTGTCGTTTTGTATTGCTCCCAGTCAAATCCTCGTGAACTGCTGAGGCTTTCCAATCCGCCCTGTTTTTCGGGCACTTGCGAACCGATCAAAAATTGGGCGGCAGCTTCCGCACCCCGGCGAAAGAGATCGACCTTTTCAGGGTCTGAAATGTTGAAATTCAGCCAATTGACGCCGCTGACGTCGATATGCCCAATGGATTTTCGGAAATCTGCATTTTTGATCAAAAACTCCTTGTCATAGTGCATCAGCAATGTGTTGAACATGGCTGAAACGTAGTTGAGGAGGGTCCGGTAGTCTTCACATGGATAGCCGCCGGTATCGCCCAACCTGATCCCGAAGGTGGGGAGCCGGGCCGTTTCAACCTTGGGGTTGAAAAACACGTTGATGGGGAAATTGGAGATCATGGCCCCATCGACAAAACGGGCACTGGCCGGAATACGCGCCATTTCTGTGATCCCCGCCTTTTCCGTCCAGGCCTTGGCCACATTGTCGCGCTGGATTTCAGGTATCACGAACGGTTTGAAAAAAATAGGCACGGACATGGAGGCCCGCACAAAAAGCGCCGGATGCACCTGGCTTGCATCGGTCCAATAAAGCGACCAAAGGCGCGGAAATTCCACTTTCATCTGGTTGGTCAAATCGGAGGTGACCAGCACCAGGAAGTCCTCCAGATGCGGATTATTGAGATCGTCGAGCGGTTCGGGGTCGGGGCGGTTCAACCTGAATTGTCCTTCCGGCACCTTTGCGACATGCGCCCGGAGCTCGTTCAGATTGCGAATCCCTTTCTCTTCCAGGATTTTGGACATCCAGTCCTGAAAAGCCTGGCCGGGATTGAGTCCGAATTCTGCCTGGTAGAATTTTTTTCTGACCTTGAACAACCACCACACGCTGTAACCCACGGTGAAGGAGGCCGACACCGCCAGCGCAAGGAACACCCACATGGGCCAGCCGCCCCCTGCGCCAAGGGTGAAAACAAAGCCCAGAATCGAGACGACCAGCGTGATCAACACTGCAATGGCCCAATTGCGCAAGCGGTTGACATACCCTTTCGAGGTGATCAAATGGCGGATAATGCGTCGCGCCGTGGGTGAGCCGTCTACGAAATCAAAAAAGTTCTGCCGGTTGAGCAAGTCCAGAATTTGGAGGGACTTGGCTTCGTTTTTTTCGCCCAGGCAAGTCAGCAGCATCGTGTTGATGGCCCCGGCGCTGGTGCCCGCCATTTTCATAAAACGAATGCCCATTTGCTCCAGCACATAAGTATATCCTACCAGGGCGAGACCAAGAATTCCGCCGCCTTCCTGCACGAGGTTGACGTATTGATGTCCCTCTGCATCTTCGATGTCGGAAACCCGGAACTCCCGGTTTTCGTAGTGTTTTCGAAGCCGCTCCAGCGCAGGGGCGGCTGCGTCGGTAAAGTCTTTGGTTGTCAAAGGCATGGCTCAATCATTTGGTTTTTGATAATGATGCGAATTAGTGGTCAAAAACAGCCGCATTTTCTGGAAAATGAGGGGCTACGCCGCATTGCGGGCAGCATTAATGATGCCAAACATAGCCCGCAGTACGAGGTGACTGAATCGTTCCAATGCTTCGGGCGACAGGTCGCCTTCTTCTATTTTTTGCAGGCCATATTGCTGAATTGTACTCAGCGGAAGCACAATGTCTTCCCGTAAAGCGATGCTGTTTCGGGAATCCGGGTTATCGGCCAGCAAGCCTTTTTGGCCGGAAACGAACAACAATTGTTCGGTAGTGCGGGTAAATTCATCGCGCAGCATTTTCCAGAAATCGCCGAACCGCGGGTGGTTTTGTACATATTTCGTCACCTCGAAATTCGACTTGCTGAGGGATTGCATGGAATTTTCCACCAGCGTGCGGAAAAACAGAGAATGCCGGTACAAGCGTTGCACGGCATCCGATTTTCCTTGATCACGCAGCACGGCGACGGCTTCGCCGAAGCCGTAATAACCGGGTACGTTTTGCTTCATTTGGGCCCAGGCGCCGACAAACGGGATGGCGCGGAGGTCTTCGAAGCGAAGGGCCTGGTCGGCGTTCCGCTTCGTGGGCCGGCTGGCGATATTTGTTTCGCCATACCATTTCAGCGGGGTCATTTTCTCCAGGTACGGCACAAAATCCGGGTGATTTTTCAAGCCGAGATACGACGTGTAAGCCGCTTCGGCGAGTTCATCGAGCAGCGTGCGGTCGTCGTCGGTCAGTTCGCGGGAGCGGCTGGGGAACAGTGAATTTTCCAGCCCTGCGGTGAGCAGGCGCTCCGTATTGAAGCGCGCGGCGATGACGGTGCCATAGGTGCTGCTCACGGTTTGGCCCTGAATGGTGACGTGAATCGCGCGGTTCTCGATGTCTTTTCCCTGTGCGGCGTAGTAGCTGGCGTTGTTGCCGCCGCCGCGCCCGGGCGGGCCGCCGCGGCCATCGAAAAAGATCACCGTCACGCCGTTGGCCCGGCTGATGCGGGTCAGTTCTTCCTTGGCGCGGTAAATGCTCCAGTTGGCGCGTAGGTAGCCGCCGTCTTTTGTGCCGTCGGAAAAGCCGAGCATGATGTGTTGAATCCGGTTGCGGCTGTTCAGATGGGCGGCGTAGTGCCGGTTGGCGTACAAACGCTGCATCACGTCGCTTGCTTCCGCAAGGTCTTCGACGGTTTCGAAAAGAGGGACAATGTCGAGGGAGATAGAGCCATCGGCGCCGGCAATCGTTCCCTTTGCCAAAGCCAGCACGGAGGCTACATCGAAGGCTGAAGCACAGTTGCTGATGATATAGCGGTGGCAACCGGATGCACCGTTACTGCGCTGAATTGCGGCGATGGCACGGAAGGAATTCAGGGTTTCAGAGGTGAATGCGTCGTCAAATTCCTGCTCGTTCAGCAAAAAATCGGTGTTCAATAATTGCTCGATGCGATCCTCCTCCGGCTTTCCAGCGAAATTCTCGGGAAGCAATAAAGGATCCGTTTGAGCTTTTTTTCGAAGAATGGCGTCCCAGGTTTCGGCGAGTTTTGCGCTGTTCTGTCGAATGTCCAGACTGGCGAAATAAAACCCGAACACCCTGATTTTCAGGATAAAAAGATCCAGTTCGTCCTGAAAAAGGCCCTCGTGGTCCACTTGAAGTATCCGCCTGGCCTCAAAAAGATCTGCCAGCAACTGGTCGGCATTCTCATAGGAGTCGACGGGCTGGTCGGCGGGGTAGAGGGTGTTTTTGATCCGGTTTTCGACAATGCCGATTTTTTCCTCCACACCCCTGAAGGTGAGCCTGCGTTTCAGCAGGCGAATGTCGCGGTAGTAGCCCCGCAGAATACCTTCCCGCAAGCGTTGCGACACCAGCAACGTCACCCTGGAATCGACATAAGGGTTGCCGTCGCGGTCGCCGCCGGGCCAGAATCCGAGGGCCAGCAATTGTGGATTTTCGAAAGAAGTGACGTCTTGCCCGAGGGCTTTCAGAAGGCGGAAAATGCTGTCGGGCAGTGCATGGTAGAAGACGTTTTCGAGATACCAGCCCAGGCTGATGGCTTCGTCGTAGGGTGTGGGGCGTTCGCGGTTGACGAAGGCCGTTTTCCCGAGCTGCATCAGGTAGAGCCGGATTTGTTCGAGGTCGTGACCCTGGATGGACTGGCCCAGGTCGTTCAGAATACCGAGCACCTTGCCTGGATAGAACTGGGTGGGGTGGGCCGTCAGTACCAGCCGCAGGCTGAATGTGCGGAGTTTTTCGAGCAATTTCCCTTTCAATTCCTCATCCGTTTCAAGGCGGCCCAGCAGGCGGGCCAGTGGGCGGGCTTCATCAGAGCGATGGGTTTGCTCAAAGCGCGCGTCTTCCACCGCATCGAACAAAACTACCTGACGTTCAATGTATTTGATAAAATCGAACAGCAGATTGACGCGCTCCTGCTCCCCGGCTTTTTCGAAATAATCGGCCCAGAATTGTTCGATAATAACATCCGGGGTGTGGCCTTCCTTGTAGCCGTTTTGGCAGGCCTGGGTGAAGAGGGCGAGGTGAGTGCCGGTTTCCGCGATGTCGCGGAATGGCAGGCTGAGGAACAAACTGTTGTAGGTGTGGTAAAGGAGTGCGGTAGGTGAATCGACGTTCATATCAGAGATGTAGGGGCGAGGGCATGCCAAAGTAAAGCTACTCGGATACTCGTGGCAAATTGATCGCCAAATTAAACAACTGTTAAAGGTGCATATTTAGAACAACCATTTAAGGGCAATCAATTCCCTTTGCCGTGAAACATCTGTTCACTAAAATCTTTCCAGTATGAAAAAATCTGTTCTGAATGCGCTTTTTGTATTGAGCGCTTTTGCCTTGAAAGGCCAATCCCAGCCCTACAATTTTTCGGTTTCGTCCGAACCTTATTCCACTTTGACGAATGCCACGGTGTTGCCCGCATCCGAGGTTTGGGACCTGGAGGAATCCATCGCGCCGATTGGGTTCGATTTCCAGTTTGACGATGCATCCATCGATCAGATTTACGTGCTCGGTTATCTCGGCGCCCTGGTGACCGACATTGATTTTACCCCCGGTCTCGATGCTATTTTCGGGTACAGCGCATACAGCCTGATCAACGGCCCGGGTACCGAGGTGCGCTACCGGACTGACGGCACTGCGCCCAACCGGGTTTTTAAAGTGGAATGGTACAAAGCCGCCTTTACCGATGCCGATGGCAATATCAGTTTTCAGATATGGCTCTACGAAGGCAGCAATGATATACAGGTGCGTATCGGTTCTGGCAGCATTCCCGACCCTGTGAACACCTTTTTCAATGAAACATCGCCCCTGATCGGCCTGATGGTGGATTATGTGGAAACCCTCGATGGCTATACAATCGGGTACAGTCACTGGGTGGTGGGTTCGCCGACCAATCCAACGGATACCATTATCCAAACCCTTTATGAAGGCGAAGACATGCCGCCTTTTGGCTGCGACGGTATTCCGCAGGAGAATCTGGTCCTCACGTTTTCGACCAGCGCCGTCGGCACCAGTACCCTTGCAAACGCCGAACCGCTTGGTTTTTATCCCAACCCGGTGGTGGATGTGCTGCATTTCAACGAACCGGCAGAGGCCAACAGCTCGGTGCAGATTTTTGACGCCACCGGCCGGATTTTATTCAATGAAAATTATTTGCCCGGGGCTTCCACTTGCCAGATTCCGGCCCATTTGCCTGCCGGGACGTATTGGCTGAGCCGGACCTGCGGCGGAAAAATTTCGGTAGCGCAATTTATTAAGGGTTAATACGGCCCCGGGATTTTCCCAAAAAGCCTGAAAATGCCTAAAATTGCGCAGGCCTTTCTATCAAACAGTCATGCAAACCCATCCGGTCCTTTTTGAAGACATCGTAGACGAAAGCATTGAATTGCGTCCGATGCACCCGGCTTTGTTCGATGAACACCTCGCCGAGGGTTGGCGTCTGTTGGGTTATTCCATTATCCGGCATAATTACGCAGCGTGCCGCGGACGCTTGTGCTATACCATTCCCTTGAGGATTCGGCTCGAAGGGCTCCGGTTTTCAAAAAGCCAGCGTCAGCTCCTGCGCCGCAACGACGACCTCACAGTGCGTTGGGGAAAAGTGCAACTCACGCCTGAAAAAGAAGAGTTGTTTCGCGCCCATACCGTGCGTTTCCGTGAACGACAGCCGGAGTCGGTGTACTCGTTTCTTAGTCCGCAGGCAGGCTCAAAGCCCGTTAAAGGCATGGAATTCAGCATTTTCGAAGGTGCGAAGCTGGTGGCTTGCAGTTTTGTGCACCTGGGTGAAGAGGCCATGTCGGGCACGTATTGTTTTTTTGATCCGGAAGTAACGGGGCAGCGCAGCCTGGGTTCATTCACCATGTTGCTCGAATTGATCAAAGCGCAGGAGATGGGTAAAAAGTACTACTACCACGGGTATTGCTACGATGTCCCTTCGCAGTTCGATTACAAACTGAACTTTTACAACCTTGAAGCCATGGACTGGAAATCGGGCGCCTGGCATCCGAGAGCGCGCGTGCCAGTGCGCCGTTGGGAGAACCTGGTGGAATCCTGGCCGCCGCAATAAACATTACATCAACCATAAAAAAAGCGGCTCCGAACCATCGGAGCCGCTTTTTTTATTCAGT
>JBGAJY010000049.1:0-28618 GCA_044224705.1 Saprospiraceae bacterium
AGCGGGTCGGGGATATTGCTTCCTGGCACGGGTTGCCACACCTGGCCGGCATTGAAGGTGGTGTAAATTTCAAATTCGCCATTACGCGGATCACCGATGACGCACATTTTAGCTGGCGTGAAGGCATGGATGTAATCGGGCCAGGAAGCGACCGGGTCCCAATTGTTGGCCGAAGCCGTCCAGGTCGTGCCGCCGTCGAGGGTTTTCAGCGTTTTGGCATTGCCGAAATTTTCGAGCCCGATCACCAAAGCCTGACCGGCATCGGTAGCGGTCATTCCGGCGATAAACGGCGTAGGGCCCATGGGCACGGTGCCGGTTTTCCAGGTGGCGCCGCCGTCGGCTGTGACAGCGTAATACGTTTCGTTGCCTACGCCATAGTAGTACAGCGAATCGTCGACGCCATACCGCAGCCCGACGGCCCAAATGATGTTTTCATTGACAACCTCGATATCGGCGATGCCGATGGTGTCGCCGAATGGCGGGGTGTAGGTAGTCCAGGCTTGCGCGGAAAGAAGTAAGGGAGCCAAAAGGCTGAGCAGAAAAGCAGTAAAGAACTTCATGGTAATAAGTGGGTTGGAGTGAAAAGAAAATATGAGTCCTCATCCGGCCGGGTCGGCGGATGCGGTTGATTTGCAATGGAGTCGTTAAAAGCGTGTCTGAAACAGGCAAATCTGGCGTCAAATGCGCTCAAGCGGGCCCATTTAAGGGCTTGGATTCAGTTTGGAAGGTTGCAACAGGTGTGCAGGTACGATGCGGAGGAATAATCAGACGGGAAAGGACAAAGCCCGGGAGCTCAGTCTGTTCGTCGAAGTGCATCAATACTGCTTCACGAATGGATTGCCCGGTGAAGCGCTCTGCAACACGGGAGTGTGGCGCCGGACATTTTGCACATAAGTTGGAAAGGGAAATTGGTTTTCATGGACTTGGAGGTTTGGGTGGTTGGGAGGCTTAGCCGTCAATGATGCAAAAAAAGTACAACAAACGGACTGATCAAACCCCTAAGTGGGGGTGTGCCTTGCCTGGATAAAGCCCCGTTCCACGCAATAATCCGCGAAATCGCGTGCGGTGGGGAAGTTGTACTGGAATATTCGCCGGGCTTTCTGGATCACATTGGCGTTGTACTCGTGCAGGGTGTGTTTGGTCCAGTTTTTCAAAATGGTGATCCGTTCAGCCGTTTCGCCTGCCGCGTAGAGGGTAAGCAGGTCAAGTTCGGCATTCGTGAACTCGTCGATGACGTAGGGCACCATTTTCGCATTGAGCAGCTTTTGCAGAGCCTCGGAGTCATTGTGCCGGCCGCTGAAATACGCTTCCATGGGTTGCATTCCGTGACGCGTCCACTTTCCCTCGTCGTAGTAGGTGTTCATGTGCTGGATGAGGCGATTGGAGGAATCGACCTGCAGCACCGTGCCATGTTGCGCAAACCAGTGGTACTGCCCGTCGCGGGTGAGCAAGGGCAGGGTGATCCGTTGCGAAATCTGCATGGGTACCACGAGAGCGGGGTTCTGCAGACCAAATTCGTAGGTCGCATTGGCCCAGGTCAGATAGGGGATCAGGTAGTCGGGATGCACCAGTTTCAAAAAATCCCGAAGTGTCCGCAGTGGTGTATACAGCACCGGATCGGCACCTTCCACGGTCAGAACATCTTGTATCCGCAAGTCGACGATGAGCCAGAAACTCATGTGCACATACAATTCCCGGAATTTTTTCATCCGGGTCAGCACCTCGTCGTATTCGGCGCCAACCAGACTGGCGGGCTCGCCAAAACCGCCCGACAAACGGCGGAGCATGCTGATGACATATTTTTCGTAAATGCTATTGAAATCAAAATTATGATTGGAGTTTTTGGGCATATTAACAAATATTTAACTGTAAATACTGTCAACAAATCTACCTCACTATTTCATATTTGCCCTCTTCGAAAAGAAAAATATCCCGGACATTCGCGCCTCGTTTTAACCAAGGTGCTGTCGGGCCCTCTGCCTTACCGTTCCACAAAAATTCTATTCATTTTAAGTCATTCCACACATGAAGAATTTGTTCACCACATTTCAATTTCTTACTCTTTTACTCTTTTCCGGCGTCGTTGCCGCACAGCACGTCCATCCTTTTCTGCAGGAAGAGGCCAATGCTCCAACCTTTCACGTGCAGCCGGCACAGGCTGCTGTCCGAAGTAACGCTCCCGACTGGAACTGGATGCAGCGCATCGGCGGTTCGGGTGCCGACGCAGCGTCCGGGATCGCGCAGGATGGTTCCGGCAACCTGTATGTCGCCGGTACGTTCAGCGGCGTCGCCACTTTTGGCAACCAGACCCTCAGCAGCGTCGGTGTAACGGACGGATACCTGGCCAAATACACTTCGACCGGCAGCCTGATCTGGGTTCAGCAGATCAAGGCCTACAATTCAGCCTCCTCGGTGAGCGCGGCAGACGTGGCCGTCAATGCCAACGGAGACGCCTGGGTGCTGGGGCAGTTTACGGGCAACAATATTACCATCGGCATGGACGACCATTTTTCTTCCGATGATCCGAGCGGCTACCTTGCGAGTTTTGATCCTTCGGGCACGCCGGGGTGGGTGAGAGCGGATTTGCCGACCCAATTGCGGCAGGTTTCGCTCGGTGATGACAATAAAATTTATGTGCTTGGAGACTATGCGCTGCTGCAATACACGCTTGCGGGCAGCAATATTTGGATACGCTTCCCCGATGAGCAAATTTTTGGCGCCATCCATTGGCACAACAACAAACTGCTGCTGGCCGGCACGTTCGATACGGAAGCCAATTTTGACGGCAATATTCTGCAAACGGACGCGTCCGGCTTTTTCTTGGTGGAAGTCAATCCGCAGGGCGGACAGTATGTCGCTCCCGAATTACTGGGCACCTCTACCTACCCATTCGGTGCCGGAGGGCAGCACATCAACGATTTTAGGTACGATGCCTCTGGAAACCTGTTGCTGGTGGGCGATGCAATCCAGTCCATCACCTTTGGCTCCTGTACAGAGGCTAATCCCGGGGGCTTTAAAAACAGTTTTATCGCCAAACTCAATAATGGCAACTGTCAATGGCTCTTGTCAGCCCAGCTGCCCCTGACTTCCACCAATAACACCAAAGGTCTTTTGATGGGCGATGACGGCAGTATTTACGTTTACGGCGCCAAATCAGGCGCTCTCGTCATCGCAGGCCTTAACATCCCCAACGACCGCCAGGGTAGTTACCTGCTGAAAATCAACGGTACGGACGGTACCGGAATCTGGGGCGTTTCGCAGCCTCCGATCAACGATGCGTTACTGAGCTCCCCCGATGCCATCACGCAAGTCGGTACAACAGGCTATCATGCGCTGCTGTCGCGGTCCGGCACAGCGGATGGACTGACGGCCTGGGCTGTTGCTGCTGCGGGCGACAGCGGCGATGGTGAGGTGGTCGGCATTGAAGCCGATGATTCGGGTATTTATTTAAATGGCAACGTGGGCGGCAATTCCATGTTGCTCGGCGAAGCAACCGCACTGGATGGATATGGCCTGTTTATCGCTAAAACCGATTTTTCAGGCACGGCTGTCTGGGGGCAAATCGTTCCTGGCGCCTACGCGCAGTACCTGCATGAGGGGAGGACTATGGCCCTCGATAAAACCGCCGGCCGGCTCTATTGCCTGGCGACTTATCAGGGGGTTATTGATAACTTGCCCGGATTGCCGGTTTTAACCAATAACAGCGGAGTAGACCACACCCTTGTTTTTTGCCTCGATGTGGCTGGAAATTATGTGTGGGCCGCCGATCTAGGCGAGTTGTACTCCACCGGCATTACGCTGGACCAATCAGGAAACCTCTTCGTCGGCGGAACGTTCGACGGAATACTGACCCTCGGCAGCACCACGCTTACGGAGGCCGGAGCGGGCGACGCAGCACTGGTAAAACTCGATGCCAGCGGCCAGATAAGCTGGGCCAAACGCATGGGCGGCAGCGACAATGAATTTTCCCTGATTCCCAGCGCCGATGGCCAGGGAAATATTTATTTTACAAGCGAATCTTATTCCGTTGACGTGGACTTCGACGGCGTTTTAGTCCTCAACATTCCTGACAACGAGGGCCATGTCCTGCTCGGTAAAGTCGGCCCCAACGGCAATTTACTCTGGCTCAAATCCCATGGCGGTACCGACGAGCCCGGAGAAGAATACTCCTGCTTTCCAACCGGTCTCAGGACCGACGCCGCGGGTAATTGCTACATGAAAGGGTTCCTCGGTCATTCCAACTTTTTCGGTAATATCCACCTGACCAGCCCTTATAGCCTGAACCAGTTTGTCGCCAAATTCGATCCTTCCGGCACCCCTGTTTGGGCAAAAGCGATCGTCATGAAACGCTTCGGACTCAATTACGGCGAGTTGGACATCGATGAAGCGGGCAATGTGTATCCCAGCAGCCAGTTCCGGGATTCCACCTACATCGGCGGAGTGCTTTATACGCCGCAAGGGATGGCGCGCTCGGCGTATTACGCCAAATTTTCCGGCGACAACGGCTCGGTAGAGTGGGTCAAAACCTTGCCCAGCCCTTTCATTCATCCCCTGGGTATGAAGGTTTGGGACGAACAAAGCCTGTTGTTGGGCGGCTATTTCATCAATAGCCTGAATTACGACGGCAACCTGATCGACTCAAAAGGCGGTGACAACGGGTACCTGGGGCTGCTGGGGGCCGACATTGCGGTGTCCACGATCTCCGCCGGGGGAGGAGAATCATTTATCCGGATTTACCCCAACCCCTCGTCGGGGCCCCTCCATTTCCAGGCTGCCGAAACCATCGCTTCCATGCAGGTGGAAATCATGGACGCGCAGGGCAATACTTTGCTGAACCAGCAATTGGATGCCTCCGGATGCTCCAAAGGCGTGGACCTGGGCCGCTACCCGGCCGGTGTGTATTTTGTCAAAATCACGCGGGAAGGCGGCATCGAGATGAAAAAAGTGGTGATTGAATAAGACCTAAAGGAGCGCCGTCCTGGTCTCCGCAATGATATTTTTAACAATTGTTTTTGACCCGAACCCCGTACTGATGGCCATGCCGTCAGACGGGGTTCGGCCATCGATGTGAAACGTATCACGTGAAATCAGGCGGTATTCTGATAGCCTGAAAACTACCTGGCGCCACAATGTAATTGGATGTACTATAACAATTTTAGAATATAAATTGGATATAAAAGGTTTTGTTGTATTTTTATCGCATAATCCAGGCGCTTCTGCTCCATTAAATTTTTCAGCGTTTAAAAACCAAAACTCACATGAAACCAAATGCCTGCCAGCCTCGCCTGGCCACGCTCCTCTGCGTCCTTTTCACTTCCTGTTTGTTGGCCCAAACCGCTCCCAACTGGCACGCGCTCGTCCCCGGAAAAGATTATCAGCCCGGCCGGATTGCCCTGAATTTCAAACCCGGGTATCACCTTTTTAATGACCACGAAATCCTGGACCCGGAGCTCGCCCAGGTTTGCGCATCGGCGGGAGACTACCAGATCAGGATCATGTTCCCCAATCACGAGCCGCGCCCGGGCGACCGTGTCGACCTTTCCGGCTGGATCGAGCTGCGTTTCGATCCAGCGGTTTACCTCCCCGCGCTGATCGACCGTTTTTCCCAAAACGACAAGATCAGGTGTGCCGAACCCAGATTGATTTATTACACCGCCGGAAACCCTGTTACTCCGCCTGCGTTCGTTCCCGATGATCCAATGGTGGGTCAGCAATGGAACCTGAACCAAATTCAGGCCTTCGAAGGCTGGGAACTCGAACAGGGCGACACCTCCGTCCTGATTGGCATGGTAGACACCGGGGCGGATTACCTGCACCCCGACCTGGCCACTCAGATTGCTCTGAACTATGCCGACCCGATCAATGGCGCGGATGACGACGGCAACGGCTTTGTGGACGATTACTTTGGCTGGGACTTCGGCAACAGCGACAACGACCCGCTTGAATTGCCCGGACCCGCGTTCCACGGCACTGGCACGGCAGGCATCGCGGCCGCTGCCACCGACAACGGCGTGGGTGTCGCCGCACCCGGTTTCCACAGCCGGGTCGTCATTGCAAAAACGCATGATGATAATGTTCAGGACCTGTCGATCATCAATCCGGAAGAAGCCATCGTTTATCTCGCCGACCGCGGCTGCCAGGTGATCAATAACTCCTGGGGCGGTCCGGCTTATTCAGAGCTGGGCAATGCCGCCGTTCAATATGCGATCCTGAACAAAGACGCCATGGTGCTTGCCTGCGCCCATAACCAGGGTTTGAATGTGACTTATTACCCGGCGGGTTATGCAGGCGTCGTCAGTGTAGCCGGTACGGTGCAGGGCGACTTGAAATATGACATTTCCAATTACGGCAGCTCGATCGATGTGGCGGCGCCTACCCAGATCCTGTCGCCTTACCCGGGCGGCACATACGGCAACTTTGCCGGTACCAGCGCTTCCTGCCCAATGGCTGCCGGCGTGGCAGCCCTGATACGGGCCCATTTTCCTCAATTTAATGCCTTGCAGGCCTCGGAACAACTGCGCATGACCTGCGACAACATAGACGCCCTCAATCCGGACTTCGCCGAGCTACTCGGTCGCGGTCGGATCAACATGTTCCGCGCCCTGAGCGAGACCGGAATGCCTTCGGTGCGCGCCGGTCAGATCTCCTTTGCCGACTACAACGACAATATTTTTGAAGCCGGCGACACGATCCGGCTGAGCGGTGTTTTTACAAATTATCTGTCCGAAGCGACCAACCTGACCGTGACGGCTTCGGCACCGGGAGGCTCTGTCACCTTTCTGAACGATGTGCTGAACATCGGCGTATTGGGCACACTGGATACCTTCGACAATCAACAGAATCCGTTCGTTTTTATCATCAATTCCGGCGTGCCGGCGGATGAGCCCATTCAGATACGGCTTGCCCTTTCGGCCGACAACTATTCGGATTTTCAACGTTTTGAAGGACCGGTTTTGAACATCACTTACCGCAACCTGGAAATCAATCATTTGAAAACCACCGTCACCGCCCGCGGGCGACTGGGCTACAATAAAGACGGAAACAGCCAGGGGATCGGTGTGCAATACGAATCGTTCGGGCAGCTGGTCTATTTTCCGATCGGCCTGATGATGGGCAATGCCAGTTTCAAGGTCTCGGACGGCGCCTGGACGGGCGGCCTCAACTTTGACGACGACTTTAAAATCATGGAAAAAGTGACGGAAGTACCCGGTAGCCTGGCCGACGAAATGCTGACCTGCGCATTCAACGACAGCTTGTCCGGCACGCAGGTCATGGGCTTATCCGTTCGCCAAAACGTGTATGCCTGGAGTGCTTCGCCCGATGACCGGTATTTTATCGCAGAATACCGGATCGCCAACAACAGTGCGTTGCAGTACTCCAATTTTTACGTTGGGCTGCATTACGAAACCGATGTACTGAACTATGCGCACAACAAGGCAACCCAGGATTCCGCGCTGCGCATGGGTTACGTTTGGGATACTGATCAGGACGTTCACACCGGCATCCGGCTGCTCAGTCCGACGCCTTTCCGGACGTTTGCGTACGATTGGGGCGATCTGTCCAGTGGCGTCAACTTCAACAATGGGTTCTCCACCAGCGAAAAATACTTCTGCTTGAAGGGCAACCACCCCGATGCGGGCCTCTCGACAACCGAAGGCAGCGATGTGGGCCTGGTCGTCAGCTCGGGGCCGTTTGCATTCCAATCTGGCGATACCCTCGTCGTGGCCTTCGCCGTTGTGGCGGGCAATAGCCTGGCTGATCTGACCGCCGGGGCTGTGGCGGCAGGTATCCAATACAACGGTATTACGAGCGCCTTGAACGAATCCTTCCGCTCAGCCGAAGTTCAGTTGTTGCTTTTTCCCAACCCGGTCACGGATGCGTTGCATGTCGAGATAGCCGGGCGCCCCGACGCTGAACAGGCCTGCATCGAAGTCTTCGATCTCACTGGAAAGCAATGCGCAGCGCCCGTACAAGCCATCTCGGAGCAGCATTTTTCAGTGACTACGAGCGGATTGCCTCGCGGCGCGTATTTTTTAAAATACACCGGCAGGCAGTGTTCGGCGATGCAGATTTTTGTAAAAAACTGATCCCGCGCCAAAAATAAAACGCCGGCGTCCCTTTTCAGGAACGCCGGCGTTGTTGTTTGTAGCGAGGACGAGGCTTGAACTCGTGACCTTGCGATTATGAATCGCACGCTCTAACCAGCTGAGCTACCTCGCCTTTTTGAAGCGGGCACAAAGGTACGCGCCGGATTTTATTTTACAAATCCGGGTTTGAAATTTCCTTTTCTACTTCCTGACGCAACAAAATGTTTAGTTTTGCCCGAAACAAATGTTGTAAAAATGGCGCGTCGTTCTTCTTCTTCCAATTCCGGCGGTCTTTTGGCCAAAACCGGCTTGTTCGCTTTGCTGGCCGGCCTGGCTTATTGGGCGTTCAATCATTTTTCAGGGAAAAAACCCGAAGACCCATCCGGGCAAGGCCCTAAAATCGAACTTCCGGCCAACTCGTCCGGGAATCCGGAAACACCTCCAACTGCCGAAATCCCATCCACGATCCCCGACGAGGTACTGCCCGCCACCCCGCCCGGCGACGAACTGATCCATCACACGTGGTATGCCCTGGCCTACGATGAAACCCACGAACAGGCTGCCTGGACGGTGCACGAACTTACCCGCGAACGCCTGAATGCGAACTGGGCCGAACGCCCCGCCACTTTCCTGCCCGACCCTGCCGTGCGCACCGAAAGCGCCACACCGCGCGATTACAACGGCAGCGGCTACGACCGGGGGCACCTCGTGCCTGCTGCCGACATGGCTTTTCGCGAAGAAGCCATCAACGAGACGTTTTATATGAGCAATATCAGCCCGCAGCTGCACGCGTTCAACGGCGGCGTCTGGCGGGAGCTTGAAGAAAATACCCGCGATTGGGCGCGTAAATTCAACAAGCTGTACGTCGTGAGCGGACCCGTGCTCACCAAACCCGGCCTCGGCCAGATCGGGTTCAGCAAAGTGACCGTGCCGGCCTATTTTTACAAGGTGCTGCTCGCGCCGGAACAACACCGCGCCATTGCTTTCGTGATGCCTAATCAATTGAGTGCCAGGCCGCTCATGGATTATGCCTTTACCATCGATCAAGTGGAAAAACTCACCGGTCTCGACTTTTTCCCGCAACTCTTGAAAGGACTCGACGAAGAACTCGAAGGCTCGCTCGACAAAGGCGCCTGGCCCGTTAATGCCAAACGTTACGAACTGCGCGTGGATAAATGGAACCAGCAGTCGAATTGACAAGAAGCGAAAGGCAAAGGGCAAGGGACAAAGGGCAAAAGGCAAGGGGCAAGAGGCAATTTTTGTGAACCTTTGCCCATTATTCTGAAAACTACACAGCTGCTATGCGTTCATCCGTTTATCCCTTTACCGCTTGCTTCTTGCCCTTTGCCCTTTGTCTTTTCCTCACCGCATGCGAAGAGGATGTTACGGTGCCGAAACCCCGCGCTTACCCACGGGTGGTTTACCCTGAAAAGGCCTACAAACCATTTGAAAAAACAACTTGCGCCTTTACGTTCGAGCAGCCCGTTTACGCCAAAGTTGAACAGGATACCTCCTTTTTTGGGCAGAAGCCAGACAATGACTGTTGGTTCAACCTTGATGTGCCTTCGCTGAATGCTACCATTTACTGCAGCTATTACCCGGTCACGAGCCCCAAACGCCTCGATGAACTGGTGCAGGACGCCTTCGAAATGACGCAGAAGCACAACATAAAAGCCAGTTACATCAACGAAATCCCGGTCCACCGCAACGCCGACCGTGTACATGGCATCGTCTTCAACGTGGAAGGGCCCGCAGCTTCTTCCTACCAGTTTTTTTTGACTGATTCCACGAGCAATTTCCTGCGCGGCGCCCTGTATTTCAACACCCAAACCCGCCCCGACTCACTGGCGCCGGTCATCGATTTTATGAAAAAAGACCTGGATCACCTGGTGGCTACTTTAAGGTGGCAGTAGTGTTTTTGAGGTGGTCGAAAGTCAGCTCCACGGCTTCGCTCACTGCGTAGCCAATGCAGGTGTTTACCATGCTGCCGGGGCCTTCCCGCCGCGTCAGTTCCGTAAAAACGACTTCCACTTTTCCCCGTACGCATTCCGCCAGGCAGCTCAGGCAAACGCCGGCTTTGCAGGTGTAAGGCAGGTCGATGCCTTGCCGTAAGGCGGCGTTGAGGATGGTTTCGTTTTCATAAGTTTGAAATTCAATGCGTTTGCCCAGGCGGATGACGCTGATTTGGTGCTGCCGGCTGGGATCGGGCATGCGGACAGGCAGGTTGGCCGGCGCCTGAAATACTTCCTGGCGAATACGCTTCTCCGGGAAATCGAGCAAGCGCAAAGTCATCCGGGCCATTCGCATGATGGCATTGGGTGCGCAAAGAAAAAAAACGGTGGAGCGCCGGTCACGGCTGGAAAGATGCCCCTCAAAATAGTCGCGAATCAATTCCTCCAGGATGGCGTTGTTCAGGTGGCCAAACGTCGCGTTGGCCGCATTTTTTTCCCGGCTGAAAAAATACCGGCAACTCAGCCGTTCCGGAAATTCCGTCAGCCAGCGGTCTATTTGTTCTTTGAACATCGTGTTTCGGCTGTCGCGGTTGGCATAAATCAGCAGGATGCGCGGCCCTTCGGGCTGGGCCATCAGCGTCTTCAGGTGACTGAAAACAGGTGTGATGCCACTTCCTGCCGCGATGTACACCAAATGCCTGGGCAGAGGTCGCGGCAACAAAAATTGCCCCGCAACTCCTGCTGATTCGAGCAGGTCGCCGGGCTGGGCATGATCCAGCAGATGGTTGGAGAATTCGCCGTTGATCACTCGTTTGACTGTGACGGCAGGTGTTCCTTCGGTCGCAGGACTGCTGCTGAATGAATAGGCGCGGCGTTTTTCGCGACCATTGACCTTGAAAATCAGCGACAAAAACTGTCCTGAACGGTATGTAAGGGCACGCGTTGCATCAACCGGTTCAAGGGTGAACGTCGCTGCGTCGGGCGTTTCCCAGCGTTTTTCGAGGATGCGCAGACGGAAATTTTGTTCCATATTCAGGATCGGGCCAGTTTTTCCAAACGACGCAAATAGGGCAAAAAATGTACCTCCACTGCATGCCGCGGATGCCGGAGAAAGGCCCGTTCAACGGCGTCGCCTTCTTTTCGGGCCAGTTCCCGCCAGTCGGCCGGCAACTGCCACCGTTTGGTCAACAGACAACCCACCAGCCGGGCCTGGGCTTCGGCCAGTGGCCAAACACTGCCCTGAGGTTGCACCAGACCAATAAAAAACAGGCTCGGATGCTCTGCATGAAATATCCGCAGATACAAGGGCACGTTGGTGGCATCTTCCCAGTGGATGAAGCCGGCGTCGAAAAACGGGAACGCCATTTTGTAGCCCGTCGCTGCAATAATTATGTCGTAGTCATTGCTGCTCCCGTCGGAGAAATGTACGCTCCGGCCTTCTACCTGCCTGATGCCCGGTCGTGGACGCACTTTGCCGTGGCGGATTCGGTCGAGCAGTTCGGAGTTCACCGTCGGATGGGCGCGGGTCACCTGAAAATCCGGCTCGGGCAGACCATATTGCCTGTAATTGCCGATCGAAATGCGAAGTCCGAGTAAGTGAAGCCAGTTTTGAATCCTTAAAGGCAGCCAGCGCATGCGGGAAGCAAAAACGTCGGTGGGGCGGCCAAAAAGAAATTTGGGCACAATGTATTGTGGCGAACGGATGCTGATATCGACAGAGGCTGCCACGCGGCTGGCCTCAACCGCGCAATCACAGCCTGAGTTGCCTGCTCCGACCACCAGTACGCGCTGGGATTCCAGTCCGCGATTGTTCTTGTAACTGTGTGAGTGCAGGTATCGGCCGGTAAAGTTCGAATGCCAGTCCGGGTGCCTCGGCACAGCGTGGTGTCCGTTGGCAACCAGCAGATAATCAAAGATTTCTGTCGAATCGTCTGCCAGGGTTATTTGCCATTTTTCTTCTTCGGTTTTTTCTGCACGGACGACCGTTGTGTTAAATCGAATGTATTGCACCAGTTGAAATACGCGTGCGTAGTCCTGAAAATAGGCCAGCACCTGCCGGTGGCTGGGATAATCCGGATAGTCGGCGGGCATCGGAAAATCGCGGTAATGCGACATCCATTTGCTGGAAATGAGGTGGGTCGTTTCGCAAACGCTGCTGTGGCTTTCGCTTTCGGAATACACCCAGTTTCCTCCGATCTGGTCATTTTTTTCAAAACAGGTCAGGTTCCGCAAACCTGCTTCGGCCAACATTTTCAGCGCCGCCAATCCCGAGCAACCGGCGCCGATAACGGCGATACGGGGCGATGTTGCTGTCTGCTGAGACGACTTTGTATCCATGAGATGGTCCGATGCGATCACTGTCCTTCCATTTTTTTCGGCACCGGATCATAACCGTGGCCGCCCCAGGGATGGCAGCGCAAAATCCGCCGTGCCGCCAGGTAAGTGCCTTTAAAAATGCCCCATTCTTCAATCGCCTGTATCGCGTAGTGCGAACAAGTGGGTTGAAAACGGCACTTGTTGGCGCCGAGCAACGGCGACAGCATGATTTGATACGCCCGAATCGGGAGAATGAACAGTTTCTTCAACAAAGACATCATTTTTTCAGCAGGACCTTTTGGGTGAAAAGCCCTTTTTCGGTCTGTATTTCAAATAAATACAAACCATCCGGCCAATTGTTCACCGGCAAGGAGAAACGACTTTCCGGGGCAAGAAACCCGGTGGTTCCGCTGAAAACGAGTTGACCGTCTGCCGAAAACAGACGGATCAGGGCGCTCTGCGACTCTTCCGAGCGGTTTTCGAGCCAAAGGATGTCGGTGGCCGGATTAGGCGCCACGCGCCAGCCTGCTGATGCATGCAGTTCTTGGCTCGCGCCGACGAATTCGAGCGTATCGCTCACCGAAATGCTCTGGCTGCAGGGGCCGAAAGCCGTCAGGGTCACGATGTAGGTGCCGTTGGTGAACAGGTGCGAAGGGTCTTCTTCAACTGATGTTGTGCTGTCGCCAAAATCCCAGACCCACGAATTGGCGTTGAGCAGCGTGGCGTCAAAATTGGCCTCGATGCTGCCTGGAACGATATTCGTCGTAAAGCTCGCGCCCAAAACCGGCGGCGATGAGGGTGCAAACAGGTTCTCGGCAATCACGCCCTGGCTCAGGTTCCAGTAACTTCCAGAAGGCGTGATTTCCAGTTTGAGGGCTTTTGCCATATAATCGTACGGCACTCCGGCGCTCAAGCAAGAATCCACGTATTCGGAAACCGTTAGGGGTTCGAAAGTGCGCAAAATCCAGACACTGTCGCTGTGAAAACGGCGATACACGAAGTAACCCGCCACACTGGTGTCGGGCGAGTCGCCGAAATCAAAAGCGATATTTGAATCATAAGATGTGGCGGACACGATGCCCGCCGGTGGAGCCACGATGCTCATGCGCAGGGTAGGGTCGCCCATAAGCGCAATATGCACCATGCCGCCGCCAAAACCGGGCACATAGGTGCCGGTAATATTTTGAGACACCAGTGCGCTGTAACCCACCGTTTCGCCCATGCCCATGTGGTGGAACTGCCAGTTGGGCCGTCCGGCCCAGGCATTGGTCAGCACGGTGCCTGGAGAGGCCAATACTGCGCGCAGCAGGTTGTCCGGCGTGTCCCAGTCGCCGAAATAGCTGCCAAATGTCATGGCAAATACGGTATGCAGCGTGTCGTTGACCAGGTCGGGAGTGGTCGTGATGCCACTGGCGCCCTGGTACCATCCGCCGCCGCAGCCATAGGCCCAAAGATATTCCTGGGTTTTCAGGCCGTCCCAGTCGAGGTAACGCGTCGAATCGGGACCCACGAGCGGGGCGAAGTTTTTCCAGCCGCTTTGTGCGAAACCCTCGGAATAGCCGCCAAAATTGTTCTCGATGGCGCCGCGGGCAGGAACGGTAAATAATCGATGCCGCCAGTTGTGGTCTTTTTCCAGGTAGCGGCTCAGCAGCTGCACCTCGGTGAGCGGGAAGGAACCCAGGTTATAAAAATCCACACGGCCGACCTGCATTTCCAGGGAGGAGGGCAAAGAAGTCTGGTCAAACTTGCCGTCGCCGGGCACGTTCTGGTTCCGTGGGTCGGATGCCACGGTAGAGTTCACGGTTTCGTCCGTCCAAATGCCGTCCACGTCCGCATAATAAGCGTCGCAGGGCCAGGCCCCCAGGTGGTCCGGGTGGCCGTCGGGGTTGAGGTTGCCGGAGTAGGGCACCGGTACGTGCCCGAGCAGGAACAGGGCCTTTGTCACAAGGGGGTCCTGCTGCCGGGCATTGATAATCAATTGTTTGACTTCCGTCACCGGCATCGTACGCGGCACGTTGATGCGGGCCACCAGCCAGCCGTCCTCCTGCAAATCGGCGATCAGGCGTGATATTTCGGTGCCAAGCCCGTCGGTGATTGTGCTGTCGACCACCAGGATTACCCTGCCGCGGTTGTGCACCGGCGCCAGTTCGATGCCGGAATTGACATAGCCCACTCCGCCGGTAGTCACTTCCTGGATGCGGTATTCGTAGGACTTGTCGCCCACGATACCCATGTCGGTCCAGGTGCTGTCGGTAGCAGGCAGGCTGGCCACTTGCGCAAAGAACGCTGCGGCAGTCTTGTTTTTGCGGTGAATGACATAGCCGGTGGCCGTCGGGTCGCCCTTCCAGTGGAGGGTGATCGCTGCCGGCGAAGTGGACACTTCGGCGCGCAGGGGGACGGAAAGCAGCTGGTCGTAGTTTTGGGAAAAAAGCGGCGCTGACAAAAGTGCGGCGGCGAAAAAAAGCAAAATGGAACGCATAACGGGACCTGTTTGGTTGGCCGCGAAAGATAGTGAAAACAAAAAAGCCGCCCGATTTTACATCGGGCGGCTCCGCAGACCATTACAGTTTCAAGGTTTGGTTTTCAAAAGGTTGGGGGCGTTTTCAAATGGATTGGGCTGTTTTCAAAAGATTTGGGCAGTTTAAATGAAGGTTTGGTTTGTTTGGGGTTAAATAGGTTTTCAGATTGGGAAATCAAAAGCCATGAAGTTATATTTCCGGTAGGCCCGGGGAGTTTTGGCAAAAAAGGTTTTGGGGGTGTTCCGGCAGCACAACAGGGTTTTTAGCAAAAAAGTGTTCTCATTTGATTCGGCGGCGAATACAGGGTAAATCAACTCGCGCGTCATTTTCCGACGACATAGGTCTGATCGGGCTAAAACTGGGTGCTGCCGGAACGGGCAATCGTCATTGGTTTGGTTTGGGTTGGGGGCGTTTCATTCAGCTCAGTTGGCCGGCGCTTCCGTATAAAGTCACCGTATTGGCAGTTTGGTCAATTTTCACGTAGAGGGCGTCTCCGGGAGAAGTGAGTTCGTAACCGGTCACGCGCTGCTGGGTGCTGGCATTCAGGGGCTGTGCCCGGAATTCCACAACATAGGTTTCATCGGTTTGAACCAACAATTGCAGGTTGCTCCAGGGTTGGTGATTGCCCACGGCCGACAAGCCCGAAGGCGCATTGGCGAGCACGGTGACCTGAAATCCGGATTCGATTTTCAACCAGGCAATGCTGCGGTTCACCTCGGTATGGGCTTCAACAACGGCGGGATCAATGATGTCGTCGATGATGATGATGCCTGTGCTCGGGTCCTGCATGATCCTCTGGTAACGCGGTGAAATCACCATGCTTCCGGAGAGATTCGTGTTTTGTCTGATGGCCATGTGTTCCTGTCGTCGTTTGTTGATGCAAAGATGTGGGTAGATTCGGGCATAATCTTAACAATTCACCTTGTATATTTGAATTTCAAAATCGAATTTTTTTTGAAAAAAATAATATAAAATATTGATAAACAATAGTTTGGTGAATAATAAGAATGAAAGTCAAAAACAAAAAATCACCCGCCCAACCGGCTAAAAATTCTTTCATTTTACAAAGATTGATCCGCCTGGTTCGTTCTCTGACCCAATCTCAGAAGCGGGATTTCAAAAAATACGTGAAATTCTGGAGCGGGAAGAGCGATCAGAAATACCTCCGTTTGTTCGATGCGCTCAGCTTTTATGTCAATTCGGGCAAGGAAGAAGAACTGCTCACCGACTATTTGCTGAACCGGAAAAAATTCGGCGACAAACCTGCCGACCTGAGCGCCTTGTCCCAATACCTCTACCGGAAAATTCTCGAAAGCCTGCGCACTACTCCCGAAGGCGCCCCGCACCTCGCGCGGCTGAACGCGCTGATGCAGGACCTGCTCTTCGTGTACAACAAAAACCTGCTCTCCGATTGCCTGCCGCTCATCGAGGAAGCGCGCGAACTGGCCCGGGCCCTCGACAAGCCTGCCTATGAACTGGAGCTCCTGTTCTGGGAACGCCGGGCCCGGGCCAATGAACGTATTCGTCACCGCGACGAATATTTCCGTGAATATCGCGCCGAAGAGGCCCGCCTGCTCGGCGAGATCGCTGCGTTCAGCCGCTACAATGCGCTGGCATTCGAGCTGTCCTACCTGTTGCGCGGCCGCGAAACCCTGCCCGAAACGGTCGAGTCGGAAGTGCTCTCCCTGCTGCCGGAAATGCGGGAAGGTCTCCCGAATGGCCTTTCCCTGCGGGCAAAAGTGCGTCTGGGCAGCGCCCTGACAACTTACCACGAACTCCAGCACACCCACAGTACCAGCACCGACCGAGGTTTGATCAAAATGGCCAACCTGGAAAAATCGCTGGAATACCAGGAACAGGTGCTCAGCGCTTACCGCGCCAATCCGGTTTTTTTTGAAGAAGAACAGGCGCAGTACGCGCTGGCCCTTGAAGGCCACTTCAACCGCTGCCTGCGACTCGGAAAAATGGAGGAAGCCGAACGGCACATCGCCATTCTTGAGCAGGGGAAAAATGAGTTTTTGTTCTGTCGCTCAGTGGCTTATGTGCGTCTGCTGCACCACATCAGACAGAATGAATTCCGGCAGGCCCGCGACTTTGTCGTGCGCCACCGGCTGGCCGAGTCGATCGAAAAACACAAAAACCGCTTCGACGAGGCGCGTTTGCTGGCGCTGCGGTTCACCTGTGGGCAAGCCTGTTTTTGCCTCGACGATTTCGGCGAAGCGGGCGACTGGTTCGGGCAGGTGGCCGGCATGCGGCCCGATATCCGGACGGACGTCGCTTGGCTGTGCAAACTGCTGGAAATCACCTGCCTGTACGAACAGGGCGTTTATAAAAAAGAGGCCAACCCGACCCGTCCACTGGTCAACCTCAGCCGGGCGCTGCGCAGGGCCGGGCTGCTGAACGAATTCCTGGAACAGCTGATCGAAGCGGTCGGCCTCGTGTTCCGCAACCCCCGCGCCCTCACCCGCGACGGCCTGCCCGAATTGCAGGCCGCCTTGCTGGTCCAACTCAACCAGACCCAGGCTTATTACCTCTACGCGATGGTGCTGGCCTGGCTCGACGCCCGCCTGCACCGCAGCAGCATTGGTCAGGAGATACTCAAATATAATCGCTGAGGCCTGGGATCTGTTAGAGTTGGCAGGAATCCCCCAAACGAAATGTCATTCTGAGCGCAGCGAAGAAACTGGCCCAGGGCAGGTTGGATTTTCCCGTCTTGCCCTGGGCCAGTTTCTTTGCTGCGCTCAGAATGACACGCAATTGGGAAGTGACAAATCCAGACGGTATCAAACCGCTGATTGAATGAGAATTTTCGGATAGGGTTTTAATAATTGGCCTGGAACTGCAGCCGCAGAAACCGGCCGCTTTCGTCATAATCCGTTTTGGCGTCGGCGTATCGGCGCTGGCTCAGCACGTAGGACACCGTCACTTCCGCATTTTTTGAAATGGGCCATTCGACACCGAGTTCGGTTTCCCGGACGTGATACATGCGGGCGTCGATCTCGTGCTTTTTGGCGCCGTCGTACACCTGGTAGCGCACAAAAGGCTGGATTTTGACATGTTTCCCGATTTGGCCGCGCCAGCTGGCCGTTACATAGCCCCCGTGCAATTGGCCCGTCTCGATGGAATCGGTCGCCGTGTTGAATGCCGGGCTTTCGCCCCAATTGTATTCCGCCTGGAGGCCAAAAGGTTGCGGATAAAGCACCAGCGACGCCGCCACGCGGCGGTCGGTATAGGTCAAATCTTCCCGCACCTTTGCGGTGCCGCTCAACTGGTCCTTGTTCAGGGTAAATTTCCCGGTGTAGCCCTGGATGCCCGGCTCGATGATCTGGCCGTTTTTTAGTTCAAATGGATAAGAAATACGGGCCACGAGGTGCAAGTTGTCGTTGGTTTCGGGCCGGTTGGCGCTTTGACCATTGTACACCCCGAATGCAACCACGCCGTAGTCTCCCGAGCCCTTGAGCCCTTCTTCCACAAGATTTTTGAACCGGTGGCGAATAGGTTTTGGAGCGAAATAACCGAACACACCCATATCCCGCTCGTTCGGAGCGGCTGAATTCAGTGCATCCGAGCGGTCGAACGGCAAACGTTGAGAGCTCGACTGCATGTTGTCGAAGCCGTAAGGCACCTTGCTCTGGCCCAGCCGGACGCGCCAGGCCTGGTCGGCGTCGAAGGAATAATCGAAGTAGGCGTCGCGGACCTGCAGGAAATGTTTGTTGCCCGGGTTGGCGTCGGCCGAATAATCGAATTGCAGGTAGGCGAACACGTGCGGGTTCAGCTGACCGCTGAAAATCAGGCGCGCCCTGCGGAAGGAAAAGCCCTGACCACGGCCGATCGATTTGTCGCATTGCTCGCAGCGCAGGTCGGGATTGGTCTCCAGCAGCCGGTTGTAGCGAAACTGGGCGTACCCTTTCATGGAGATCTTCTCATACCATTTGGGAGAAGTGGATTGAATGGGAGAGGTGGCAGTATTTTGCTTCTTGAGCAGGGAATCTGCCGGCGTTTGAGCAGTGGCGAGGCAGCAATAGCCGCAAAGCACTGCCAGCGCCGCGAGACGTTGCAGGAACATAGTAGCAGGTTAGGATGTGCTAAAAACGAAATAAAAAAGACGGCGGACCAATTACCGGAAGGGGCTCCCAAATCGGGGAGTTTGGCCTTCAATCGGCATGTCGCGAAAAATCAGGATGGATACAGTATCAAATTGGATCGGTAAACCTGGATCAACCTGTGAAAAGCCGGAAGAGCAGGTACAGTACAGCCGACAGCAACATGGTGACAGGCAGGGTCAGCAACCAGGCCAGCGCAATGTTGATAATCGTCTTTCTGCGCAGGTTTTTGACGCCGCCCTGGGCCACCATCGTACCGGCGATACCCGAAGACAACACGTGGGTGGTGCTCACAGGCAGACCGAAAGCCGAGCTCACGCCAATGGTGGCAGCTGCGCAAAGTTCGGCGCTGGCGCCCTGAGCGTAGGTCAGGTGGCTTTTGCCAATCTTTTCACCTATGGTCACTACGATTCGTTTCCAGCCTACCATGGTTCCAACGCCAAGACAAATCGAAATCAGTATGATGACCCAGGTGATCCGGAATTCGTAGGCCTGGGTCAGGTTTTTGATCTCCGCTTTGACGATATGGGCAGCATCGCCCGTGATGACGCCCCCTTTGATTGACGCCTCCATGTTCTTATTGAAGCTTTGGATGTTCTTGCGGGCTGCAAAAATTTCGCTTTTACTTTTGACATCGGTCGTGTCGAGTTGGGCTGCGAGCGCTGCGCTTTTTCCCACCAGGGCGTGCAGGCTTTCCTGATTATGATCACCCATAGACTCCGCCTGGGTTAGGGTCGCTTCAATTTTGCGGGTATAGCCAGCCAGGTCGCCAGGCGGAAGGTGGGGGTTCATGGCAAATTGCATCGGCATAAAGGCGATCAGGACCACCATTAAAAGGCCTACGCCTTTCTGACCGTCGTTGTTGCCGTGGAAATAGCTCACGAGCGTGCAGGTAGTCACCAGGATAACCCGTATCCAGGCGGGTGGTGGATTCTTTTTATGGGGTTCGTCGAATATGACCTTTTTCTTGACCGTCGCCCGGAGAATGAACATCATGAGAATAGCCAAACTAAACCCGAAAAGTGGAGAAATCAGCAATGACATGCCGATTTCGCTGGCTTTTACCCAGTTGACGCCCGAGCCGGCGTGAATTGTCCAGAAGGCGAAACCGCCGCCCAGCAAGGAGCCGATCAGCGTGTGTGAACTGGAGCAGGGTATCCCGAAAAACCAGGTCCCGAGGTTCCAGGCGATGGCAGAAACGAGGATGGCC
Source organism: Saprospiraceae bacterium (assembly GCA_044224705.1). Taxonomy (GTDB): domain Bacteria; phylum Bacteroidota; class Bacteroidia; order Chitinophagales; family Saprospiraceae; genus M3007. Next base: position 20,188 of record JBGAJY010000049.1, read on the forward strand.
AGCACCAGTGCGATATTTTCGTTCAGCGAAACGGTCATCATGTCGTTCAGCGGCATGAGTTTAATGATGCCCATGGCGACCGCGATACCGCCCAGCATGGCGCCGATAAAATTCCAGCAACCAGCCCAGATCACTGCAAAAACAGGGGGGAGAGTCTTGGTGTAAATGACGGTGGCAACTGCGTTTGCCGTGTCGTGGAATCCGTTGATGGCTTCAAAAAGGCAAACTGCCAGAAGACAAACGATCAACAGAATAGAGGCATTGGCGGACAAATCCGCAATAAAACCAAGTGCCATACCGGGAGGGCAATTTAGTAGTTTATGAAGAAAAATCGAACAAAGGTTAGGAAACTGGCGACAAAAGTAGGCGGTGTGCCAAATTTGATTTGGCTGGCTGTATTAAGTTAATGTTAAGTTTAGTTGGGCTGCCAGCATACCTCAGGCCTCTTCCTCCAGAATAGGCAACAGCACTTCCACGCGGGTGCCTGTTTTCCGGTTTTCATCGGTTTCCGACAGGTCGGCTATGCGGACAAACTGAAGGGCCGGCGTTTTGCGCATTTGGTGCAGCAGTTTGAGGCGCTCGCGGGTGATTTCCAGCCCTCGGGAGCGGTGCGACTGGTATTCGGGCGTTTTCATCTGCTTTTCACGGCCTTTGTTGTAGCCCACGCCGTCGTCTTCGATGCTGCACAGCAACGTGTGTTCATTGTCGGTGAGGTGAAATTCGATGCGCAATTTGCCTTCCCGTTTGGGCCGCAGACCGTGTTCGATGGCATTTTCCACAAAAGGCTGCACGATCATGGTCGGGATGCAAAGGTCGTCGGGGTCGGCGCCGGGCGGCGGCACGATCCGGAAGTCGAGTTTGCTGTCGAAGCGCAGTTTCCGGTTGAGTTCGAGGTAGCGGTTGAGGAACTCGATCTCCTGGGCCAGTGTGACCACTTCCACGCCCGAGTATTCAAGCGTTTGGCGCATGAGTTTGGCAAAACGGGCGAGATAGGTTTCCGCTTCGTTGTTGCGGCCGGAGGTAATGAACCCCTGAATGGCGTTCAGCGCATTGAACAGGAAGTGCGGGTTCATCTGGGCGCGCAGCGCGCGGCTTTGCAGGCCGGTGACGCGCAGGCGGGCCATCTGGGCTTCCTGGCGGCTGCGTTCGAGCTCGTAGCGCGCTTCGAGTTCCTGGCGTTCGCGGTCGCGCAGGTCGTGAAAATGCTGTTCGGCCAATTCGGTCGCGACGCTTTGCCACTGGTACGCCTGCATGAAGTCTTCTTTGTCCGCCGAAAGCGCTGCGAGCGCCTGGCTGACCTGTTTGAGGTGGTGCAGATCGTGGCCTTTTTGGCCAATCTCGAACGCTTTTTCGAGGTGAATTTCCGCATCAGCGGCATCGCCAAGGCGGAGCAGCAGCTCGGCCCGCCAGCGCTCGATGCGCGAAAGGTTGGTAAAATCGGCGGGTTTGACCGGCTGTTCGATTTGTTTAGCGGCTTCGTCGAACAAGCTGGAAACGGCCGCTGCGGGCTGGTTTTCCAAAAAAGCGAGGATGCCGAGGTTGGCCAACGCATGGGCCCGGGCTTCGTGGTCGCCTTCACCGGCAAAACGGGGCACATTGTCGAAGCAAAGCCGGGCCTCGGCCAGGTCGTTCTGGGCCAGGGCAGCCCGTCCGGCGTTCAGGTAGTGCCAGGCCAGTCGGGGGCGCAGGCCGTGTTTTTCTACGATGGGCAAAACGCGGCGGTAGGCATCGAGGCTTTTTTCTTTTTCGTCGAGGCGTTCGTAGAGGTCGCCCAGGCCGCCGGTGACCAATGCAAGAATGTAAAAATCAGGAAGTTGTGCGGTTTCGCCGAGACCCAACAGCGTTTTTTCGGACTCCAGCAATGCATCCAGGGCTTGACTGAAATTGCCCAGGTGAAGTTGCAGGTACCCTTCGCGGCAGGCGACCTGGGCATGCAGGCGCGGCGATTCGGCGCCCTGGAGATAGTGCCGGGCCCGGTCGAGGCAATGCTGTACGGCAGGCCAGTCGCGGCGGTTGAGCTGAGGGGCGGCGGCGTCCAGCCAGGCTTCGGCCAGGGGCAGCGTTTCGTTGCGTTGTTCGAGCAGGGCGATCGTGGCGGTGGCATGTTCCAATGCGGCTTCGAAGCGATTCCACTGATTTTCCAAAAAAGCCGCGTGGCGGTGAAACGCCAGCCGGATATCCAATGGCAAATCGGCAGTAACCTGCGGCGCCAACTCATCCATGACCTGCCGAGCCTTCTCGAAATCGGTATACGCCCAATGCCCCAGACTGTGGCACAGTTGGCGCAGGTACTGCAGACGCTCGGGTGCGAGCGCGGATTCGGCGACGGTAGCGGTTGGCATAGTGCGACGGCGCCGAGGGCGGGAAGAGACAGGCAACATGTGGATGAGGAGGGAAGGATTGGGTCCGAAAGGCCGCTAAATATGCTGCAAGGTAAAGGAAAACTTGTGCAAATCAAGGCGCGCTTCAGGGCTCTCCTTCGTTCCTGTGGCGGACGATCCGCCGGAGTTTTACGTCTTTCACCGGCTGAAGTACCAGTGGCGCCTCTTCGATATCCACCGAGTCGCTGTCGAGTCCAAACCAGTTTTTCGGCGAAGAAACCCAGCCTTTCAGAGAGAGATAAGTGGACATGATGAGCTGCTCGGGCCACGGCAGTTCATTCTCGTTGGAAAGGAATTCCAGGATCAGGATGAAGCGCATGTCGCCCGTAGGATACTTGCTGGCGAGGGTGTGGTAGCGTGAATAGAGGGAGAGTTCGTTGTTTTCCACGAGTTCTTCGACCACCTTGTTCATGAACACATTCATGCGTTGCTGAACGCGGAAACCGAGCCGGAAATTGACCTTGTACACGTCGTCCGGGGCAATGGTGTTCACTTCGTAGTCCATCGTATACGGCTCGTCGGTCGTTTCGATGTGCACGAACCAGTATACGTCGGCGCGCTTGGGCTGGGTCTGAAGAATGGAGTAGAGGATCTTTTGCTCCACTTTTTTGGGGCTTTTGGCGCTGCTCAGGAAAATGAGGTTGGTAGCGTATTTCGAAATGTCGGCGTCGTTGCTCAGGGCGATCAGCTGGTCGAGGTAATCCTTGATTTTTACCTCGTCCGAATAGCGCCGCCGGATGGTTTTTGCTTTTACCCACAACATCATAATGCCCACGAGCAGGGAGGCGATAATTACCGTGACATAGCCGCCGTCGGTAAATTTATGCGTATTCGCAATGAAGAAACTGCCCTCCCAAACCAGGTAAAAGATCAGGAACAGCCAGATCCAGCCTTTGTGAACCCTTTGCAGGATCAGCCAGTTAGAAAGCAAAATGGTGGAACACAACATGGTGCAAACCACGGAAAGACCGTAAGCGGCCTCCATTCTCGAACTTTCCTGAAAATAAAGCACCACGCTCAGACATCCCAGCCAGAGAAAGGTGTTGACCGCCGGGATATACAGCTGGCCTTTCATATTGGTCGGAAATTTCACGGTCATTTTGGGCAGGAACCCGAGCCGTACCGCCTCCGACGCCAGGGTGAAAGAGCCTGAGATCATGCTTTGGCTGGCAATGATGGCTGCAAATGTGGCAATGCAAATGCCCGGCCAGAGAAACCAGTGCGGCATCATCGCATAAAACGGGTTCTCTTCCAAGGGCTGGCCTTCGTGTTTCAACAGCCAGACGGCCTGCCCGAAATAGTTCAGCACAAGGCAGGTTTTAACAAAAATCCAGCTGACCCGAATGTTGCGCCGGCCGCAGTGACCCAGGTCGGCATACAAGGCCTCAGCACCGGTAGTACAAAGAAAAACGGCCCCCAGGACGACCAGCAGGTTGGGGCTGGCCCGCAGCAGTTCGAACCCGTAGCGGGGATCGAGGGCCTTGAAAACGGCGGGCATTTCGATCACTTCCCGTATTCCCATCACGCCCAGCATGGCGAACCAGATAAACATCACCGGCCCGAAACTCCTGCCCACCGCAGCCGTGCCGAAGCGCTGGATAAAAAACAAGGCCGAAATGATGGCCATCACGAAACCGATGGTAGGTATGTCGGGAAACTTGAGGGAAAGCCCTTCGATCGCCGAAGACACCGTAATTGGCGGCGTGATCATTCCTTCCGCCAATACCGCGGCGCCGCCCAATATGACGGGGATCATCAGCCAGCGCCGCCGCCGCCGCACGAGGGAATACAGGGAAAATATCCCGCCTTCGCCGTTGTTGTCGGCCCGGAGCACCAGACTGATGTATTTGATCGTGGTTTGGATCGTAAGGGTCCAGAAAATAAGGGAGACACCACCCAGTACGGTCAAGGAATCAACGACTTTGCCTTCGCCGATCAGCGCCTTCATCACGTAAAGCGGGGAAGTGCCGATGTCGCCGTAAATAATGCCCAGCGTGATGATTAAACCTGTGCCGGAAAGTTGATGAATATCATCCCGGTGAGTGCCCTGGTGGTTCATATCGGGGGATCAGGATTTGTCGTGCCGTTCGATTCGCTTGAGATTAACGTCTTTTACCGGCCGCAATACCAGCGGGGCCTGCTCGATGTCCACGGAGTCGCTGTCGAGGCCAAACCAGTTTTTGGGCGAAGAGACCCAGTCTTTGACTGTGAGGTAAATGCTCATGACAAGTTGTTCGAACCAGGGCAGTTCATTCTCATTCGATAAGAATTCATTGATGAGGATGAATCGCATATCGCCCGTCGGGTACTTGCTGGCCAGGGTATGGTATCGGGAGTATAGCGTCAGCTCGTTGTTTTGCAAAAGTTCGGTCATCACTTTGTTCATAAATACGTTCAGGCGGTGCTGCACGCGAAAACCGAGCCGGAAATTGACTTTATACACATCGTCGGGCGCCAGGGTATTCACCTCGTACTCCATGGTAAACGGCTCGTCGGTGGTCTCGATGTGAACAAACCAGTACACATCGGCGCGTTTGGGCTGGGTCTGCAGAATGGAGTACAGGATTTTTTCCTCCACCCTTTTGGGGCTTTTGGCGCTGCTCGGGAACACGAGGTTGGTGGCGTATTTCGGAATGCCTTCGTCGTTGCTCAGCAGAATGATCTGGTCGAGAAAATCCTTGATCCGCACTTCGTCGGAATACTGCTGCCGGATGCGTTTTGCTTTGATCCACAACAACATAATGCCGCAAAGCAAAGCGGCCATCCCGACGGTGACGTAACCGCCGTCGGCAAATTTCACGGAATTGGCCGTCAGGAATAGTCCTTCGATAAACAGGTAGAACAGCAGGAAAAACCACACAATCACTTCATTGACGCGCTGCGTAATGAGCCAGTTCGCCAGCAGGATAGTGGTGCACAACATTGCCAGTACAATGGCCAACCCGTAGGCAGCCTCCATTTCCGAGCTGTGTTTAAAAAACAGAACCACTCCCACGCAGCCGAGCCACAGGAAGGTATTGACCGCCGGCAGGTACAACTGGCCTTTCATCGTACTGGGGAATTTCACCGTCAGTTTCGGCAGCAGACCCAACCGGATAGCCTCCGAAACAAGGGTGAACGAGCCTGAGATCAAAGCCTGGCTGGCGATGATGGCTGCCATGGTGGAAATGATGATTCCCGGCCACAAAAACCATTCGGGCATGATGCCGTAAAACGGGTTTTCAGGCATTTTTTGCCCCTCGTGCTGAAGCAGCCAGGCGGTCTGCCCCAGGTAGTTCAGCACCAGTGTAGTTTTAACGTAAATCCAGCTGACCCGGATGTTTTGCCTGCCGCAATGCCCCAGGTCGGCGTACAAAGCCTCCGCTCCGGTGGTACACAAAAAAACGGCGCCAAGTACCAGCAATGCCTTGTGGGGTGCCGCGATCAGCAGTTGAACGCCGTAATGCGGGCTCAGGGCTTCGATCACCATGGGCACATGCACGATCTGGGATATGCCCAGCACGGCCAGCATCGTGAACCAAACCAGCATGATGGGGCCGAAGCCTTTGCCTACCACGGCAGTACCGAATCGCTGAAAAAAGAACAGCAACGAAATGATGATGATCGTGATCGTCACCGTCGGGATCCCGTGAAATTTAAGGGAAAGTCCTTCAATGGCCGAAGAAACGGTGATGGGCGGCGTGATCATGCCGTCGGAAAGCATCGCTGCGCCGCCGAGAATGGCCGGGTAAAGCAGCCATTTTTCCCGCCGCCGTACGAGGGTGTACAGGGAGAAAATACCCCCCTCCCCGTTGTTGTCGGCCCGTAGCGTCAGCATAACGTATTTCAGGGTGGTCTGGATCGTCAGGGTCCAGAAAACCAGCGAAACACCGCCCAGCACGACCATGCGATCGATCAGCTCGCCTTCGCCCACTATGGCCTTCATAACATACAAGGGCGAAGTGCCAATATCGCCGTAAATAATACCCAGGGTGATAATCAGGCCGGCCAGCGTGTAACGCCGCAAACCGTGGTGACTGGAGTAGCTGTCCATGTTTTTCGTTGTTCTACGGGGCGAAAGGTCTGTGTTTTATTAAATTTTACAGCGGAATTGCCCCAAAAACAAAGGGCTTCCCATTCAATTTCTGAATGAAAAGCCCTTTAAAAATGGATCAGGGAAGGCCTTGATCACAAAAAACGCCCGATCAGTGGTGGTGCCCCCCGGCGCCGTGCACGTGTCCGTGCGACAGTTCGGCGGGTTCGGCGTCGCGTACCGACTCCACCGTGCCGCTGAAAAACAGGTCGACGCCGGCCATCGGATGGTTGAAATCGAGTTTGACCTTGTCTAGGCCTACCCAGTCCACCGTAGCCTGAAACTGGTGGCCTTCCTGGTCGGTCAGGGGCAGCACGTTGCCGACTTCCAGCAGGCCGTCGGGGATTTTGCCGTCCATTTCAAACATATTTTTCGGAACCTCCACGAGGGCGGTTTCGTCGTATTCGCCGTATGCGTCGGCGGCTTTGATCCCAAAAGCGAAGGCGTCGCCACTTTTCAGTCCGGAGAGGTTTTCTTCAAAGCTGGGGATCATTTGGCCGATGCCGAAAATAAAGCCGAGCGGTTCGCCGCCCTGGGTGCTTTCGATTTTGTCGCCATTGGCGTCACCTTCGGTCAGGGTGTAGTGCACAAGGACTACCTTGTTGGGTTCGATGGTCATAATGACTTGATTTGCAGGAGCAACAGGCTATGTCTGGATGCGGTTTGCCGCGTGTTGCTGTCAATCCTCGGTGAGCAATTACTGAACCGCCTGTCGGCAGTTTTTTAAAAATTGGCGCAAAAATACATCCTATCAAGGTCTTGGCCGCCCTGCAGCCGCTTTTTACCGTTAAATTATTTTGAAAAAAATCAATCGGCCGTCTCGTTTGCAACGTACCAAAAGACCTCCAGATTAGTTTATTGACGATTATTACCCAAATCTGTTTAAAAAGCAATGCCAATGAAAAAAATACGGCTTTGTGTGCTCGCCTGTCTTGCAGCCTTCTCCTCTTTTGCCCAGTACGACAAGATCCTGGCCGATCCCACGGTCAGTTGGGCCGCAGAAATTGAACTCCTGATCTCGCCTGAGCCATCGATTTATGATTGGGCAGACGATTCGCTGAACCACAGTACCGTCCTGAAAACGGTGAATACCACGCCTGCCGAAAAACTGGCCGAGGACCCCGAAATGCTGATGAGCCGGCTTTTCCGCGTCATGATGGAAGGCCGGTGGCCCCTTGCCGACGGCCGCGACCCGGGCAATCTGATCAGCGTGGAAGATGCCCTGCGTTCGCTCACCCAAATCGATACCATGCCGAGTTTTAATCAGGTGACCAATGAATTCAAATTCTCCGTTTTCCGGAACGAACTCGGCCCCTGGAATTGCCCTCATGTCCGGGTGCGTCAATTGTTGATTTACCGCGAAAAAACGGCGGAATTCGAGGTTGTGACCCGTGCCATAGGCCCCACACTGCCCAATGGCCGGACGCTGTTCTGGCTCATTTTGCCCGAGGCGGCGCAAACAGCCAAACCCGCGCAAATGAATCTGGACAATCCGGAAATCATCTGGGCCCGCCAGATCCGGACCTATGGCGCCAGCCCCGAAATCACCGGCCTGCGCTCGCTGAAACGCCCCGACCTGCCGCTCATGCGGGTGTTTTTACACCGGGTACGGACTGATACGGCTGTTTTGGTGTACGATGTGACTGGAAATCAACGCCTGTCGGTCGATGATCGGGAAAGTATGTACTTGCGCTCGGACACACTTGTCACCTTCGACCCGGAGACGTACGAAGAGTCCGTCCAGGTGTATTCGAATACCGTGAAACCGGAAGACATCCATCAAATCTGTCTGATTGAAAACTGGATTTGGGACGAAAAACGGCATCTGCTCTACACCCGATTGGTCGCCGTGGCCCCGCTGGCCGACGTGCGGAACAGCCTGGGGGAAATACAGTTCGCCAGACCTCTGTTTTACCGAAAATCTGTACCGCCCAAAAACTAAACCAGTCTGATGAATAGATCGCTGCTTAGCCTGTTC
>JBGAJY010000050.1:0-28284 GCA_044224705.1 Saprospiraceae bacterium
TTGTTTTTTGACCACATGAAGGACACATGAAGGGCACATAAAGGAAAAGGGGAGGGATGCTCTTTGCGATAACCTGGCTTTGTTGAAACGGAAACCTTGAAAATTGCAAAGAGCATCCCTCCCCTTTTCCTTTATGTGCCCTTCATGTGTCCTTTATGTGGTCAAAAAAACTCCGTGGTTCAGCGCACGAGCGGCAGGGCGTACAGCCCCGCGTCCGTACGAACAACGAGGAAATAAGCTCCTGCCGGCACGTTTCCAGCCTGCAAAGGCAACATCTGTTCGCCGGCCGGCATATCGGAGACAGGAACGTATTGCCGCAAAATCCTGCCGCCGGCATCCATCAGACAAACAGCGAGGACTTGCCGGTTTGCTGATGCCTGAAAATACAGCGCCGAGTTTTCCTGCAAGGGGTTGGGAAATACGCGGAATGCATCAGCGGTGGCGACGACATCCAGCCCGCTTGTCACCGCTTTGTCCGTAAAGCGCATGACGACATGGCCATTCGTAAATGGCAGGTAATGGCCGGCGGCCACAAAGCGGTCGTCGGGCAGCACCGCTAAATCGAGCAGTACGTCGTAAAAAGTGTTCAGCGAGAGCAGGGCCTTGCCATCGTCGCCGAAGCTGGGATCATCGGCCCCGTCGGGCGTAAAACGCGCTGCCAAAAAATCATTTTTAAAGCCCTTGTACACGGAGCCCACCACCACGATACGGCCGTCGTGCAGCAGGCCGATGCTTTTGCCATAAGTGGACAAATCATAGTTACGCAGCAAGAAACCGTTGTCGCCAAAATTCAAATCGAGTACGCCGTCGGCCTTGAAACGGGCGACCAGCAGCGACCACACCTCGTTCTGATTCACACTTCCGCTCACGACAATACTTCCCCCAGCGCTGATGGCCAGGTCCTCGACCGCCTCTATTGCGGCGGCTTGTACCTGGGCGAATCCGCCCTGACCAAAACCCGCATCGAGACTGCCATCCGGCAGGAAACGGACCAGCAATGCCCAGGAGCTCGTCGGGAAAATCATGCTGGATCCCGCGGCCACAATTTTACCGTCGGGCTGCAAGGCAAGCGCCTGGATGCGATCGTCGCGGTCGCTGCCCAAATCACTGAACACCAGGCCCGCATTGCCAAAAGCCGGATCGGGCGAACCGCCGGGGAGCAGACGCAACAGCATCATCCGGCCTTCGGAATGGCCTCCGAGCAGGATTTTGCCGTCGGACTGGACGACGACCGACTCTGCAAAACCCGGAACAGGCAACTTGGCCACGCCATTGATCCCGAAAGTATTGTCGGGTGCGCCGTTGGACTTGAAACGCGCTGCGAAAGGATAGTACACATCGGACAACACGTAAAAACCGGCAATGACCATCATGCCATCGGGTTGTAAAGCCAGCGCATGGGCCTCGCAGGCCTCGCCCACGAGCAAGGTGACTTTGCCGTCGCTACTGAATGCGGGATCCAGGTTGCCGTTGTTCAGGTAGCGCGACAGGCAACTCCGCGTACTGCCGATACTGCCGCCCGCAGTATGACCCGCCACAACAGATTTGCCGTCGGGCTGAACGGCTATGCTGTAAGCCCGGTCGGAAGTCTGGGTGCCGAAGGTGGTGGTGACAATGCCCGTGGCATTGAAAGAAGAATCCAGGACGCTGTTTTGGGCGAAGCAGATTTGTCCAAGAAAAAAAACAGGTGCAAGTAACAGAAGAGGTCTTTTCATCGGATAAAAACAAGATTGGTGCAGATAAAAAACGGTCGCCCCAAGGAGGCGGGACAGGCCGGAAAAGCGTTGTGAAATAACAAACCGGCATGGGGATGGTTGTGGCTGCAGTTTTACGCCCTGTTTTGGTGAATCATGGACGAACTCTTTTTATAGCTTGGTCAGGGTTCAGCGGAGCACCAGAAATTTGACCGCAGACGGCAAACGTCCCTGTCCCACCAAGCGGCAGAAGTACAAACCCGCCGGCAAATCCGCCACAGACACTTCGGCAAAAGACGCTGATCTGCCGACAGGGACGTTCTTATGGCGAATACCCAGCAAGTCGTACACTTCCAGGCGGGCATCCGCGTGAAGTTGCAGACCGGCCCATTGGACCAAAATGCGCTCATCGGCAGGATTCGGCGCGACCAGGAGCCGGATTGCCTCCGATGTATTCGCCTCCTGGATACCCGTCATGCCCACCGTCACCTGCTTGCACACCGTGTCGGCGGCATACTGGTTGCTTACCTTCATGCAAACCGTATAAGTCCCTGCCGCCGGGAACACGTGCACGGGGCTGGTATCCTGACTCATGCCGCCGTCGCCGAAATCCCAGTGCCATTCCGAGGGTTCGTAGGAAGAGTTGTCGGCAAATTCCACCGACAGCGTACTGTCGGTGAACCACCAGAAATCGGCCAAGGGCTCGTTGTTCAGGCCGAGGGTGTCGCAGGAGGAGCCGTCGAGGGGGCCGAGGCGGTAGTTGGGGAAGTAAACGGGGCCTATATAATAAGTGGGCAGGGGTATGCCGTGTTGCACTACCTGGCAGGCGTCGCCCTTTTTATTGGGATGGGCAATGTAGTGCATGAAAAAACTGCTGCCGGATGTAAAATAAATTTTGCCATCGGGAGCCAGGGTGGGAAAAGTAAAAACCGTGGGAATGCCCCCACCTTGCGGGTCTAAAAACCCATCGTATATCGCCACGGTATCCACCGAAGCGGTGATATCGGCAGCCAAAAGATCGTATTGAAAAATTTTATAGTCGGTATTAACATACAAAAACCGTGAATTAGGCGAAACGGCTACGCCGCCCAGCCCAGCCAGACCGGAACGCTGGTAAGGCAGGGTAAGCAACGGTCCCAGTTCGCCCGTGCAGCGGTCGAAAGGGTGAATACGAACGCCGTTGTTCAAATCAATAGTAATCAGATATTTGCCATCAGGCGTGAATACGCGTTGCCAGGTCCAATTTTGCCAGGCGGGCGCCACGGGTTCGTAGTCATCGAACAGTTGTGCATGAGCCATGTAGGCCGTATCGGCCCCGAGGAAAAACGTGTAAAAGGTGCGCAAGTGCGACACCGAATCTGCATCGGAGGTCACTACCCACCAATCGCGACCGTTGGCGTGCCGTGTGGCCTGGAAGTATTCCAACCAATGTCCATCGGTGATCAAGGGTTTATTTTTAAAAGCTACTGTACCGGTCTGCGGACTAGTGAGGCCTACTACTAGGCTGAGAATGAGTCGCCTCCTGTCATAGAAGCCCGGTCCACCTTCCAGATGGAGGATATAATAATCATCCTGATGGGCCGGTCGAGACAAACCCATGATGCCCATTAATATAGGCGGGCTGGCCGGATACCAGGACGGAAAAGTATCCTGCGTAATCCCCGTACCATTGTCCATAACCGAGCCATCCGGATGATAGATTTTATAGCCATTGCTGTAAAAGAGAAAATTACCTTCCTGATCGCTCATGGCCAGCTTCATTGAGTGACCTGGGAAAGGGCAAGCTTCATAGTTAACAGTAGGCAGCGAAGTATCGAAATTAGTAAATGTGGCAGGGTAAGGGGCATGTAGAGGGTCGTTATCCAAGCCACCGGCAACAGAAATCCACCAGTTGTCGTGTTTTTGAGAAAACAAGTTTGATACAAATAATGATAATATGAAAATAACATATAACTTCTTCATTTTAAAAACATTAAAAGGCATCCCCGACATAGTCAGGGATGCCTGATGAATAAAATGATCAAATTCAGTGTTGGATGGTAACCCTTGCCGTAGCGCTTACCTTATGGTTTTCCATGAAGCGACAGAAATACACCCCATTGGCCCAGGCCGCCGTGTTTACTTCCGTCGAGAAATTTCCTGAAGTAAGATCGGCAACCCAATATGTTTTTCCGGCGGCGTCAAGTATTTCCAGGTGGCCGTTCGGTCGTGTGGCTGCATGGGTCAGCTGCACCAGGATTTTATCCTGTGCGGGATTCGGACTAAGGGTCAAAGACGGAGTCGCGCGTTTTTCCTTGTCCTGATCTTTCGCCTTGCTTTCTTCAGCGCCACCGCAGGCCGGGTTCAAGCGGGTACCCGTCAGCAAATAATACCAGACACGAGCCCGCAAAACGGCCGGGCCGCCTTCGTCGGCGCATTGTTCGGCGATCTGTCGGATTTGCTCCGTCTGGTCATCCGAGGGAAGCTGATCGACAAAAACAGTCGACAAGATCAACGCCTCGAGTTCTTTTTGATTGGCTTCGTACTGCGCCGCCGGGTCGATACCTGCGAGAATGGAGAGCAGCCCAGGTGCAGCCGAGACCCGTTCAGCCAGGTTTTCAGCATATAGCGCGTCAAGAATATCTTCTACCGAAAGAATTTGCTGCATCAGGCCAGCACGATCATCCGCCTGGTCGTCTTCGGTATCGGCTTCTCCGGCCTGGACCAGACTGTCCAGTACCGCCCAGCTGGCAAAGGCAGTGGTCAGATCGTACTGCGCCGCATCCCATTCCGTTTGCTGGTCCGGGCTCAGGATAAATGCATCCGCGGTGGCCTTGTCAAGGGCTACCAGCTCACCGGCGTTCGTAGTTTCGAATGTTTCATAGAAATTTTGAAGAATCGCATCGCCTGACAGCAACGCGGGGTAGTAAAGCAGGTCGCGGTAAAGAGCCGTTCTGAGCAGGTAGCCCGGCAATCCTTCCATATCCAGGGTGCCATCAGCAATCTGATGGTCCAGTTCAGTGGCGCTGCGCGCCAGTTCCCCGACGGAAGGGCAGTCTTCGCCGCAAGTCACGCCGTTGGTGACAAGTGTGAACCAGAAAGATGGTGAGGTCTGTGCCACATTTATTTCGCCGGTCCGATAGAAATACTGGGAGCTAAGAAAAGCTGGATTCGAATTAAAAGCCGCCCAGGTTCCATAAGTGCCCGTCCAAGTATTGCCCGCACTTAAAAGCCCCGGCAACTCAGCGCCTGTGATTGCAGTCGCATCATAAAACAGGCCTGTATTATGCGAGCCGATTTGATTACAATCGATAGTAGAGTTGTTGGAAGCATCAGATACCGTAATACCCTGATTGGTAGCCTCGGTTTCGTTGTAATCGATGAGCATATTGGCCGAAGTCTCATTGAAGATGGAAACCAGCCCGTTAGCGCTTGTAATTTCATTGCACCGAATGTCATTGTCAGGGCTGGTCTGAACAAAAACCCCGGCCTGAGTAAAATCTTCGATCGTGTTACGTTCTACCAATACGTTGCTAAAATTGATCATTGTTACACCGTTGACACCGTCGAAGAAACCATCTGTACCTGCTCCGGTACTTAAATTGCCCAGAACGGAAACCCTGTAATCCGCCCCTAATCCCATCGGAAGGAAGTTTTCCAAATGAACGCTGGTGCCGGCATTGGTTGAAGTGATCCGGTTTCGGGTAATACTCAACCCGCTCGTCGGCGCGGCATTCTCCATATATATACCAAAGAAGCCATTAAAAACAATATCATTATTATTGATGAAACTGCCCTGGCTAATCTGTGAATTCGCACACAATAAAGTATAGCCCTGATCCACGTTCATCCGGTTATCATAGCTGTTCAAGTACACATCCCCTCCCGCATATTGCGGCTCCATGCTGACATAAACAGCGTGCAGGCAATTATCGAAAGTGAGGGTTGCCGACGTTTTTCCCAATCCCACCTGTTCCAGACTCCGCGTATTGTTAGTAAACAGTGCGACCCCAAACCCGTCGTCGTTCGTATATCCTCCGGTCAGCATGTTTTCAAACCGGCAGCCCTGGATGAAGGAATTGGCATCGACCAGGTAAATCCCGTTGGACAGGTTAAGAAAGTTGTTGGGATTTGCGGCGACCGGCAGGTTGACCGACACCACCGCCTGGTTGGCGGGCGTCTCCGCGTAAATACCGGCAAACGGCTCCGGGTTGGTGGGTTTGCTGATCAGCGACACCCAGGTGCAGGGGCTGGATTCCAGGGGCGGCCAGTTGAGCATCCCGGCGCCCGACCCGAAGGTATTGTCGGTAAAAATAGAGAAGGTCGTCGGGGCCATCACCTTCAAGCCAAGGTAATTGCTGACAAAATTACAGCTGGTCAGCCAGTAGCTGGGAAGGCCCACGGGGTTGGGCGGCGTATAAATAGCGTTGTAAGCGCCTGTAAACGTGGCGCCTGTGCCAAAAAGGCGCCCTCTTTGAACTTCCACGCCGTACCAGGCGAAACCCTTGTGATCGCATTGGGCCTCGTGCAGAATGGTATTGGTCAGAAAAGACAGGGCCTTGGCCATGGAGACGATGCGCGCCGATTTGTTCATACAAAAATCGCAACCGGTGAAACTGTAGTTTTGATCCATGGTCAGCGAGCCTTTGATGGAGATGTTCCGGTTCGAATAGCTCAGGATCGGAAACACCAGCAGGGAGGGGTTGACCGAATTGAGCAGTGTGCTGCTATTGCCGCTATCGACGAGATTCCATCTTGGGGTAACTTTTTCCCCATAACGGGACTGGCCCAAACGGGCGGATGAAGCGTTTTTCATGTGCTGATCGGTTAAAGAATGAAAGAATAGATTCGTAATTGTCTCGCGCCGAAACGGTTTACAAGTTTATACCACACCGGGCAATCGAGCAGGTTAAATTTTCTTCACCAGCGGGGAATAGCCTTCCCGCAAGTTTTTTTCAGTCTCCAGACAACCCAATTCCCCTCCGCGGTGTCAAAAGCAGGTCACCCGAATCCGGTTGGCCCAGAAATAGCGTCCATGCCGTATTTTTGCACGCTTTTTGCAGTGTGAAATCTTCGCCTGGAAAATCAAAACCGAATTTTTGCCACTAAATTTATTGGAATCCGATCATGAAAAAAATGCACGTACAGTTGATGCTGGTTGCGCTCGGCCTCGTGGCCGCAACGGCTTTGCCCGCCCAGATTCAGCATAAATGTATCGACGGGAAGGGATACAGCTACGATCCCGTCACCGGCCAGCGCTTCCCCACGGGCGAAGACTGCGCCAACGCCGTCACCTCGGCGGTGCCTTTCCTGCGCATCGTACCCGACGCCCGCGGCGGCAGCATGGGCGACGTGGGCATCGCCACCTCCGCCGACCCCAACGGCATGCACTACAACCAGTCGAAACTGGCTTTTGCCGATAAAAAAGTATCCATCTCGGCCACCTACACGCCCTGGATGCGCAACCTCGGCCTGCAGGACGTGTACCTCGCCTACCTCGCCGGATACGTGCAGCTCGATAAATTCCAGACCGTCGGCCTGGGCCTGCGCTATTTCTCGCTGGGCGATATCGAATTCACCAACGAAGACGGCGCCTCGCTCGGCCAGGGCCGCCCCAACGAATTCGAGGTCACCGGCGCCTACTCCCGCAAACTGACCGACAAATTCTCGGCCGCCATCGGCGCCAAATTCATCTACTCCAACCTGGCCAGCGGCCAGTCGGTGAGCAGCGACGGTCAGCGCACGGAGATCAAACCCGGCGTGGCCGGCGCAGCGGATCTTTCGTTTACCTATAAAACGAAAATCAAATCCACCAAAAACCCGAGCGAACTCACCATCGGCGGCGCCATCACCAACCTGGGCTCCAAAATCACCTACACCAACTCGGTGAACCGCGACTACATCCCGACCAACCTCGGCCTGGGCTTCGCCTGGAAATTCAACCTCGACGACTACAACACCCTGACCTTCACCACGGACCTCAACAAACTCCTGGTGCCCACGCCCACCCCCGCCATCGACGAAGACAACGACGGCATCCCCGACTACAAACAACTTTCCTCGGTTCGCGGCGTGTTCAAATCCTTCGGCGACGCGCCGGGCGGTTTCAGCGAAGAGATCAAGGAAATCACCGGCGGCATCGGCGCTGAATACTGGTACGACGACCAGTTCGCCGTGCGCATGGGCTATTTCTACGAAAACCAGTCCAAAGGCAACCGCAAGTATTTCAGCGTGGGCCTCGGCGTGAAATACAACATCTTCGGCCTCAACTTCTCCTACCTGGTGCCCACCACCAACCAACGCAACCCGCTCGACAACACGCTGCGCTTCTCGCTGCTGTTCGACTTCGATGCGTTTGAAGGAGAGGAATAGTGAGGAGTGAGGAGTGATGAACGATGAGCGATGAGTAAAAATGGGCGTCCTGCTGAGCGGGGCGCCCGTTTTTTTATTGGCCCGGTTGATCGGGGGTATCATCGACGATCAGCTGGCCGCGCGTATTGATGCGGAAGGGTTCGCCGAAACGCCGGACTGTGGCGGCGCCGTTGTGGAAATCCTCGACCTCGTCGAATTGAGGGGCGATGATGACCTGGCCGGTTTTGTCAATAAACCCCAATTTGCCGTCTTTTTGTACCTGGGCGATTCCTTCGGAAAAATCGCCGATAGCATCGAACAGCGGTTTGGTCAATTCCTTTCCGGTTTTGTCGATCAGGCCATATTTTCCGTCTTTCAACACCTTGGCGATTCCTTCTGTAAAGTTGTCGATCCCATCGTATTTCGGCCCCACCAGGACTTTGCCGTTTTTATCTATCAAACCATACTTATTGATTTTTTGAACTTTGGCAACGCCATTGGAGAAGCCTTCCATGCCATCGTATGAAAGCACAGCGATCTCCTTTCCGTTTTTGTCCAGCAGTACATAAAAAGAATCCCTTAGGGCCTGCGCCACGCCTTCTGAAAAGTTCCAAATGAAGTCATATTGCAGCGGCACGACGATTTTCCCTGTTCTGTCCACCAGCCCGTATTTCCCGTCTTTCGACACTCTGGCCGTTCCGTCGGAAAAGTCGGACATCCCGTCGTATGGGAAAGTAAACACCACTTTGCCGCTCTTATCGATGAGATGATAGGAGGTATCCGTTTTGACCCAGGCCGTGCCGTCGGAGAAATTGCTCACCTCGTAATACTGGGGCGCCGCCACTTCCTGGCCCGTTTTGTCAACAAAACCGTACATCCCGTTCTTTTTCGCCTTTGCCATTCCTTCGGAAAAAGGGCCCAGTTCGCTGTACTGTGGCGTTATCAATTCCTTCCCGTTTTTGTCAATGAGTCCGAATCCAAATTCGTCAAATAAACCGTATTGACTATACACGATGGCTACCCCGTCGTTAAACTCCCCGACGCTAATGTATTTTTTGATGGGGATTTCGACTTCCTTCCCGGCCTTCGTCACCCCGATCTCTTTTTTCCCGTTGCTCACCCTGGCCATCCCTCCTGAAAAGGCCGTGACATAATAGTATCGGAATTGCGGCGGGGCCAATTCGTGGCCGCTGCTGTCGATGATGCCCCACAAGCTGTCTTTTTTTACCCAGGCCAGGCCTTCGGAAAAATCCTCCATCCTGTCGTATTTGGGCGGCGCCAGCTCCCGGCCGTTTGGATCGACCAGACCGAATTGTTCCCCTGTTTTAACTTTGATCAACCCGGAAGGCAAGGGTTCGTACTCGTCATACAGCAGCGAAACGTTGCGGCCGCTTTTATCGATCATGCGCCATTTCCAGTCTTTTCGCACCCAGGCCAGGCCATTGTGGAAATCGGTGGCATTGAGAAATTGGGGCGGGATCACCTCTTTGCCTTCTTTATTGATATAGCCGCATCGCACGCTGTCCCCTTCCTGTACGCCTGCCCAGGCCAGGCCTTCAGAAAAGTTGCCCACTGCGCTGTAGCGCGGCGGAACCACTTGCTTGCCGTTTTTATCAATAAAACCGTACAATTCTGCCGTCGTCATCCAGGCTCCCGCCGATGCCATTCCTTCGGAAAAATCACCTATCACGTCAAACCAACGTGGGCTGGCCGGTATGCCGTTCCGGTCCAGCATGACGTACTTTGAATTTTTGCGCGTCATATACCCGCCCGCGCTGGTCGGAAAAATGTAATCGTAGGTATCCGCCACTTTGCCCTGTTGATTCACCAGGCAGTACTGCCCGTCTTTTCGCGCCAGCGCCACTCCGCTCTCCTGAAAAGGCTGCGGCTCTTCGAAAACGAAGGCGGTCAGCAGCCGGCCTTCGCGGTCGATCACGGCAAATTTTCCGTCGCGGTAGGCCCAGGCCCTGCCCTCGTGAAAATCGAAATACCCGATCAGCGTCTCCGTTTTTTGCAGGGCACGGCGGGCTTCCTGTTCTTTTTGGGCCGCCAGTCGGGCATTGTCTTCCGATTGCTGCCGCTGGGCTTCCACCAGGTCGAACACCTCGATGATGCGGGCGTCGATCTCCTTGGTTTTGGCGGGGTCGCACACCTTGGCCGAGTTGAACTTGCGGATGGCCAGGGCGTAGTGCTGCCCGCGCACAGCCGTTTCGGCCTCGGCGCGCAGGCGCTCGTAGTCGGGGCAGGGCGATTGGGCCAGGCCGGCTGCGAGGAAGCAGGTGAAAAGGGCGGATAAGATGGTTTTCATACAAGAGTTTGTGCTCTGAAAGACACGCTGCTACGAGGCAGGTTGAGTTAGGAGGCAGTTTGAGTTAAGATTAATAGATTCAGGGTTTTACTCAAACATGTGGCTAGCGCCCATCTGCTTTTCCAATGCTTTCAATTCCACATTGGTGGAATCAATCGCCCGCGCTTCTCCGAGTTTGCCGAGTGCCAGTGCAGTGTCGCCGGAAGCGAGGTAGGTCTGGGCATCGGTCAGCAATTGCTGCAGGCGAAGGCGGTTCTTTTCGGCTTGTTCCGTTTGGAATTGCTGCAAGGCTGCAGCCGCCTGGCGCTGGGCGTTTATAGCAAAAACCGCAGCCACAATGGCCAAACCGGCCATGACCAAAGCCGCCAAAGCCAGCAGGTTCGCACGGCGGCGGCGCAGGGCTTCGCGGCGGGCCTGGGCTTCGGCTTCGCGCACTTTTTCGAGTGCGGCGGCGCGCTCGCGTTCGGCGCGGGAAGCGCCCTCGGCGGCTTGTCGCTCGTGCTTGGCGCGGAGCACCGGGCCGAGCAGTGTGTCGTGGCTGATCTCGTAGTTGAAGCCGCCGAGCGGATTGGGCTCACGGCGCAGCAGGAAAGTGTTTTCGAGATCGTTCAGCAGGGTCTCCGTAGCGCCGAAGGTCACGGCGTTTTGAAGCAAAATATCCTTGTCGAGGCTGATGCGGCGGGCTTCGCCGGTCTGTTCGTTTTCAAAAATCAGCTCCTCTTCGATCACGTGGCGCGCGGCCGCGCGGCTTTCTGGCGGCAGGTGGTCGAGGCGACGCGCGTAGTATTCGCCAAAAACATGCTCAAAATCGGGCAGGTCGGCGACGCCCACGTCGGGGCGGCCGTCGTGGTCGCGGTCGGGCACCTGGCCGGCGGCGACCCGGCTGTCGAGGTGGTCGCACACGATTTGCAATTGGAATGCTTCGACGCCGGATTGCTGGGCCTGGTTGCTGCGCAGCAGGTCGCGCAGGATCTGATCGAGGGCTTCGGGGGCGTAAGTGAAGCGTGGCGACACAAAATCGCCCACCTGGTCGGCCGGTTTTTCGATCGCTTCGCGGGCCTGTTCGCGGGAGAGGGCGCGCAGTTCGTAGCGTTTTTGCAAAATAGCCGGCAGGCGGGTTTTCATGCTGTCGAGCTCGCTCAGGCGGTCGGCGCGGATGGAAAACACGACGCGCACGTCGAGCGGGCGCAGGAGCAGGGCCATTTGCTCGTCCGTGCAGTCGAGGGAATTGTCGAGCACCGATTGCGGAATTTCGGTGTAGAGCAGCTCGGCGAGCTGGTCTTCAAATTCGCGGCGCAGGGCCGGGGGCTGCTGAAAATATTCTTCAAATTGGTCAAAAACCAGTACGACGGGCGGCGCTTCCCGGCGCTTGAACTCGTACCAAAGGGAACCTTCGGGAGAAATTTTTTCGAGAAATTTCAACTCGGACGATGGTTTGATTTTTTCCTTCAAACGATTGACAATCAATTCCGCCGGCGACAATTGCCCCTTCGCGAAGGTGCCGATGCGCAGGGTCATCGACCCGTAACCTCTGGCTTCGAGGGCCGGCAGCACGGCAGCGTTCAGCAGGGAGCTTTTTCCGTAGCCCGACTTGCCGAACAGCACCACGAGTTTTTCCAAAACGATGAGGCCCAGCAGGTCGTCGCGGTCGCGGTCGCGCCCGAAAAACACGTCGCGGTCGGCGGCTTCGAAGGGCCGGACACCCGGGTAGCGGTACAGGGCATTTTTGGCAGGGGTGACATTCATGGCGTTCCGGGCAGTTGTTGGGCGGTTTCCAGGATGGCGTCCACGATGCGGTTGCGCTCCACGAAGGCGTCGCGACTGTCCATTTTGCCTTTTTCGCTTTCATCGCTCCAGTGGCGGAAGCGGCTCATGAGCATCGTGGCGGCTTTGATCGCTTCGTCGTTGTTTTGCCGCCGGGCGGTTTCTTCGAGCTGTTCAAGGGCCCTGTCGAGGGCGTTGTTTTGCACGTGCTGCACGATGCCCGTGGCGTCGCCGCCGAGGGCGGGCGCCAGGCGCCGGAGCATGCGTTCGGTCCGGCAGTGCTCGTAGAGTTCGGCGAAAAAATCGAACTGGCCGCCGAGGAACTGGATGTTGAACTGATTCACGAGGAACACCCGCGTGTCCTCGTCTGCCACCTGCGCTTTGACAACCAGATTGCTCAAATCGCTTCGGCCGCCCTGCAAAAGCCTCAGCAGCAATTGCGTGTGCCATTTGTCGAACTGGAAGCCGAGAAACAGGAAAGTGCGCGCAGAACCGAGCGTTTCCAGCAGTTTTTGCGGCAGGCCCGGCGTGCCGAGGGCCGACTGCAGGAGTTGGTACAAATCCTCATAATCCAGCAGCAGCGAGTCGTCCTGGTTTTTACAGCCGCAGAGGTTGTAGAACAGCGGCGTGGCGGAACTGGGCGCCTCCACCTCTTCCACGGCGCGGTTGCGGCTTTTAAAATAACCGAAGCGGTGCCGCACGCCGTAGCGGTAGCCCACGTCGTCGAGCAGGGTATCGGCATTGATCGATACAACCAGGTGAAAGGGGATTTCCAGAATTTGCCGGAAAATGCCGTCGTCAATGGCCGTGTCGCGGTAAAAACGCTTGAGATAACGGCGCGCGTTGGTTTTGGCTGCGCCGTCCTTGAAGAGGAAAAAGCCGTCGCGTTCGTAATCCTGCACGATCTGGCCTTCCTGGCTTTGGCTTTTCACATATGTGCGGGCCGCTTCGCTGAGTGGCCGGCCATTCACTTGTACGATGTCGGGGCCGACGAACAGGACGCATTGCTGATCGCGCAGGTCGTCGAGCAGGTCGTCCCAGGCGATGGCGGGTGGGGAGTCAGGCATGGGCATTTGGTGGAAGAGGAGTTGTTGAAAACTTTCCCAAATGTATCGATTGATCCGATTGATCCGATTGATTCGATTGATTCGATTGATTCGATTGATTCGATTGATTCGATTGATTCGATTGATTCGATTGATTCGATTGATTCGATTGATTCGATTGATTCGATTGATTCGATTGTACGCGATCGTGTACAATCGAATCAATCGTACAATCGAATCAATCCCCTAACACCTTCAGCAGATACACCTGCCGCAACGTGGTGGGCCGAGTGGCCGGGTCGAGAAAAGCGGGCTTCAGCAACGCCACCTGGAAGTGGTTGAAGGAGGCGACCACCTCAAAAGGCACGCCTGCGTGTTCGAGTTCCTCCTTGCCGTCGGCGGTCGTGTAGAGCCAGAGTTCGCCCTGCGCGGCGCGGGTGGCGACGATCTGTTCGGGCGAATCCATTTGAGGCAGAATGCGGCCCGCGTAAAAATCCAAAGCGTGGCCGTGGCGGCGGAAATGAGCGATTTTTTCCACAGGAATGCCGTTTTCGCGGGCAAAATGAGCTGCCGTGCTCGTACTTTGGTAGGGCAGAAGGTTGGGGTAAAAATGAAAATTGAGCACAAAAACGGCCGCGATCACGACCACCAGGCCGCGTTGCACCAGCGCTTCCGCATTTTCCGGGAAAGCCTGGCGGAACATTTTTACGGCTAAAAAAACAGTCGCCGCGACAGGCGCCGCCCACATCAGCAGGTTGCCGGTGGGGAAAATAAATCCGACCAGGAGAAAGGAGACGAGCAGCATCACCGCCAAGGTCAGGTAAAACGCCACGATCCAAAACCGCCGGGGCGCCCGCGACAAAAAGCGCGCCGTGAGCACCGCCGCCCAGGGCAGGGTGATAAAAATATAATGCGGCAGCTTGTACCGCGACATCGACAGGGCCGCGAAAGTGAGCAGAAAACCGCCGAGGGAATAGGCCTCGTCGCCCGCCGGCAGGCGGAGTTTTTGTTGAAAAACCTCGCGCAGGCGGGTCCATAACGCGCCGATCAGCAGCAGCGACCAGGGCAAAAACGCCCAGAGGTACACGTGCAGAAAATACAGCGGCGAGGAATCGTCTTTCCACTCGCTCTCCCCGGTGATACGCCCGAAACTTTGTTCCCAAAAGAAAAAGCGCAGTCCCGACACGCCCGTTTTGCCGTGAAAAACCTTATCCGGCTGCGCGTCGAACTGCTGGTAAAGTCCCCAGCACATCGGCGCCAGCAACAGACCCGCCACAGCGGCGGCCACCAGCCACTGCCAGCGGAAAATGCCGCGCCAGTCGCGGGTCATGAGCAGTTGCGTGCCCAGGGCGAAGGCCGGCATGACCAGCCCGATGGGCCCTTTGGCCAGCATCGCGAGGCCTGCGAAGAAGCCGGCGCCCAGGAGCTTATTCCAACGATTGAGTTGTTGATATTCAGCGAGTTGCCACACGGCGCAGGCCGTCATACCGAGCAGCAGAGTGTCGGTGCGCACGTCGTTGAGGATGATGATCAGGCCCAGTGCGGAGGACAGGATAAAGGCTGCGTTCCGCGCCGTTTCCCCCGAATAAAACAGTTTTGCAAAACGGTAAAGGCCGTACACACCCGCGGCGGCGCCGAGCAGGGAGGGCAGTTTGTACGCCCAGTTGGACAGTCCGAACAGCAGAAAGGAAAACGCCGAACTCCAGAACAGCAGCGGCGGCTTGTCGAGGTAATCGGCGTGGCGGTGATGCACCTGAAGCCAGGAGCCGTCCTGTACCATTTCCATGGCAATGGAGCCGTATTGGGACGCGTCCACGTCCATCAGGTCGAGAAAAAGGCCGCGCGCGACCACGCAGAGCAGCCCGAAGCCGAGCCATGTCCAGGGGTTCCGAAGCCAGGGAGTTCGTTGCATCGGGGGCAAAAGTCGGAAAAGAATAAACCGCAAAGGCGCCAAGGCGCAAAGAGTTCGCGAATTCTTTGCGCCTTCGCGCCTTTGCGGTTCACTTTTTACAACCATTTTCCACCTTTGTCCCATGCACCCGGACGTCCGCACCTACTATGAAAAAACTGCCTTCGACTACCGCGTCGTGTGGGGCGGCAGCCGGAGCAACGCCGTGCACTTCGGCTATTACGATGAAAATGCCGGCCGGCACGGCGCCGCCCTGGACAACCTGAACCGTGCCCTCGCCGGATTTGCCGAAATCCGCCCTGGTTCGCGGGTGCTCGACGCCGGTTGCGGACGTGGCAGCGCGGCGTTCTGGCTGGCCGAAAACCTGCAATGCGAAGTGCTGGGGATCAATATTTCGACGCGACAATTGGCGGATTGCCAGCGCGAAAAACGCCAACGCGGCCTGTCCGGCGTGTCTTTTCTGGAGGCCGACTACAGGGCCACGCCTTTCCCGGACGCCTCCTTCGACGTGGTCTGGGCCTGCGAAAGCCTCTGCCACGCCGAACAAAAAAGCGCCTTTTACCGCGAAGCGTACCGCCTGCTGAAACCCGGCGGGCAGCTGGTGATCGCGGAATACGTACGCAGCGCCCGGTCCCTGCGGCCTGAACAGGAAGCGCTGCTGGCCGCCTGGCTCCGCCCCTGGGCTATTCCGGACCTGGATACTGCGGAAGAACACCGGCAGCACGCCCTGGCGGCCGGCTTCGCCGTTTTTTCGGAAAAAAATGTGACGCCGCAGGTGAGGGTGTCGCTGCGCAATTTGCACGAACTGTGCAGGCGCTGGCTGCCCTGGGGACGCATCATGCGGCGTTTGGGGATTGTGGACAGTGTGCGGATGGGGAATCTGGTGGCGTCGATCCGGCAGTACGAGGCGCTGGAAATGGAAGCGTGGGGTTATGCGTTTTTGAGGGCGGGGAAGGCAGCCGCCCGCTTTGGGTAAGCAACTATGCGGTTATTTTTTGGACCTGTCATATTTCGCTTTCAATTTTTGAAATTTTTGTTCATCTATTATGGTACTATTTCCCTTTACGAAATGACAATCCAAGGCATGCGCCATTTCCCACATCATATCTAATCGTTTTGGGGTTGTAACAGGAAATTGAAATGTAATTTTATATCCAAAATATACAATTTCAGTATCGGAATACCCCTTTCCGGGATTGTTGCCATAAAATGCACGGGCGAAGTAATACTGTGGATTTAAAGGATCTTCCTTGTCCTCTCTCCCTAATTTTCCCATTGGTGTATCATATTCAAAGAAGAAATCTGGATGGCTATTGATATAGTCCTTCCATTTTTCCTCCTCGATAAAATGTTTTATGGTAGGGATACCCGGTGTGTGATGAGCAATTTCTTGCTTCGTATTTAATCTGTGATACAGGGAATAGCCAATCATATAGAATTATTTTTTCTTGCTTCGCATTTCTCCCGGATCCTCTCCCAAGCGTCCGAGCCCAAAGCGCCATGGCTCAAGTGATGGCGGAAAGGAGGGGACAATCAGCGGGATTTGAGGTTTGACACACTCCTGCCCACATGCTTCCTGGAACAAAGGTATACGAGAAGAAATGTGGTAAACGGAATCAAGATTCAGGTGCATCGGGTTCAGGATTAGAGCATGTTGGTGATTTCATTTGATTGGACAAAAAAAGCCCGCCCCGGAAACTCCCTGCGGTATCTACACAATCAATCATCAAAGAACGCAGCTGCGTTTTTGATTTGAAAGAATCTAATCAGGCCTTTGGAAATCGTAGCGATTCCCGGAGGCCTGTGTGTTTTATAGCCTTTCCAGCCACCGAGTCGAGCGATGACCCAAGTTGCGAAAGCAAGGGAATGGGGCTGGTGCGGATTTTTACGCAAAATCGTTTTTCCTTCGAGTTTAGGGTTGATCTTGGCGATCAAGTCTGCTTCTTCGACGGAAAAAACATCAGAGATAAGTTGCTGGGAGTTTCCGTCCCGAGCTTGAAGGAGTTGAATGACTTGAACAGTGGCCATAGCGACTAAAACAGCGAGTTTTTTTAAGCGGGGCGCGTGTTCGATCAGCGCGTGCTCCAGGTCGAGTCCCCGAGATTTTGCAGCGGCAAAAAACAACTCAATTTTCCATCGACAAGCGTACCAGGCCACAATTTGCAAGGCATTTTCGACCTTGGCCACGGTGTGCGAAGTGAGCAACCGCCAGCAGATCGGCTCCTCGTCAGATGGCAAATCCGGCGTGATCTCGCGTGCCTCGACGACTGCTATTTGGGCCGAACCAGGCAGCAACTGGCCTTCAAATGTTCGGCCGTAGAGGTTCTTGGGGCGACAAACCGACACCTGGGGCGTGAATCGGATTTCAACCAACGCCGTTCTTTTTTTTCGCTTGTGTGTGGCGGGCAACTCCAAACGGCAAGTCACTCGGGCAGGAAGCTTTTGGAGTAATTGACTCATCAAAGCCCGGTGCGGCAGTCGAACGGGCGGCCCGCCGAGCCCCGTTGCGACGAGCAAATCAGGCTGACCTTGATACGGAGATTTGCCCCGCGGCAGCCGATGGCCCAATTGCCGATCTTCCTTCGAACGGACTATAAAATGATCGTTTTCATCCTTTTTTTGGCCAAACTCAAGGAACATTTCAAAAAAATCAGCCGCTCGGTCGCCTATGTGCGTCACCTGTGCAGCCCCTTTGAGCCGCTGGCGAGCAGCCGCCCCGACCCGTAACCAGATCCCCGTTTTCTTGGTCACCGCTTCTGCTTTTTTGCGCCCTCCTGTGGGTTCAAGAGGCTGAGCAACCGAGTTGCATTCGGGAAAATCAAGTGCAGCCAAGCCTAAACAGGCTCCATTTTGAGCGTCCAAAATCAACGCTGGGTGCAACTCAATCCCCGGATGATCGCCCACTGTGCCCGTTTGGCCAAACCCTTTTCTTTTATTCAAATAGCCCTTCAAACTGATCGTGCTGCCATCTTGAACGCTCAAAACATGCCGACCAACCACTTTCTCTGTGATGCCTTCAAGACAATCCGACCGCAGCGATTCCCAATTGAAGCGAGGGTTGCTCAAAAAGCGCCAAAAACCCATCTCCTCTTCCCACGATTCGGACAACTGACGAATTACGCAACTACGCTTTTCAACCAAGCGGCTCAAAAAAATCACGGCGAACTGCCAAGCGATTGTCTATCTTTTTAAGTGTTCTAGGATCATTCATTTTTTGGATCAAATGAAAAAAGTCCAGCGGAAAACCGCTGGACTTTTTTTTGTGTAGATACCGCAGGGAAACTCCGGAGCGGGCTTTTATCATCCAAAAGCAAATTACAGTTTCGTGATTTTCAACGTCTTGTTGTCGCCATTCGAGAAACGGATGTGCGCCAGGTACAAGCCTTGCGGACGGTCGCCCATGTCCACGAGGATAGTTTCCAGTTGACCGGCTTTGATCGTGAGCGTTTCCAGAATGTCGCCGCTGGTGTTCGAGATGGTCACCGTGACGTCGTCGTCGTAGGTCATCATGTTGCGCACCGTCAGTGATTTGTTCACCGGGTTCGGGTAGATGGCCATCGATTCGATCACCGGCAGGCTCAGGTCGATCATGCGCGGGTCGGACAGGTTGTCCTGTCCAACAGCCGTGACACGGCGGACGCGGTAGAAGTTCTGACCGCTTACGGGGTGGTCATCCTTGACGCTGTACTGGTTCGGATTGTTGGCGTCGTGATGGCCCATGAGCGTGGCGACCTGAGTCCAGTTGGTCTGGTCGGTCGAGTGTTCCACGATGTAGAGGTATTGCGTGGGCTCGGGGTTGGCCATGAAGTCGACCTGCACCACGTATTTGCTCAGCGAGGAGACGTTGAAGTTGACCAGGAAAGAACCGCAGCCCGGCGAGCCGGCGGGATTGACCGTGATGGTCACGATGTTCGATTCGAGGAACGACACGCAGCCTTCGCGACGCGCGCAGCGCATGAAGTAGGACGTTTCGAACAGCGGTCCCGGCTGGTAGGAAGCCGAAGTAGCGCCTGGGATAGCGACCCATTGCGGCGGGGCGGGGCCCATTTGGACCAATTGCAGCCACTGGTACTCGATCGGGCCGGTGCCACCCTGCGGCGGTGTAACGCCATACATGGCATTAGGCTGATCGCCTTCGCAGATCGTCTGGTTGCAGCAGATCGTACCGGCGTTCAGCACGTTGTCGCAAATCGTGTGGATGCCGGCATCCATGCAGAGATTGTCGGCCTGGCCGGCAACTATGGTGAACGGAGCGGTTTTGCCGTTGGCGCTGGCGTCGCTGTCGTAGCAGTCGTTCACCTTGTCTTTATCCGTAAATTCATATCCGGCGGGGATACCGCTGAAAATGATGATATAGGTGCCCGGCGTGACGCAATCGAACAGATAAAGTCCGGAGGCATTGGTCGTCGTCGTGGAAACCGTGATATCGTCGGGCGTCATGAATTGGCCGTCGGGGCCCGCTTTGACGAGTTTGACGGTCACGTTGGCTACGCCCGTTTCGCCCACTTCCTGCGAGCCGTTCTGGTCGGTGTCGTACCATACATAGTCGCCGACGTGCACGCCGTTATTGGTAAAGCCGAT
This sequence comes from Saprospiraceae bacterium, assembly GCA_044224705.1. Lineage (GTDB taxonomy): Bacteria > Bacteroidota > Bacteroidia > Chitinophagales > Saprospiraceae > M3007. The sequence goes on from JBGAJY010000050.1 coordinate 19,633, forward strand.
ATTGACCGAAGCCGTGCCCGTGCAGCCGTTGGAATCGGTCACCGTGACGCTGTGGGCGCCAGCAGCCAGGTTGACGGCCGTGGGGGTGGTCTCGTTGTTGTCCCAATGGTAGGTATAGCCGCCTGCGCCGCCCGAAGCCGTCACCGTGGCGCTGCCCGGGGTGCTGCAATTGGCATTGGTCGAAGCCGTGATCACCACTGCCGGGGGGAACGGAGCGGCAATAGCGGCAGTGGCCGTCGCGGTACAACCCGCTGCATCCGTTACCGTAACCGTATAAATGCCGGGGCCAAGGTTGGTGGCAATAGCGGTAGTTTGGCCGTTGCTCCAGTGGTAGGTGTACGGCGGAGTGCCGCCTGAAGGCGATACGGTAGCTGCGCCGCCGCCGCCGTTACAATTCGCGCCGGCAGTAGCTGCTGCCGTAGCAGTCGGGGCGCTGGGCTGCGTGACGGTCACGGAAGCGGATGCCGAGCAGCCGCCCGAATCAGTGGCCGTAACCATGTGCTGGCCGGGGCTGAGGTTGGTAGCCGTAGCCGTGGTTTGACCGTTGTCCCAAATATAGGTGTAGCCACCGGAGCCGCCGGAGGCAGTAGCAGTAGCCGTACCGCCCGTGGTGCAGGTAGCGTTGGTATTGACAATGGCCGTCACGGTCGGGCCCTGTGCCTGACCGATGGTGACGACCGTTGTCGCGATGCAACCCGTGGCATCGGTCACGGTGACGCCGTGCGGGCCGGCGCCGAGGTTGGTAGCCGTGGCGGAGTTTTGACCGTTATCCCAGTGGTAGGAGTAGGGCGGGGTGCCGCCGGAAGCGGTCGCCGTGGCGCTGCCACCCACCGTGCAGTTGGCATTGCTGTTGACGATAGCGGAGATCGTGAGGGTGGGCGCCGAGGGAATATTGACCGTACCGATGCCGTTGCAGCCGGTTGTGACATCCGTCACGGTGACGGTGTGGTTGCCGGCAACGAGATTGGTCGCGGTGGAACCGGTTTGTCCGTTGTCCCAGGCGTAGACGTAGTTGCCCGAGCCGCCAGTCACTGAGGCCGAGGCGCTGCCGCCGATGTTACAACCCGCATTACTGATCACGGTACCGGTAACGGTCAGGTTGACGTTGGTGCCGCCGACGGTGACCGAAGCGGTGAAGGTGCAGTTGTGCGCATCCGTCACGGTGACAAAGTACGGTCCCGGGGCAAGGCCCGTGATGGTCGCCGTGGTACCGCCATTGTGCCAGCTGATGCCGTAAGGCGGCGTGCCGCCCGTGGGAAAGACTGAGGCTGTGCCGGTGTTTCCGCATGCAGCATTGGTGGAGGAGGTAGTGCCTGTCAGCAGCGGCGGTTGCGTGACGGTGGTGGACGTAAAGTTGGAACAGCCGTTTTGGTCGGTGACCGTGACGCTGTACGTTCCGGCCGTCAGGTTGGTGATGGTTTCTCCTGTGCCGCCGGTGCTCCAATGGATGACGTACGGCGGTGTGCCCGACATGGGGCTCACGTGGGCCGTGCCATCGCTGCCGCCGTAGCAGTTCACCGGGGTACTCGTCACCATCAGCCAAACGCCCTCGTTGAAGAAGACTACGTTAGCGCTGGCGGCCGCGGTACATCCGTTTGCATCGGTCACCGTGACGGTGTAAGTACCGGCAGTGAGGTTGGTAATGATGGCCGTGGTGCCGCCGTTGCTCCAGTTGTAAATGTAGGGTGGTGTGCCGCCATAGGGCACTGCAGTCGCGGTGCCTTCGGGGGCATTATCGCAGATCTGGTCGGTGCCGAAAGCCGTGACGCCCAATTGCGGCGGCTGGGAAATGACCACGGTACCCACGGCATAACCCAAATCGATATCGGTTACCGTAACGGTATAAGTACCGGGACAAAGGCCGGCGACATTCGCCGTAGTGGCGCCATTGCTCCAGAGGTAGGTGTAGGGAGCCCAGCCACCGGAACCCACTACCGAAGCCTTGCCATTGCATAGTCCGTAGCAGGTGACATTCGTAGAAGTGGTGGTAACGCTCACCTGCGCGCTCAAAAGAGCGGGAAACAGTACAGCCGACAGGATAACAGCCAGGCTATACATACGGAAATTGAAACGGGTAGTAGATCGTCCCATGGGATGTGAATTGTTTTAAACAATAAACCGGAAAGTGTGCGCTCAGGATTAATCAATACGCGCCGTCGTCACGGAAGTAACGACCGGTATCTGAATGGCGGGGGAGGACTAAAGATTGGGCGAGATGGAAATGCTTATGCGTGACAAAAATAGCCATTTTCAACAAGCCGCCGCAAAAGCGCGTCTTTTTTCCTTGTTAAAACGCTGCTTAATTCCCCGAATATGAGCTATTTACGGGTTTCCCGTACCCCATTACAGGCATGTCGTTTTTTTTCATAAAAAAATAAATGGCAGACATTAGGTTTTGTCTACCAAATGTCTGCCGTTTATTTTTTTCAAAAAATACTACTTGCCCGCTTTTTTGGTCTGTACGTGTTCGACTACGTATCGGCCAAGTTCGCGGCCATTTTTGTTGCCGGCCTGGTTGCCGTGGGCATAGTGAATTCCACCCAGCATCCGGCTTTTTGCAGCTTCGTCAGCAGCGGCAAGGAAAGAAGGAAAACTGCGCGGAGGCATTCCGAATTCCACCTCGGTGCTGTCGGTAAATGCCACATTGTCGCCCACCAGACTGGTCATGACCATGGCCGCCGCCGCGGACACCGTAGCGTGTCCACTGGTATGTTCCGGGAATGGCGGCGTCTGGATCAGCGGCTTCCATTCCGGATCGATGTACTGATTGATAAACGACTCGGGGCGGATGACCGTGGAGCGGTACTTTTCCGTCCAGCAGGAGATAAATGCGTCGGCCATGGCACAGGCGACTTTGGCATACAACTCCGTGGCCTGCATGATGTCCAGGTTGCCTTTCCGGGCGGCGTAGCCGGCGATATTCATCCAGTGGCCCCCGGGGCTGATTTTTTTGCGGGCATAGGAGAAGTGGCCACTCACTTCCAGGGCGAAGGGATTGTCGTCCCAGTACCAGGCCGTGGCAATTTGTTCTTCCGTCAGGTTTTTACCTGTTTCGTACACTTCATTCGCGGCATTGTAAAATTCGCTGCCTTTTTCAAAACTGAATGGTATAGCTGGTTCGCACTTGAATTGTGCGGCCGAATCGAGCACCCAGGGCCGGATATCGCACCAGTGCGGCTCCAGTCCGTCGGCGTACATCGGCGGCGTGGGGCGCCAGCGGGCCGGGTTTTTAGGGTCGATGGTGAATTTGGGCGCGCTGCGCGTCTGGGCGTAGTTGTCCGTTTTGGACCAGGCCAGGATGTGCTTGGCTACCGCTTCGCCGTAGGCCATCGAGCGCTCGTATACCTCTGGCGGCATGTTCATTTTTTTGAAATCCTCGAGGATTTCTTCTTTCAGTTCCTCCATATTTTCTTCCGAAAACACGAGGGTTTTTCCCACGATGAGCAGCGCGTTGGCGCTGGCCAGCGGGTAGCAGTACTCCTTGCCCGCTTCGGGCTGCGGGCAGGGTTTCAGGCCGTTGAGCTGACCGGCCAGGCTCCGGTATTCCGGATAACCCGGAACGAGGGCTTCGTAGGCCGCCACCGAAGAGTAGGCGTAGATGCGCGAGGAGATCGGCGGAGCAAAAATGTCGTGGCGAATAATATCCGTCAAACGGCGAATTCCGGCATGCACGAATTCCGCACTGGCAGCTTGCTTCTGGTAATCCTTGTTGTATTGCTTGCAGCCAGGGCTCCAGAGCAGGAAGGCCGGCAGAAAGAATACCCAAAGGAGTGCTTTTTTATTCATAATCAATACGTTGTAAAAGTTAGAGATCAGCTAAAATAGACTGACAGGGCAGGTTGTTTTTATTAAAAACGGCTTAACATTCCGGGGCACCATCCAGGATGAGGAGGCAACCCGGCCTCAGAAATTCTTCCACATCATGCTTTCCACGGGCTTGTCGGTGCGTTGGTTGTATTTGGCGTTCTTTTTCAGGTTGTAGTAGTTTTCGATGTCGCCGTCGACCCGGAAATAGATCAGCTGCCCAATGGGCATGCCGGCGTACACCCGCACGGGTTGGACGCAGGAAATTTCGAGGGTCCAGGTGTTGGAAAAACCCACATCGCCCTTGCCCGCCGTGGCATGGATGTCGATGCCGAGCCTGCCGATGCTGCTTTTACCTTCAAGAAAGGGAACCGAATTGTGGGTTTCCGTGTACTCTTCCGTCACGCCCAGGTAAAGCATGCCGGGTTGCAATACAAAGCCCTCTTCCGGAATCTCGATGAAATCGATCCGGTTGTGTTTTTTTGCGTCGAGCACAGCATCACGGTACACGGCCAGGGTTTTGCCGAGGTGAACATCATACGAATTGGTGCCGAGGCAAGCGGGATCGAATGGTTCGATCACGATTTCGCCGGCTGCGATGCTGTCCAGAATTTTTTTGTCGGTTAATATCATGGAATGGGTTGGGAAAAGTGCGCAAAAGTACCCCAAATGCCGACATTCGATCCCTCAACATTTAACTTTCCCACCCAAAAGGTGTTTTGGGGTAAAATTTCTCCGGATGAAAAAAACTGTTGTCCTCGGCGCCACCCCCAATCCCGGCCGCTATGCCTGGCTGGCCACCCAGCGCCTCACGCAGTACGGCCATGAAGTAGTGCCCGTAGGCATCCGCCCCGGCGAAATCGGCGGCATCCCCATCCGATTGGGGCAGCCCGAACTCAGCGACGTAGACACCGTAACCCTCTATCTCAATGCCGGACGCCAGGCTGCGTACTACGATTATATCTTTTCCCTGCACCCTCAACGCATCATTTTCAACCCCGGCGCCGAAAACCCCGAACTCGAACGGATGGCCCGCGAGCGCGGGATCGAAACGGTGGAAGGTTGTACGCTGGTGATGTTGTCGATCGGGCAGTATTGAAGGGACACGGATAACACGGATGCGGGGCAACATGGATTCAGGTCGGATTTATCCGTTTTTTTCCGTGTTGCCCCGCATCCGTGTTATCCGTGTCCCTTCCCCCAACAAGCGGTTTTGTCAGAAAACAGTCAGATGAACCCATCCCGAAAACCGCCGGCCGCCCTCCCTCCGTAAGTGTGATCGTTATCCAATTCAACATCCATTTCACACCACAACTATCACACACAACAATGAAACCGTTTGTAAAAATCGCCGGCCTCGCACTGGCCTTCGCTCTCAGCACCGTCAGCATGTTCGCACAAGGCAACAAAACCGTCATGGTCGGCGGCGAAGCCATGTACCCCAAGAAAAACATCGTTGAAAACGCCGTCAATTCCAAAGCCCACACGACCCTCGTGGCAGCCGTAAAAGCCGCCGGACTCGTAGAAACCCTGCAGAGCAAAGGCCCGTTCACCGTATTCGCGCCGGTCAACGACGCCTTTGAAAACCTCCCCGCCGGCACGGTCGACAACCTGCTGAAACCCGAAAACAAAGCCACCCTGACCAAGGTGCTTACCTACCACGTGGTGGCCGGCACCTACGACTTCAACGCCATCAGCGCCATGTTGAAAAAAGGCCAGAACACCCTGAAAACCGTCAGCGGAGGCACGCTTACCTTTATGATGAACGGCCCGCGCAACATTGTCGTGAAAGACGAAAACGGCGCCACAGCCAACATCAACACCTACGACGTGTACCAGTCCAACGGCGTGATCCACTCGGTGGACGCCGTCCTTCTGCCCAAAATGTAAAGCCAACTTTTCAGTTGGCTTTAAAAAACCTGCCTCAAAAGTCTGTTCTCGGACAAAATATTTCAAACGGTAGCCCGGACCTTTGCGCCGCGCTACCGTTTTTTCAAACAACCCATTCAATTGACATGAAAAATCTCCTCCTGCTATTAACCCTGCTTTGCGCCGGCTATCTCAGCGCCCAAACCCCGGCCGCCAAGGTCGTCAAAACCGAGGCCGAATGGAAGGCCCAGCTCACTCCGATGCAGTTCTACGTGACCCGACAATCGGGCACCGAGCGGGCCTTCGACAACGCCTACTGGAACAACCACAAAAAAGGCGATTACTACTGCGTGTGCTGCAACCAGCTGTTGTTTCATTCGGATGCCAAGTTCGACTCCGGCACCGGCTGGCCCAGCTTTTTCCAACCCGCGGACCCCGCCAACATCAGCGTGGGCACCGACAACAGCCACGGCATGACCCGCGACGAGGTGCGCTGCAGCCGCTGCGACGCTCACCTCGGCCACGTCTTCGACGACGGCCCCGCGCCCACCGGCAAACGGTACTGCATGAACAGCGCGGCCTTGAAGTTTGTGAAGGGATGATTTGAAAAGAGGCAAAGGGCAAAGGGCAAAGGGCAAAGGGCAAAGGGCAAAGGGCAAAGGGCAAAGGGCAAAGGGCAAAGGGCAAAGGGCAAAGGGCAAAGGGCAAAGGGCAAAGGGCAAAGGGCAAAGGGCAAAGGGCAAAGGGCAAAGGGCAAAGGGCAAAGGGCAAAGGGCAAAGGGCAAAGGGCAAAGGGCAAAGGGCAAAAAAATTAAAATATAAGGTAACCCTTTGCCTCTTGCCCCTTTGCCTCTTGCCTCTTGCCCCTTTGCCTCTTGCCTCTTGCCCCTTTGCCTCTTGCCCCTTGCCTCTTGCCTCTTGCCTCTTGCCCCTTGCCTCTTGCCTCTTGCCTCTTGCCTCTTGCCCCTTGCCTCTTGCCCCTTGCAATTAGCCTTCAAACCCGATTTTTCCGTGTGTTCCGTCGCAGTAGGGCTTATTCGACGAGCCGCCGCAGCGGCAAAAAGCGGTGACTTTGTGTTTGACGGTTTCGTTGCCCGCGGAGTCTTTGACGCGGATGTTGCCATACACCATAAGCGGGCCGTTGGGCGTGGCCTCCACGATGGTTTCGACGTCGATGTGCTCGGGCTGTGAGGCTGTGTCGCCGTTGCGGAACCAGCTCAGGGCGCCCGAAGGGCATTTTTCCACCTGCGCGATGATGGCATCCGACTCCGTCCCTTCCATATTGATCCACGGGCGTTTGCGCGGGTCAAATACCTCGAGAAGGCCTTTCCAGCACAGGGCGGAGTGAATGCAGGCGTCCGGTTTCCAGACTACGGTGATGTCGTCGTTGGTGTAGTGCTTTGTCATAATTGATGCGATTGATTCGATTGTTCGATTGACCGATTGATTCGATTGTACGCGATCGTAAATAATCGAAACAATCGGTCAATCGAACAATCATTCAATGACTTAATTCCTGCACCGCCAGCCAGGCCATCAGTCCCATACCCGTTTCGAGCGCTGATTCGTCCACGTCGAAGGTATCGGTGTGGATGGGGGAGCTGATGCCGCGTTCCGGGTTGCCGGTGCCAAGGCGGTAAAAGCAGGCGGGCATTTCCTGTGAAAAATAGGCGAAGTCCTCGGCCGTCATGCGCAGGGGCAGGTCCACGACCTTGTCTTTTCCGAGAAATTCGATGGCGCGGCGTTTGGTGCGGGCGGTCAGTTCCTCGTGATTGAAGAGCACTGGGTATCCGCGCAAAATCTTGAATTCGCAGGCGCCGCCCATGCTTTTGACCAGTTGCTCGGCGATCTTTTTCATGCGTTTATGTGCTTCGGTGCGCCATTTTTCGTGCATGGTGCGGAAGGTGCCCTCGATTTTCACCTCGTTGGGGATGATATTGGTGGCGCCGCCGGTGGAATTGATTTTCCCGAAAGTGAGCACCGAAGGGACGGCCGGGTCGGCGTAGCGGCTGACGATCTGCTGCAGCGTGACGATCATCTGGGCGGCCATCGCAATGGGGTCGATGCATTCCTGGGGCATGGCGCCGTGGCCGCCGCGGCCTTTGATGGTGACGTAAATTTCGTCGGTGGAAGCCATGTATATCCCTGGTTTCAGGCCGATCATGCCCGCCCGAAGAGGCGGATGCACGTGCTGGCCGAAGATGCTGGCCGGCCTGGGATTCTCCAGCACGCCTTCGCGGATCATGATACTGGCCCCCCCGGGTAATTTTTCCTCGCCGGGCTGAAAAATACATTTTACGGTACCTTCGAAGCGGTCGCGCAGCTGGTGCAGGATACGTACGGTCCCCAGCAGCGAAGAAGTGTGCACATCGTGCCCGCAGGCGTGCATAACGCCTTCGTTCTGAGATTTATAAGGGACATCATTGGCTTCCCGGATGGGCAGGGCATCCATGTCGGCGCGCAGGGCGACGGTGCGTTTGCGCGGGTTTTTGCCTTTGATCAGGGCGACCAGGCCGGTACCGGCTATGCCCTCCTGGTATTCCACGCCCGTTTCGCTGAGCCGTTCGGCCACGTAACGGCCGGTACGGATTTCCTGAAAGGAGAGTTCAGGGTGGGCGTGCAGGTGTCGGCGGTTGGCGACGGATTCGGCGTGGAAGTCGTGGGCGAGTTGTTGGATGAGTTCTTTCATGGCGTTGCAGCAAAGGGTGCAAGTATAAATGATTTGAGGGAACGATTGTTTCAGGAAAAATGCGGCACCTCACGCCTTAGAAATCCTCCTGTCGTCGTTTATTCCTCATCCACCGGCATCCCGCAAAACCTCGTAACTTGCCCCCTGCATTAATCGCCTTTGCTTTGATTTGAAACATTTCCTGACCCATTTCATACAGGAGAACTACCGCAACGGACGCCTGCACGGGCGGCTCCGCGCAGCGACCATGTTCATCGACCTGAGCGGTTTCACCCGGCTCACCGAAAAAC
>JBGAJY010000051.1:0-27636 GCA_044224705.1 Saprospiraceae bacterium
GACGAAGCCGTAACGGGCCACATCCTGCACCCACGCGCCCTTGTTTTTTCTCTCCTGAATAAACTCCTCCACGTACATCCGCTTGGCGTGAAAGGCATAGGGCAGGTGAAAAATCATACGCGCCCAGCGCTCCGATAAGGCAGCGAACTGATCCTGCCGGAACAATCCCGCCGCCACTGCGCGGCGGCGAAAATCGGCCAGGGCCTCGCTCATACGGTTCTGGTAGCACTGGTTGGAAAACTGGCCGTCGAATACCGGCGTCTCGGTAAAACGCTCGCGGCGCGGCTTGTAAAAATCGTGCACATGCTCCGTCGCCACGCCGACTACCCGGCGGATGGCCAGCAGGCGCGGGTCGGCTTTCACGAGCATGGCCACAGCCCCGGCGCCCTGGGTGTATTCGCCTGTGGAGCCGAGCTCGTATTTGGCGATGTCGCTGGCGACCACCACACCTATATTATTAGCCGGATCGGCGGCCACCCAGTCGAGCGTGTTGAGCAAGGCATCCACGGCCCCGATGCAGGCAAAAGTCATGTCGAGCGCATCGCAATGGCGGGGCATAAGTGGCGGTCGGTTTGGCGCCGTCGAGGGCGCTTTCCGTGCCAAGGTACAGCCGCCCGATCCGGCGCGGATCGAGCTGGTTTCGTTCGAGAAGTTCGGCCACGGCTTCGGCGGCCATGGTGGCTGCGTCTTCGTGGGCATCGGGCAGGGCCATGCGGTGCAGGCCGAGGCCTTGGGCGAGTTTTTCGTAAGGCAACTCGCGGGCTTCAGCCAGCGCGCGGAGATCGAGGTAGATTCTGGGGACGTAAAACGACAGGTCGTCGATGCCAATGGGGAGGGTGCGTTTTGCCATTCTTGCGTTGGTTTTCTCTTAAAAAACGATGTTTAGCAAGACGGTTCGTCTTGCCGGAAAGCGGTGGAATGGTTCGGCATGTTGGTTAGGGAAAATGAGCTGGCCAGCAGACGGAAGCTCAAAGTGTGGCGCGCAAAAAAACGAATAAAAAAGAAAAAGGTTCTCCGTCGCAGCCGGGCCTGATCAGCGCTCAAAATCGCTTTCCAGGTTCATCACTGTTAAGATATATCGCCTTTATACGTTTTTTTGTAATTTTATACTTTAATTCTCCTTTCTAATCATATTAAACTGTACTAAAACCGATGAAAAAAGACAAATCCAAACCGATTGCGTCAAAGACCTCCCCTGCGTCTGCAAAAAAATCCGCCGCGAAAAAACCGCCCGCCACGACGAAAAAACGAACCGAGACCAAATCTGCTGCCCAACCCGCTACTCGTTCCACAGCCAAGCCTGCCGCCAAGTCCGTGGCAAAATCTGCCGCGACAAAAACAACCAAAGCCGCTACGCCCCTCCGCCCCTCTATCAAAGGCACCAAACTCCAACCAGGCAACAACCGACTGCTCCAGGCCCTTGAAAATGTCTCTTTCCGCAACAAGTCCGCGTTAAAAACCATCGTACAGCACGCCCCGCACCAACCCGTGGAGCTCGCTCCGGCCTTCCGCGTCGTGTACCGCCGCGACCCCGACCAGGCGGTGCGGCTGGCAGAAACCTTTGCGACTACGCTGGATACTTCCTTGCAGCACCGCGAATTGTTCCAGCAAGCCGCCCAGATGCCCATCGCCGAGCGCCGGGCGCTCATCCAGGGCTATCGAAAAGCCGGCCAGGCGCGCGGAGTAGTGCATGCCATCAGCCAGCTGCCGCGCGCTCAGGGGCGCACGATCATGCGCGATTTCCTGGTCCGCAAAGAGGATAAAAAAATCGACGACGCCTCCCTGCAGGAGGTCATGCTTTGGCTGCGCGACGCGGGGGCCGAAATCACCCGGATGAAAAAAGAAGGAAAAAACCCGCACCGGCCCCCGAACGATGACATGGACGAAGCCGTGGTCGAGTTTTTTGAAGATGTGGCCGACGAAATTGCCAACGCCATTACCTCCATCGTCGATGCGCTGGGTGAAATCGTCGGCGGCCTCGGCGCAGCCTTCGCCGCCGTGGTCAACTGGGCCGCCAACGAGATCGCCGCGCTGGTGGAAGCCCTTCGGGCTGCCGCACAAAGCATCGGTGAAATCCTGCAGGCCGCCTTTGAAAACGGTTATGCGCTGGTCAAAAAAATGATCCAGGGGCTGATCACCATCGGAGAAGCGCTGTTCGACATCCTCGACGACGCTTTTACTTTGGCTAAAAACGTGCTCGTCACCGTCTTGAAAGCCATTGACCAACTGGGCCGGCAATTGGGCGAATTGTTGTCGTACCTGGCCGACAAGGCCTTTTCCGTTATCAAAAAAGCAGCCGAGGCGCTGCTCGAAATTGGCAAAACGATCGGCAATATTCTCAACCAGGCCCTGCAGTTCGGGCTGTCGATCATTCAGGGTTTCGTACAGGCCTTCCTCGAGCTCGGGCGCACGCTGGTCAATATTTTGTCCGCCCTGGCCGCCTACACGCAGGCCTTGCTCGACAAAGTGGTTCAGGCGTTTTTGAACCTGGGCCGCACGCTGGCCAGCATTCTCAATGACGTGATCAACGCCGGGCTGAACCTCGTCAAGGAAATCGTCCGGGCAGCCATACGGGCCGGACAGGCGCTGATCGAATTCACCAAATTCATCGCCACTGCCGTTGCCAACATTGCCAAACAAGTGCTGCAAGGCCTCCTGGAAGCCGGCAAGTTGCTGATCGACGTGATCAAAACCATCGCCACCCACGCCATCAATGCCGTGAAAAAAGTCGTGGAAGCCTTTTTTGCCCTGGGCAAATCCTTGCTCAACCTGCTCAAGGAGGTCTTCACCCTGGCCATGAATTTGCTGAAAGCCGTGGTCAAAGCCGCCCTGGAACTGGGTAAGACTATCGTGGAATTCACCAAAAAAATGGTTGAATTCACTTACAAAACCGCCGCCAGGCTTATCGAAGCCGCCCTGGAAGTAGGCGCTAAAGTGGTGGACATCCTGGAAGCTGTGGTCGAATCCACGTATTTCGTGTTCCGCAAAATCGTGAACGCCGTGCTGCAGGCCCTTGGGCCGGTGGGCGACATCCTGGGCTGGCTGCTCGACCGGGCCGAAGACCTCGGCTCCGCCCTTTGGCGCGAAGCCGTACTGGCCATTCGTTTTGTCAAAAAAAGTGTGTCGGAAATCCTCGACTGGGCTGCCGAACAGGCGCAGAACCTCTTCGAAACGCTGGTTCAATTGTGCGAAGACGTGGGCGCCGCCATCACCGAAGTGATCGACTGGGCCATCGCCCGCGGCCAGGACATGCTCGACGTGCTTGGCGAAATGTGGGAACGCATCGGCAATTCCATCACCTACGCCCTCAATTACCTGGCCACCGATTTCATTCCGGGCATCGCAAAATTCGTCAAAGGGGCCCTCGCCGCCGGGTTTGAAATCGCCAAACTGGTCGTCTGGACCGTCGGCAAAGCGTTTGAAGTCACCCTGGAAGTCGTACGCGGGGCCCTCGAAGCGGGCGCAATCCTGGCCGATTTGATCATCGAAACGGTCAAACACCCAGACCAGTTTATCCAGAACGTGATGAAAGCCGCCCGCCAACTCGAACAAACCTGGAACGATGTCGTCGACGCTTTTGTACAAGCCGGCGAAGAATTCCTCGACGAAATGGTGCGCGCTGCCGTAGCCATCGGCGAAAACCTGAAAGACATGCTGGTGGCCGTCCTCGAAGTCGCGCTCGGTTTGCTCGACACCGTGGTGTTTATTCTCATGAACCTACTCAACGGATTCCGTCACCTCACTCCTGCTGAACGCGCCGACGGCCAACTGGTCTTCGCCAATTCCATCGACTTCGACAAAGTCTACGTCGCCACCGACAGCCCGACCAACAGCATCATTTTCGGCATCCAGGACTTTTTCACCGGGAAACCCGAATCCCGCGCGTTCGTCACCGGCAACCTGATCAATTTCGACGCCGACGATGGCCCGATCAAACGCTATCAGATGGTGCACGAACTGACGCACGTGTGGCAAAACCAGAACGTCGGACCGATTTATATGGGCCATGCGGTTTTCTCCCAGATCAGCGAAGGCTCCGAAGAAGCCTATAATTACGGTTACGATTTAGGCGGATCGGTAACCCTTTCCAACGCGGATTATGCCGGAAATTCGGAAAACGTGGATGCCGGATTCGTGCAGGGATTGAACGGCGAAACGGCCCTCAATGCCGCCAATGGCGACTTTTTCACGTTCAACCCCGAGGAACAGGGGCAAATTATGATGCATTACTTTGTACGGCGCCACCTGCTCAACCAAACCCCGGCCGAGTATCAGCCCTGGGAAGTGTACGTGAACTTTGTAAAAAACAACCCGCAAGTTGCCTGAGCGAAAACTGTTGTTCATCGTTCCGAAAGATCACGCAGCTGATTTTGCGGAATTACTGGAGGCTTACCACGAGCACGGCATCGGGGTGGAGGTGGCGTCGTACGAATCAGCCTGGCCGGATGTGCCGGCGATGGCCGCACAGCGCCCTCATCTCGATGCCGTTTTGCTCGCGGGCTCTGCCCGGTTTGCTCCCAGCACCGTGCTTCCGGGACCTGCCGTGACCAACGGTTCCGGCCGGCTCATTCCGGCAGCCTGGCTGCCGATAAAAACCCACGCGACCAACCAACGCTTTGCCGCCGCCGCGGCCCGGGTGCACCGCCGCGCCCGCCAGACGACCAGCGTAGCCCTGCTCGGTCAGTGGCACCCGCGTTATCTGCGGCTGGCCGACCGGGTCGAAGCCCTGCTCCAGACTTCGTTGAACACTTTTCGTTGGACCAGCGAAGTCATTGGTCGTCAGGAGGTTGTAGCAGCTTTGGGCTCTGGACTGGGCCTGGCTTTGTACATGGGCCACGGCCGCCCGGTGGGCTGGTCGGGCTACTACGGCATGCGCACGCATCATTTCGAAGCATTTGCCGGAGAGCCGCTGGGCGGACTACTTTCGTTGTGTTGTCTCACGGCCAGCCGGCGGCGAACGGGGTTGTCCTATGCCGAAGCGTTGCCTTTGCTCGGCGTGACGGCATCCGCATTCGCTGCCGTTAAACCCACTTTGCACACCGACAATACCCGCTGGGCCGTTCGCATTTGTGAAGCATTGGCAACAGGGGCGGACACGCTCGGCGAGCTGATCGTTCGGGCTTTGCCGCCCAACCCTTCGGCCGTGGCGCCTTACCGGCTCATTGGCGACCCTTTTGCGCCTTTATCGGCTGAAAATTCCGGCGCAAAAAAAGCCCGCAGGGTGCCGACTTATCCCTGATTTTCAGGTAAATATAAACCCTCATGACTGATAAAGACATCCTTACACAGCTCCGGCAGGAATTGAAAACCATTAAACCGAAACTGCCGGATGACCTGCCCGTTCAAAGCCATTTTAAAAATGACTGGAACCTCGATTCGCTTGAATTGGTGGAGTTTGTGGCGCGTATAGAGCAAGATTTCAGCATTCTGATCCCGGATGAAGACCTACCCGGGTTCATTTCCCTGGAGGCTACCGTTCAATATGTGCAAAACCGGCTTTCGGCATGAAAAACACGACGCCCCGCATTGTGGTCACGGGCATGGGACTGCTGTCGCCCCTGGGTTGTACGGCCGACGAACTCTGGCAACGTTTGCTTGCCGGCGAATCGGCTGCGCGCAGCTGTCCGGATTTGGCGGCCGAAGGATATCGCGTCAGCACAGCCTGCCGCATGGAGGATTTTGATGCGGCGCCCTTGCGGCGGGGCCGTACCCTGGCGCTCGCAGCAGCAGAGCAGGCTGTGAAAAATGCCGGTCTGGCCTTGCCCGAACAAACCGGCGTTTTTATCGGCAGCACCCTGGGCGAAAGTTTTGCCTTTGAAAGTGCCGCCGAAGGCGCTGCGCTGTCCTTGCAGCAATATTCAGTAGATTCATTTACCCAAAGTATTCGTCGGCGATACCGCTTGCACGGCCCTTCACAGTCCATTGCAACGGCCTGTGCGGCAGGAAATTACGCGGTGGGAGCAGCCATGGCTGCGCTGCGCGCAGGCCGCGCGCCCGTCGCCCTCGCCGGCGGAGCGGAGCCGTTTTCGAGGCTGGCGATGGTCGGATTCAGCCGCTCGCGGGCCATGGCGTCCGACCTTTGCCGCCCATTTGACCAAGCCCGAACAGGCATGTTGTTGGGCGAAGGCGCCGCCGTTTTTGTGCTGGAACGACTGGACGACGCCCTGGGTCGTGGCGCGACGCCACTTGCCGAGCTCGTTTCCATCGGTCTTTCCTGCGACGCTTACCACGCCACAGCGCCACAGCCCGAGGGCCTGGGCATGGCCAAAGCCATGCAATCGGCGCTCGATCTGGCCCGCATCGAAGCCATAGAAATTGATTGGGTCAATGCACATGGCAGCGGAACGCGCTTGTCGGACGCTGCCGAGGCCAAAGCGCTGGGCGCCTTGTTTCAGGACCGTCAGCCGCTGGTCAGTGGGAGCAAAGGCGCGCTGGGACATGCTTTGGGGGCCGCTTCCGCGCTCGAACTGGCCATTTGTATTAAAGGTTTGAACGAACAAATGGCGCCCCCCACGATCGGCCACGAAGCGCCCGATACCGAGGCCGGCGTGCATTGCACCCGCCAGCCGACGCCCGCGGCCCTCCGCTGGGTGCTCAACAATGCCTTTGCCTTCGGAGGCATCAACTCATCCCTCCTCCTGCGCCGATGGGAAGCCTGACCTACATCGAACAAAGCTGCCGGGCGAAATTGCCGTTTCAGCCCGAAAAAGAATTGCTTCCGGTGGTCGGGGAGCATCTGGCGGCGTTGTTCCATCCGGCAGCTGCGCCCGGGCGTTCGGGCCTTTACCTGGTGTCGGCGAACGCGGGTTTTCAATCTTCGCAGTTGTTCTGGTCGGAAGCGCAGCGCAGCGGGATCGCCGTGGCCAACCCCGAATTGTTCCCCTGGACGCTGGCCAATGCGCCCTGCGGCTGGCTGGCGCGGCATTTCGGCATCACCGGCCCGAATTTCACGTACACCGGGAAGAGCGGGGCATTGGTCGCAGCGCTGACACAAGCTGCGGAGCACCTGCATTCTCAACTGATCGATGTGGCATTTGTGGTCGCCCTCGATTTTGCGCAAAAACCGGGTCGGCAGGGGCTGCTGGCTGCGCTTCGGCTGAGCCATGTATCCTCTTCCATGACGCTTCGCCAGGCGCCAGCATCGCCGCCGCGTATGCGGAATGCCGCTGCCACGGCACTGAACACTATGCTTAGCAGATTGAACAAGCCTCCCTTTAATGCCCTTTTATCGGATGGGATATGTGCTTTCTACTTTGAATAACTGCATGCTCAGCGATGAAGAATCACCAGTTTTTCGCGAGCGGTCACGCCTCGAGGGGTGAGTGCCGAGAGAACATACATTCCCTGGGCGAATCGGTCTGTGGCCACCCGAACCGCCTGCCAAGCCATTGAGGTTTGTTGCCAAACGACGCGGCCGTCTGCGATGGCTGTTAAAGTCAACAAGGTTCCTTCCGGCAATGCAGTGCAGTCGATGGACACTTCTTCATCGGCAGGATTGGGATAGATTTTCATTTTTCTCACTTCCGGCTCGGGCCGCAGTGCGGAAGGCTGGCAATACAACGTATCGATACAGCCGTCCGGGGTCACTTTGATGATCCAGCCGTAGAACTGGCCGTTGATGTAGGAATTGCCGCCGGCCACCACGCTGCCGCTGGACAAAAAGCCGACCCCGCCGAACACGTTGTCGTCGATGCCGCTTTCATACGGGATTTCGCTCAGGTCGGCACGCGCCCAGATGCTGTCGCCTTCGGGGGTGAATTTGTAAAGCCAGCCGTAGAGGTGGGCGTTCAGGTCGGCCAGGTTGTAAGGGGCGACGCGGCCGGCGCCGATGAAATTGCCGTCGGGGGTGGGGCGAATGTCCTCCCAATAACTGAATGACGAATGATCGGGGCCAAAGCGTCTGATCCATTCGACGTTGAGTTCATCGTCAAATTTGATTAAGGTTGGTTGAAGCTTATAGTCGTCCCAGTCGTTGTAGCCCAGGAAAGTGCGGGTGAAAGCCAGAAGCCCGCCAGCCCCATCGGGGCACAATTCCAAAATGCCCATCCATTTCAGAGAATCTGGGCTTTGCCAGCTATTCAGGATCAACCCGTTGTCGTCGATCACCCAGATACGGGAATGTAATTCTTCCGGGTTGGTAAAACTAGTTCCTTCACTACCATATAAAACAAAAGTGGTATCCGTTAATTGAATTATTCCAAGGGCATGTTGACTTTGGATGGGCACTCCATATTGTTTTAGCCATATTGTATTTCCTAACGAGTCTAGTTTTCGAGCAAAAGCATCGTACTTGTGATCAGGCCGCTGCACATAGCCGGAAAGCAGAAAACCTTTATCCAAGGCGACCAGTCCCTCGTAAAACACCGCCAAATTGACTGTATCCGGAAATTCATACACTTCTTTTAAGGAAAGGTCTTTGCTGAATTTATAGAGGGCATCGCTTTTTCGAAAGATGATGGCAGTAGTAAAAGCATATCCATCAAAGGTTTTTATCAAATTTTCTCCGGCGGCCAGATACCCTCCAAGCGAATCTGTGAAAGTATTAAATCCCAGTACCTGTCCTAAAGAATCAACTTGGCCAATAAGCGCACTTTGTATATAAGGAGAATCTATACCGGCAGAGATACCGACAAAAATTATTGTATCATTATCCACTAGGATGGTATTAAATTGATTGGCAGGCAGGCTGAGATCGTAGGAATGATTGAACCCCACCTGCGCACGAAGTGACAAAGCGAATACTGCCCAAAGGCAGCATGCAGTGGTAATTTTTTTCATGAATAGTCAGGAAAATCATAGTAGCCTGTGCGGTATGTCGCATACCGCACAGGCTTTGCTACAGTTAGCGAAGAATTACAAATTTTTGATGCTCGCTTCTTCCCCCAGTAGTCAATAACGTGAGGACATAAACGCCCGGATCAAATGAACGGACATCCAGTTGGAGTGGTACGGAAGCGCTCGAAGTCTGTTGCCACAGGATACGCCCGTCTGACAAATCATATATCAACAGCAGGTCTATTGTATCAACAGGGAGCGCACAATCGATCAAAATTTCCGTATTGGCCGGATTGGGATAAATCTGGAGAGAGGAGCGCTTCTGTACCAATCGCCCGCCCACGCTTAGCGCCGGGCGGGCTGGTTCGGAACAATCCGGGAGCAGGTCGCGCCCATTGCGATGCAGCAGGTTGCGCGCCAGGGCGCCTGCCTGTGAACAATCAGTCCCCCAATTCACTTCGAGCGTGTCGAGGATGTCCTCCGGCAGAGATTCCAGCGGCTCTTCTTCATCCACGATGTCGCGGATGGTTTCCAGGACTTCTTGTATATCGGCAAAATCGGCCTCCATGTCTTCGTCCAGTTCATAAGTGGCCGGAATAGCCGTGATCATGGCATCTGCGCCGGTAAAATCACGGGTGAAAAAATCGTGCAGCATCAGCCTCAAATCGCTTTCATACGTCTGCATGTGTCCAAGCCAGACCAGGATAGAATCGACCTTACGACCCGTCGTATCCAAGGTATAATTGCTGAGAATGAGACCGCCTTCCCTGTCCAGCATTGCCCGCTGAAAGTTGACGGTATCGGCTGTGGCCTGTCGTTTTAAGGGATTGCTGATTTCCGGCAACACATCCAGCCTGTCGCTCCAGCCCTGGCGGGTTTGGAAGAATTGGGTTTTCCGGGTGTTCAATTCAGTTTCAGTATCACAGGGAGGAGGACATTCTTCATCCCCACAATCAGTATTTTCATTCGCAGGAATTAGTGTCAATCCAGTTGGCGAATCGGGTTCCTGATCTGGATCAAGGTCATAATAATGGTAGATGATGGCAGAACCGAGGTTATCAAACGTGCCTCCGAAAAGAGTTTCGGTAAAAATATTTCCGGCTGCAATTTTAGATTGATCCAGCGCGATCTGCCCCTGTCGGTAACGTATCTTTCCACCGCCCTGTACATAAAAATCCTGCCCTGTGTTCAGAATATTCAGGAGATTCTCATTACACTCGTACCAAAGGCCGCTATACGTTACAACTTCATCATTTATCAGGGTTTCCGTGGCATTGGCTCCTGCAGCATGGTTGCCATAGTATAAGTATTCAAAGTTGTTTTTGAAAATCCGGTTGTTAGCCTTACTAATGGCGACTACGGCGCAGCCGACCGGGTGGTCGTCATTATCGTCCAAGGTGCTGGAAAAATCGTTTTCCGTCAACATAAAGCCGTCGTTCATGCCGTCCAGCAAAATGCCCGTCAGCGTTTCGGGGGCTTCTCCGGTAAAATTATCGGGCCGGAACAGGTAGAAACTATTCCCGCCGAAATAAAAATTGCTGTGGTTGTTGGAATAAATCCCGGTAAAGCACCTTTCAAACTCGGCGCCTTCGACATGGCAGCTACCCGCGTCCTCGTTCACCTTGATGATGTGAATGCCTTCGTACAGGCTCTCGAAATGGCAACTGCTGAAATTGGGCCGGATGGAAAAGGCGGCATCGTAGGCGTCGATGCCGGTGGCGCGGGTCGTCGGGGATTCAAATTCGTCGGTGCGTTCGTCCAGAAAATTGCCGCCCACCCGAAGGTTGTAGAGTCCGTGGATTTTGAGGTGGATTATTTTATCGCTTGTGTTTCCCCGGTAACCGTCTGTTACCGTGAATTTACAGCCTTGCAGATAACTGGCCGTGGGATCATGATATTTCTCGAACCACACTCCGATGGTGTTGTTCCGAAGCGTCGCATAAGTACTTGCGCGCAGCATGCCCCCCGTGCGCGAGGCTTCATAGATGCCGGGATCATACCAGCCCTGCAGCCGCACGCCACAGCGCGCGTGCTCGATCACAGCGGTGGCGGATAAATATACTAATCCCTGATTCGTGGTGGTTTGGCTCAACGCATCGTTTCCATCTACGATGATACCTTGCCACATTTTGTTGCAAGCGCCGGTAATGGTATTGTAAACCGTCAAGGATGCTCCGCGTTCCACATAAATATAGGCGCCTTCCGGCATGTACACCGGCGCGTTGATGACCAGGGCATGACCCGATTCGACGATGATATTGCCCTTGGGGTATTGGGTCGCGCTCCAGGTCGTATTGGAACTGATGACGACCCGTGCCTGAATGTTGCCATCCTCGCCCAGGCCGTGGCCGAGGTAGTGGCGCATACGCTCTCCCTGTCCCGATGTAAAATGGTCCAGACAGGTCCCCGGCCTGAACGCACACATAAAATTGGTATAATCGGCCGTGACCGGGGCAGATGGGGAGCAGTCGCCGTCCTCGTTATAAGAAAAATCGGTTCCGAGGTCGGGAGGCGTGTCGCACACCAGGTCGCCTTTTGTCCAGCAATCCGATCCGTCTTCGTCCTCACATGTTGTGTTATGGCTCTGAAAAGTATGCAGCAATCCCAGACAATGTCCTATTTCATGCACGACAATCGCCATGGTCTTGCTCGCGACGAGATCGGTGGAGATGCTGTTGATGGTAACATTTTGAATGCCCTGAAAAGTACACCACTTACCGGAAGGGCAAGACCTCGCGTCAAATTCATATTGATCGGAAAAAATAAACAGGTCGATACCGTCGGAGTGCCCATAAGTGTCCAACAGCTCGTCTATATCATTCCATGTCTGGTAGGAATCAGGTATTTCCTGATAAGTGGTAGCCGGGTCGGCGCAGGACCCAAAACCGGGCGTGAAAAAAATATTGTGAGGTAAAAAACCTTCATTAAGGAAAGGCCAGATTCTATCGGCGCGATCTTTCAGGGATTCATCATACGCAGTGGCGTCGTCCGGAGCGGGAGGAATCACGATGTGCAAATAGACTTTTACCAGAAAAGGGCCAGGAAAATTATCATAAGGGCCTTCCTCGAGATAAAACGTTCCGGCGTCACAACTGCCGTAACAAGCTTGGGCGTTCATGGTATCAGACAGTAAACTTCCAAAAAGGAAGCATAGCCATACAACTAGATGGGGGGGGGGAGAATTTTTTCATCGGAAGAAGAGATTTAAAAATAAAAAGACCACAAATACCCACACAAGATAAGATTGAGTAGCCATCCGACTAAGTTCCCGAGATTAAACTTCGCACAATTAACAACGTCACTCCACGCAACAAAAAAGTTTACAAAAATATTTTTCAAAATTTTTTGTTTTAAAAAACAAATCGTTTATTTTTGTACCATCTTTTTGAAACAATAAATTAAGCACCATTCAAAACATCGGACCCGCCATGCAACTCGAAGTTTTGGAAAGCAGACACGGCACCAAAGTCGTTACTGCAACCAACCTCCACGCCGCGCTTCGCCTCCCGGTCCGCCAATACGGCGCACAGGTCCGCAAATGGCTCCGCGATGCCTATGAATTCCACGACGGCATTCGCCGCCCGCAGATCCGCCGCGATTTTGCCAAACGGCCACGGCCGGGAGAGCCCATTGAGGACTATTTCATCACCCTCGAACTGGCCAAACTGATCGCTCTGCGCACCAACAGCAAGGAAAAACTCAAATACGCCCGCCTGCTCGATGTGTTCGCCAACAACGGCCAGATGAGCCTTTTTCAGCAAGCCGCCTGACACTACAATCTTCAAGTATATCAAATTAAGCAATGAAAAATTTAAACGTTTACCTGGCCTTTGAAGGCCAATGTGAAGAGGCCCTGAATTTGTACAAAGACTGCTTTGGCGGCGATATTGTATCCATGCAGCGCTATGGTGAATCCCCGGCTCCCAGCCCCGAAGGCTACGAACAAAAAATCATGCATGCTACATTCCAGGCCGATGGCATCTTTTTGATGGCCTGCGACACTTCGCCCGAACACCCTGTGCAAACCGGAAACAACGTCCATCTCAGCATCAACCTCGACGACGCGGCCGCCCAGAAAACCATTTTTGAGCGCCTTTCGGCAGGCGGACAGGTGACGATGCCCTTGCAGGAAACCTTTTGGGGAGCGGAATTTGGCATGCTGACCGACCGGTTTGGCATCAATTGGATGTTGAACCGGGAAACCGGCGCCCAGGCCCAATAAGCCTGACACCCTACTTCAAAATTTTTGACAAGGCGTATCCCGTTGGGGTACGCCTTGTCGTTTTTTCAACCGTATTTTTTCGGGGTCAAATTAAACCTGCACGGCGCCCGGCCGTCCAAACCACAAAATCAAACGACTTGCAGCCCACGGCTACGCACAAGACCGCCTCGGATGAGCAAATACTGGAGCTGCTGCGCTCGGACAACACGTTCGAACGCGGATTCCGCTTGCTGATGAGCCGCTACCGCGAACGACTTTATTGGCATATCCGCCGCCTGGTACTCGTGCACGAAGACGCTGACGACGTGCTGCAAAATACGTTTATCAAAATCTATCGCGGCATTTTGCAGTTCGAAGGCAAGTCGAAATTGTACACCTGGCTGTACCGGATCGCTACCAACGAAGCCATCACGCACCTGCAAAGCCGCGCGCGACACAACACCTCCACGCTGGACGATTCGGAAGGGGTGTTGAGCAACCGGCTGCGCGCCGACGAATGGTTCGACGGCGACGAAATCCAGTTTCGCCTGCAAAAAGCCATCACCCAATTGCCTGAAAAACAAAGAATCGTATTTAATCTACGGTACTACAAAGAAATGCCCTACGAAGAAATGTCCGGCATGCTCGACACCTCGGTGGGCGCCTTGAAGGCTTCATTTCACCATGCCGCCAAAAAAATCGAGGCCTTTTTTCGCGATAACGACCAATGATTTCAAGGTGCGAAACATATTTCGCACCGCCGGAATGCCATGAAAAAAGATAAAGAACTGCTCGACAAAGAACTCGAAGAACTCTCGCCTCATCTGCACGAATTGCGCAGCAAGGACGACGGATTCCGCCTGCCTTCCGGCTACTTCGAAAGCCTGGACGACGAGATATTTCAACAGCTCGACGCTATCGGCGCCCGGCGGCGGCCGGCAGCACGAACCGAACGGCCAGGGTTCTGGAATTGGATCGCCGGACTCTGGCAGCCACGTTTGGCACTGGCATTCAGCGTGTTGCTTATCGCGACCCTCGCCGTCTGGTGGTTGTGGCGCACCCCAGCCGCTCCAACCTCATCAGCGCCGATCGTTCAGCAAGAAGAGCCAACCCCGGAAGAACTGGAAGCCTACGTCATGGACAATGTCCTTGATTTTGAACCGGAACAACTGGCTGCGCTCGCCATGCTCGATGATGAGCCGGAAATGCCCTCAAACAACCCGGAAACAAAGCCTCAAACGAATCAAAAAACAACCCCGAAGGCGACAGACGTTCTGTCGCCCGAAGAACTCGAACTGCTGATCAACGACCTGACCGACGAAGAAATAGAACAAATGCTCTGACCTGCCGACCCTCACCACCTGTATTTTTCAATCACACTGCCATGAAGCATCTTTTTTTTATCACCTTGATAATCAGCGGATTTTGCACAAGCGCCGCCGCTCAGCAAGACGCAGACCGCCGAAATGAAAAGGTTCAGTCCATTCGAATCGCCATTTTTACCGAAGTACTCCAGCTCACACCCGATGAGGCGCAAGGGTTCTGGCCGGTGTACAACGAATACCTCGACAAACGCGAGGCGCTCGTGCAACAGTACCGGCCAGCCAAACAACTCGATTTTATGAGCGATTCGGAAGTGGAGGAACAAATCAAACTCCATTTTGAACGCCAGCAGCGCGAACTGGACCTGGAAAAGGAAGTTTTCCAAAAACTCCGCAAAGTGTTGCCGGTGCGCAAAATCGCGAAAGTGCCCGAGGCCGAGCGCCGGTTCAGGGAGTCCCTGCTGAAAAAATTGCAGGAAGCCCGCGAAGAACGCCGTTCCAACCTCCGCCCGCTGCGAGGAAACCGCAAATAAGAGGTTGTTTGAGTTAAGATTTACCCGAAAAAAGAACGGGGCAGCGCCTTTCGGCAACTGCCCCGTTTTGTTTTGGCCAGGAGAAATTTTCATCCTCCCTTCTGAATTTTACTGTTTGGCAAAGGTGCCGTTCACGCGGCCCACTGCGCTTTGCACGCTGAGGTGGTACAAGCCGGGTTGAAGACCGGACACGTCCAAACTGAATGCGCGGGCATCGGCAACCGTCATCGAACGAACGATACGGCCATCGGTACTGAATACCTGCACAGTGGCCTGGCCATTGGTCGGCGTTACCGGCAGTACAGCCGATACCGTCAGCCAATCGGACACCGGGTTGGGCGACATCGCCAGGCTGCGGACCTGGTCGAAATCCGCGCCGCTGCGCGGGTCAATATTTTGGCAATCAACAGTTCCGAGGCTAAAGTTGTCACCGCACTGCTGGTCAAGATGGTCCCGAACGATGAACTCATACGTCGTCTGGCCATCGCCGACAAACGGGCCCCAGATCAAGGGTTGCTGAGCATCATAAGTATAGTTGGCGATGAGATCGCCGTTGAGGAACACGTCGAAGCCTTCCGGTCCGCCATTTTGGAAATTGAACGTGGCAATGGCGAAGAACTGACCTGAGATACAAGGCGTAGCCAGCACTTGCAGGTCAAAGATGTTGCACGGATCGAGCGGCGGACAATCCGGCGCCTGGAATTCCGTCACGGAGCAGCAGTCGGGATTGTCGGCTGCGCACACTTTGACCGTAGGCGTACTTCCTGGGGTGGACGGGAAATTGACAATCTGGACCGGCGAAGCATCCGCTGGGAATCGCCCGAAATACACCGAGCCGTCGTTGCCATAAATGTCTACCGAGTCGGCGCCACCAATTACGGTGAAGGCGACAAAGATGTTGAACGTTCCGTTGGTCGAATCGCAGGCACCGGGGTCAACGGCCAGGCCGCTGATTTCGCAAGGCCCTGCCGGGCAATCGGGTTGCTGGAACTCGATGATGGCGCAGCAATTAGGCACATTGACGAGGCACACTTTCAGTACACCCACCGGATCGCCGTTGTTCGGGAAATTCGAAATCGTCAGCGGCAGGTCGTTGATACTGTAACTGCCCAAATCCTGGCCGTTGCCGGTGACATTGAATTGCACGCTGCTATCGGGTATCGGAAGGCTGAAATTCAGTACAAGGTTGTACGAGCCATCCGGGTTGCAGGCGCCGGGGTCGGCCACCAGGTCCACTATATCGCACAGCGAGGGACAATCCGGCTGCTGGAATTCGACTTCGGCGCAGCAATTCGGCTGATCCACCATGCAAACTTTTACATGACCTTCGTTGGCGTTGCTGTTCGGGAAATTGTCGATGGTCAGCGGCAAGTCGCCCAAGGCATATACACCGAGGTCCTGTCCGTTGCCGGTCACTTCAAATTTCGCAGCTGGATCATTCACCGTTGTGGCAAAATTGAGCACGAGGTGGTAACTGCCGTCGGGGTTGCAGGCGCCCGGATCGACCACGAGGTCGCTGATGGAGCAAGGCGCCTGGGCGCAGGTCGGCGCTTTGAACTTCCTCGTTTTACAGCAAGTAGTGGCGCCGGTATCGTCGATCAGGCAAACCGTCAGTTCGTCAAACACGCCGCCGCTGGCCGGGAAGAATTTGATAAAGGCCGGGAAAGCATTCACGGAGAACGGACCGAAGGTGGTACCGTTGGCGGCAGTCACAATGAACGAGTCGGCCGTCGAATTGGCCACGTCGAATACGATGCGGATGCGGTAGGTACCGTCGTCATTGCAGGCGCCGGTGCGCACGCGGATGTTGAAAATCTGGCAGGCGCTGTCGTTGACACAATCGGGAACTTTGAAATTCCGGTTGACGCAGCAGTCGTTGCTCAGGCAAATACGGATGTTGTCGACCGTGCCGCCTTCGTAGGGGAAATCGGGGATGGTCAGCGGCAGGGCGCTCAGGGGGAATTCGCCAAAGTCGACGTCGCCGTTATTACCCCAAACATGGAAGTTGTCGGAATCCGGATTGGCCACTTCAAAGTTGATCTTCACGGAATAGGCCGTACCGTCGTCGTTGCAGTCGCCGGTCTGAATGCGCAGGTCATAAATTTCACAGGAAACGCCCGGCAGGCAGTCGGGAACGGGGAAGGTTTTGGTCTCGCAGCAGTTGCTTCCGGTGTAGCAAACCGTAACCTGGGCAGTGTTGCCGCCGTTCCAGGGCACGTCGTTCAGGATGATCGGCAGCGAATCAGCAGCGAAAACGCCCATATTCTGGCCGTCGAGCGTCACTGAGACGGAGTCTGAATCGGCGCCCAGGGAGTTGAATTTCACCCGAAGGTTGTAGGTCGAGTCGGAGGTGCAATCTCCTGTTTGCACTACGAGATCGAAAATATCGCAATTGATCGCCGGCAGGCAATCCGGCACGCGGAATTTGCGCGTCACGCAGCAGTTGGCGCCCACGCAGATCGTGATTTTGTCGGTTGAGCCGCCGTCGTAGGGGAAATTGACGATGGTGATCGGCAGGCTGTCCAGGGCATAGGTTCCGAGTGGCTGGCCATTATTGGCAAAAACCGAGAAGGAATCGGAATCCGGGTTATCGATCTTGAAATTCAGGTGGATCGTATACGTCGTGTCGGAAGTGCAGGTGTCTCTTTGGATACGAACTTTGTAAATGTCGCAGTTGCCACCCGGCGGAGGGCAATTTGGCGCCGGAAATTCCTTGGTTTCGCAGCAGGCCTGGACATTATCGATGCACACTTTGATCACACCTACCGGGTTACCACCCGGATAATTCGGTATGAAAACGGGCAAATCAGCTATCGGGAATGTGCCCAGGTTTTGGCCATTTGCGGTATAGGCCGTAAAAGTGCCGTTGGCACTGGTGTTCGGATGATCAAAATTGACCTTGACTACGTAGCTGCCGTCCGGGTTGCAGGCGCCGGTTTCGACGGTCAGGTTGGAGATGTCGCAGGGCTGGGCCGGGCAATCCGGCACGTTGAATTTTTTGGTCAAACAGCAATCAAGCAGGTCGATCAGACACACTTCGACGCTGTCCACATCAGTACCGGAGTTGGGGTAATGTTCAATGGTGAGGGGCAGGTCCGACAGCGGGTAAGTGCCGAGACTAACTCCTGAGCTCGTAAATACTTCGAAGAAAAAGTTGCTCGGCAAGGGTGCGATATCAAGCCCGATGGTCAGTTTAAACGTGCCGTCGGGGTTGCAATCGCCCACTTCCAGACCGAGGTTGGTCAGCTGGTCGCAGGGCAATGTAGTGCAGTCCAGGGCCACCGGACCGAGTCCAAAAACCGCCGTACAGTTGGGGTTGGCAAGGTCGGTAATCACAAATCCGTAAAAAACGCCTGTGCCCGCAACAAACGGGCCCACGGTAACGGGCAAATCTCCATATTGGAAGGTACCCAAAAGGCCACTGTTACTTGCAACGGAGAAGCCTTGTTGTCCGGTGTTTTCGTGCTGAAAGTTCAGCTCCACAAAGAATTGCCCATTGGCGCAATCGACCACTTGGGCAGTGACGTCAGTAATGCTGCAGGGATTCTGCGCGGCGAGCTTGCTCGCAAAGAGGAGCATCAATAGAAGGTTCAGGAACCAGCGCATAATTGTTAGTGAGTTTGGTGAAAGAATAAAAGAATATTAGCAAAAAATCGGGAAATCAGGTGTGTTTCAGATGCTTCGGAACTTGTTTTCGCTTTGCTTTTCAACCTTGCAAGTTGGTCAAATTTTTACAGAAACGGAAACTCCCCCGTTGCACAATTTAATCAGAAAAGGACTTTCTCAAAAGTAAACCGGATGAAACCGGAAGTCTCCCCGGCTGCTCAACTCCAATGCGGGGGCAGGGATTTTAACAATATTGACTGCATTCAGGAGTGCGTTGACCCAACGGCTGCGGGTGTGGATGCGGCTCAGATCAACGTCCAGTGACAGGAAAAACTGCCGGGTGCGCGGATACTCCAGGGGGTCAAGCTGGTAGGTCACGCAGTCGGCGCCCTGACAGTCTTTGTCCCTTTGCCATTCGTATCCGAATCCCGCAAAGAGGTCGTTGGCGCCCATTCCGCCGGCAACATTGAGCCAGCGAGGGTGTTGTAATTCTTCAAAAAAAGGCTGAGCGGGCTCGTGCCGTACAGTTCGTCAGCCCGGCGTTCGAGGGTGGTCCACTCTTCGTTGCCGGCCGGACGCACAGGATAGATCCGCTGGGCAGGGTACCGGACCGGCCAGGCGCTCATTTTCATCACGATGCGTTGCTCGCCCCAGCCCAGCTGCTGCGACAAAAACATACCCGACCCGAGCAGGTTAAACGCTGCGTCGCGCCAGGAAAAGCCCCATTGCGTAGAAAATCCGTCGAAAATTTCAAAAGAGGTCTGGATCAGCTGGCCGCCGGCAAAACCGGTCCAGGCAGCTGCACGCGGCGAAAGGCCCGTCCACCGGGCGCCGCCATACATCCAGCGGCTTTCCTGGTACGACATGAGCCAATGGCCCATTTTGTCCATTTGGAGCCACTCCCGGCCATCATTGAAAAAATGGAAGTCGCCGGCCGGGTAATCAGCATACCAGGTCTTGTAAAGACCGGTCATAGCCACGGCATAGGTCGCAGTACCTACCCCAACGGCCGTCCAAAACCGGCCGCTGTGCAACGAATCGGCCGGTTTCAAAGAAAGAAACGGAGGCTGGCTTCGTTGCGCGGAAAGGACGAGGGAGCTCATCCCGACACATACGAGCAGAAAGAGAAGGCGGTTTCGCATTTTGTCGCAACAAAACGCCGTGAAGGAAAGCATTGGTATCAGGCGAGGAAAAAAATTTCTATTTTACTGATAATCAATGTTATAAAATTATTTCTCCCGAACGGCCGCCGCTGTCCAGGAGTTCTTTGTCTAAAAAAATAAAGCCCAGATGTGTGGTCCGAAAATAAAAGCCCCAACGACAATGGCCCCCATGGCCATCACCAGCACCGCTCCGGCAGCAACATCCTTTGCTTTTCCGGCCAGCGGATGAAAATCAGGTGAAGCCAGGTCGGTCAGGTGTTCGATGGCCGTGTTCAGCGCTTCCATGGCAATGACGCCTGCAACGCAAAGCGTCAACGATACCCATTCTAAAGTTGTCACGTGAAAATAGGCCGCAGCGGCCACCACAACCACAGATGCCAACAGGTGAATCCGTGCGTTGGGCTGGGTGCGCAACAATTCAGCCAGGCCTTTAAAGGCAAATCCGAAACTTTTTATGCGGCGGCGAAGGTCCATGGACTTGATTTTTGTAAAAATTTTCTCTGGTAGTCCGGAATTTATTCCGGGCAGAACTGCACTCTTTTCCGTTCAATCGTATCTGGGCAAAGAATCGGTTTGTTCAAGCGGTTCGGCAGGAGACACATGAGAAATTTGCGCTTCGTTGTAAAAAAAGCTAATGGCCGCACTACATCCCAAACAGACAAACATCAAACGCATTCGGTTGATTATCAGGAAGAAAATACCGCCCAACAAATACCCTAACGCCGCCCATTCCGCCTGAGCGGCCCACCATTTGAATGGAGCCGCTGCAGGAGGGAACATATTCAGGACAGCCCCTGCCAAGGCGACCAAAGTGAAAATTTGTCGCACCAGCAAATGGTTAAAAAAAGAGAATTTCATGTTCTCGCAAAAGTAAGATTTGTCGCCGCGTAAAATCTGCTTCCGGACAATCTTGCAAATTGCGGCAGACGTTTTTACCTTTGCCGCCGCTTTTGAAGAAAAGCAAAGATTGCTCCTCGGAACCGGGGACAATGGAGAGATGTCCGAGTGGTTTAAGGAGCGCGCCTGGAAAGTGCGTATACGCCAAAAGCGTATCCAGGGTTCGAATCCCTGTCTCTCCGCTTCACCTGCTGAAGTCCTGAGTAATCGGGACGAAGGCGGGTTCCCAAGCCGAAGTGAATAAATGCGTTCCTATCAAGAATTGGGATGCGAATAAAAGATGAAGCCGCTTTCGCGCTGCTACGCAGGGCTTCGGCGGATCAAGGAGAGGTGGCAGAGCGGTTGAATGCACCTGATTCGAAATCAGACGTACCTTCGCGGGTACCGGGGGTTCGAATCCCTCCCTCTCCGCTCGCAAGACCTGGCTTTCAGCCGGGTCTTTTTTTTGCCCGTTTCACAGGATTCAATGCCCGAACATACGCAACGCGTTCTCGGTAGTCTTTTTGGCAATCTGCGCTAAGGGCAGCACTTTTACTTCGGAAAGCATTTCAGCAACCAAACGCACGTAGGCGCTTTCGTTTCGTTTGCCGCGGTGGGGCACAGGTGGCAGGTAAGGCGCATCGGTTTCGAGGACAATTTGATCCAGCGGGATGTCGCGCAACAACTCCGGCAATTCAGACTTCGGGTAGGTCAGCGTGCCGCCGATGCCCAGCATGAATCCCAGGTCGATCATGCGGCGGGCTTGGTCGGCAGTACCGCTGAAACAGTGAAAAATGCCACGCAGGCGCCCGTCTTGCCCCTGCTGTACCAGTTCCAGGCACTCTTCGTTGCTTTCCCTGGAATGGATGATGACCGGCAGGTTCAGGTCTTTTGCCCATTCTATCTGGCGCGCAAAGGCGATTTTTTGAATGTCGAGCGTGGTTTTGTCCCAGTACAAATCGATACCGGTCTCCCCTACCCCCGCCCAGCTGCGGCGCCCCAGCCATTGTTCCACGAGCGCCAGTTCCTTATCGTAGGTATCCGGCTGCACCGAACAAGGGTGCAGGCCCATCATGGCGAAGCAGTTTTCCGGAAACTCCGTTTCCAGGGCCAGCATGGCTTCGATCGATTCGGAATCGATATTGGGCAGGTACATCCGAGTCACGCCGGCGGCTATGGCGCGGCGCACCATATCGGCCCGGTCGGCGTCGAATTTGCGGGAATAGAGGTGGGCGTGGGTATCAATAAGTTGTACCATGGGTCAAAAACAAGAAACGCCGTAAGCTTTTGGCTTACAGCGTTTTAAATCAGGTCGGGATGACTGGATTCGAACCAGCGACCTCGTCGTCCCGAACGACGCGCGCTACCGGGCTGCGCTACATCCCGAAAACCTGGGCGGATTTTCAATCCGCCCTGAAAGAGCCGGACAAGGGATTTGAACCCTCGACCTGCTGATTACGAATCAGCTGCTCTACCGCTGAGCTAATCCGGCTATTACTGCTTTCCTTTAAAAGCGGCGGCAAAGATAGGCCGTGCCGGTGCGAACAAACAAGCCTGGCGAAAAATTTCTTTGCTTTTTTCAAGGCTCAGGGATTTATCTTCTTCCAGATTTGATAACGCCGCGGCTGTTCCGGGCGATTTTTGGGCATCACCCGAAGCGGCTCGCAAGGCCGTAAGGTGGTATAACATTCTTCCGGCAATTGCTGGTACAGCCGCGTACCCTCGGTTTTCCAGGCGATCATCTCATCACTCACTTCATGGATTACCTTGCCCGGATTGCCGACCACCAGGCTCCGGGGCGCGATTTTTTCACCGTTTTTTAAAAAACAGAGCGCACCTACAATGCATTCGTCGCCAAGTTCCACTTCGTCCATCAGCACGGCATTCATGCCGACCAGGCAGTTTCGCCCGATCGTGGCGCCGTGGATCACCGCGCCATGGCCGATGTGGGCGGCCTCCTTGAGCAACACGGTTGTTCCGGGAAACATATGGATCGTGCAGTTTTCCTGCACATTGCAGCCATCTTCGATCACGATGCCTCCCCAATCGCCGCGGATGGCTGCGCCCGGCCCCACATATACATCTTTACCAATGACCACGTTGCCAGTGACGGCGGCCTGCGGGTGAATAAAAGCGCTTTCGTGGATAACGGGCCTGAATCCGTTGAATTCGTAGATCATGTCCTGATATTTTCGTCAAAGATTTGCCATTCAAGGGCGGCTGTCCTCCTTTCGGAATGAAACAGCGTAGTTTTGCAGGGTTCAAAAAACGTCCAAACCTATGCGACTTTTCCTATTGCCCGCACTTTTTCTCCTGTTCATCCAAGGCGTTTCCGCGCAGGATCCCGTGTTTCAACGGCTCTTTTTCCCGGTCCAGCAAAGCGGAGAAACCCTTGAATTTGCACTGGCCGGCGGGCTGAATACTCCACAGTTCAACGCTGCCGATCTGAACAATGACGGGCTCCAGGACCTGGTGATCTTTGACCGGGCCGGCGACAAGGTGCTGCCCTTCCTGAACAATGGCACCACCGGCGAAACGGACTACACCTTTGCGCCCGAATACGCCGCCAATTTCCCTAAATTGCTGGAATACATGCTGCTGCGCGACTACAACCAGGATGGTGCAGCTGATATTTTTTGCTCCTCCCTGCAACCTAGTTCGCAGGAAATACAGGTTTTTCGCGGCTATTACGACGGGAATATTTTGAAATTTCAACCTTTCACGTTCTATTACGCCAACTGCCCGACCTGCGACGACAGCTACATTTATTACCCGGATGAAATACCGGGAAATTGGAACAACCTCCCCATTTCCAAGTCGGACTACCCCGCAGTGGACGACATCGACGGCGACGGCGACCTCGATATCGTTTGTTTCGAAGCATCGCTGACGACCAGCATGTATTACCTGAGAAATATGTCAATGGAAATGGGGTTCGGGCTCGACAGCCTGAAATTCGAACTCGTCGACAAGTGCTACGGCAAGTTCACGGAAACAGGCCTCGAAGCCTGCCACGCCTGCCTCAGCCCCAACGGCGTGAGCTGCTGCCAGGGCTTCGCTGCGCCTGCCCCGGAACTGGACGAACGCAGCGACAACCGGCATCCGGGTTCCACGGCCCTCACTTTCGATCAGGATGGCGATGGCGACAAGGATCTCGTACTGGGCAATATTTCCTTCAATTGCATACTGGGCTTCACCAATGGCGGTACGCCGAACCAGGCCTGGATGACCGCCCAAGACACCGCTTTCCCCCATTACAACACCCCGGTGGACCTGGCCGTTTTCCCCGCTTCCTTTTTCCTCGACCTGGACAATGACGGTAAAAAAGACTTCGTTGCGGCGCCGAACAACAAAACCATCGGAGAGGACCGCAAGAATGTCTGGTTTTACAAAAACATTGCGTCGGGCCCGGGCACCGAATTCGAATTGGAATCCAAAAGCCTGATTGTAGGTGAAATGGTGGATGTGGGTTCGGTCAGCCACCCAACTTTCGCCGATGTAAACGCCGACGGCTTGCTGGACCTCGTGGTGGGCAATTACGGCTACTACACCCCCGGAACGGCTACCAACGCCAGTTTGGCCCTTTACCTGAACACCGGAACCAGCACGCAACCCGCTTTTACCCTGAGCGATCCGGACTGGCAGGGATTGTCTGAATTTTCGCCCAACGACTTCGATTTCGCGCCCGCATTCGGCGATCTGGATGCCGACGGCGACCTCGATATGCTCGTAGGAACAAACGTCGGCGGATTGTTTTGCTATTTTAACCAGGCTGGCCCCGGCAATCCCATGCAATTGGTGCGCGACCTCGACCCCATGTGGGTGACCATGGACGTGGGCATTTCCACCGTGCCCGCGATTTACGACCTCGATGGAGACAACCGGCCTGATGTGATCGTCGGAGAACGCAACGGAAACGTCAATTTTTTCAAAAATAACGGCTCTCCCACGGAGCCGATTTACGATGCAGCGCCCAATCTCAGCAACCTGGGCGCACTCGACGCCCGACTGCCCAACGAGCTCATCGGTCATAGCACACCCGTGTTGGTGGAGACTTCGGACGGACTCCGCCTCGTGATGGGAGCCCAGAGCGGACAACTCGAAGCCTATTCCGGCATCACTGTCAGCAGCTCGGCATTTACTTCGGTCAGTGCAAACTGGGGCGGCATCGACGAGGGGACCCGCAGCTACCCGGCCATTGCCGATCTCGACAATGACGGGCTGCTGGACCTGGTCACCGGCAACCAACGCGGCGGCCTGAGCGCGTACCGCACCGACTGGCACAGTACCTCCTCCGCCACGCACACACCTCCACATCCCATCGTTAGCATTCAACTTTCACCCAATCCGGCACGCGACCGCGTGTACGCCAGCATCCCTTCCGGAAAGGCGTTGCAATGGCAGGTATTTAACTCGCTCGGGCAGAAAATGGCCTCTGGAAGTGCTCCGTCAGGAGCCTTTGATTTTCCCGTAAACATCTGGCCATCAGGAATTTATTTCGTGGAAATATCGACCGGGACGCAGCAGGCTGCCGCGCGCTTACGGGTACAGCATTAAGAATCACACGCCAAAACTAAACCCTTCGGAGACGAACTGTTCATAGTTTTCCCGGTCAAACTGGTACAATTTGGCCGGTCGGTGTGCCACGTTTTCCTGCACCTGATTGAGGTCGAGGAGAAGGCCCATGGAAAGGATTTTTTTGCGAAAATTCCGTTTGTCCAGTTTGGTGGCGAGGATGGCTTCGTACAACTGCTGGAGTTCGGTGAGGGTGAATTTGGGCGGCAACAATTCGAATCCGACCGGAGCATTGCGCACTTTGTGCTGCAGTTGATTGAGGCAGGTATCGAGGATTTCATTGTGGTCGAAAGCCAGCTCGTCTACTTCGGCGATGGAGTGCCAGCGGGCCGATTGGGCAAAAGAGGCGGGCGTGACCGTGTAGTCACTGATCTTGATGAGTGAATAATAAGCGATCGTGATGACGCGGCCCAAGGGATGTCGGTTCACGGCGCCGAAGGCTTTTACCTGTTCCAGGTATACGCCACGAAGGCCGGTAAGTTGTTCGAGTACGCGTTCTGCGGCTGTTTCGAGGTTTTCGTTGGGGTACACGAGGTCGCCCGGAAGCGCCCATTTGCCTTTGAAAGGCGCGGCGCCCCGCTGGATCAGCAGCACTTTTAGATCGCCTCCGTCAAAACCGAAAATGACGTTGTCAACTGAGAAAGCAGACTTAAAAAAACTCTCAACTTCGCTCATCAGGCAAGTATTTTTATGATTTGCCCCCAAAATTACGAAGTTATTGTGTTTTTCACACCAATTCAGTGAACGGGAATGTTTCAGCACCCCAGGTGCTTTGAAAAATGGAGGCTGTTAGCGGGGGTCGGCTTAAAAAGCCTAATTTTGTGGCTCCTTTTTACCTGTTTGGCGTTATTTTTGAATTATCCCAACCGACTACTCATTTTCCCAACTACCTCCTCCATGCATATCGATATTGCTTCCCATATTGAGCGCCTGCTTTTTCTGCACGACACGCTGGTTATCCCCGGATTTGGCGGTTTTACCGCTACACGCTCGCCGGCCTCAGCCGACTATGCCGGCGGCACCGTCAACCCTCCTTCCAAAACGCTCAGCTTCAACGAAAACCTTACGGTCGACGACGGGGTGCTCGTCAACGACATCGCCCAAACCCACCACATGAGCCTCGACGAGGCCCGGCGCGTTATCCAGGATTTTGTGGATCGAACGCAGACTTTGCTCAACCAGCGCGAAATCGTCAACCTGGCGGGTGTCGGGCGTTTGTACAAAAATTACGTGCAAAAGATTCAGTTCCTGCCCGACGCCGCCAATTTCAGCGCCGATGCCTACGGATTGCCCCCTCTGCAATTTTCTCCGATCGCCCGCTCGCGCGAAGTCATGGAAAAACCGGCTGTGCCGGCACCCGCAGTAACCGAATCTGTCCCCGTCAACCCGGCCGCCGAAACACCCGCCACGCCGTACTCGCCACCGGCGTATGAACCGCAGGTCCGGCGCCGCAGCTCGCCCCTGCTGGTTGCCCTGATCGGGGCGCTGCTCTTGCTGGGCTCCGCTGCCGGCGCTTATTGGTGGCTGCAAAAGAAAAAACTGGCCAGCGAACTGGCCAAAGCGGATACGAGCATGGCAGAAGAGACCACCGGACAAAAATCCACGACACTGGAAAATATAGCGCCGCCTGCCTCCAAACCCGAAAAAGAACCCGAGCCGGTCGCGGCTGAACCCGCCAAACCCACCAACGACGACACAGAAGCCCAACTTTCAGCTCAAAAAAGGATGGACGAAGCCCGCAAGCAAACTGCGCAAAACAGCGGCCGCCGCTGCATCCTTATCATCGCTACCTTGCAGGACGAGACCAATGTGCAGAAACTGATGACGAAACTGCGCAACAACCAACTCACGCCCTATCACCAGGTGACCAAAAAAGGCCACCAGGTCGGGATCGAATTCCGGTACACCAGGGAGCAGGAAATCACAGATTATTCGGCAGTATTGCAACAATTGACCGGAGTGGAGGATATTTGGGTCAAACAGAAGTAGTTGGTCTTTGGTCTTTGGGTATACGCGATTCTGTATACCCAAAGACCAAAGACCAACAGCCAAAGACCAAAGAACATCAGCCATGATCAGAATTGACCACATCGGCATCGCGGTTCGCCAGCTCGCCGACAGCAATGAACTCTTTCGCCGCTTGCTGGGCGAAGCCCACTACAAAGTCGAAACCGTGGAAAGCGAGCGCGTCGCCACCTCATTTTTCCACATCGGAGAAAGTAAAATCGAGTTGCTCGAAGCCAGCGACCCGGACAGCCCCATCGCCAAATTCATCGAAAAACGCGGTGAAGGCATCCACCACATCGCCTTCGAAGTGGACGACATCCACGCCGAAATCAAACGCCTGGTCGCCGAAGGATTCATCCCGCTGAATCCAGAACCCAAGCGCGGCGCCGACAACAAACTGGTGGCGTTTCTGCACCCGAAGTCGGCCGGCGGTGTCCTCGTGGAATTGTGCCAGAGTATAATATGATCCCCCTGTCCCTGTCCGAACGCAACGCTGCCTTCCGCCACCTGCTCGAGGGCCTCAACCCCGCACAGCGTCAGGCAGTGGACCAAACGGAAGGACCCGTGCTCGTGATCGC
>JBGAJY010000052.1:0-27213 GCA_044224705.1 Saprospiraceae bacterium
GAAAAATTTACCAGGAAAAATTTCTGCGTACGTCTGCGGAAAGGTCTGCGTACGTCTGCGCGAAACAACCCCTGCGCAAAACAGAATCGTCCCTTTTTAGCAAAATCATTTCTTGCGCACGCTGCGCCCTTCCAAGGCCCTATTTTTGGCCGGCAAAACCGCCCGCCGCCTTCTCATGAAAAAAAACATACTCCTCGCCTTCTCCCTCCCGCTGGCCGTCGCCTTGCTCGCCCTTTTCCCTTTTCAAAAAAACGAACGGCCCTTTCACAGCTCCGCCGAGCTGGAATTTTTCAAAACGGTGATGCAAAGCGCTTCCGCAGAAGGCGTTTCTCCGACGAATTTCCTGCCCATCGACTCGAACATTCTCTTCCCTACTGCCAAAACCTGCGGCGGCTGCCACGGCCACGACCCTATCGGCTTCGCCCTGGTGACCACCGAAGGCAAGGACGTGAACATTTACGACGACTGGCGCAGCACCATGATGGCCAACAGTGCCCGCGACCCGTTCTGGCGCGCCAAGGTGTCGCACGAGATCATGATCAACCCCGCGCACAGCATCGAGTTGCAGGACAAGTGCACGAGCTGCCACGCCCCGGCGGGGAATTACCAGGCAAAACTGAAACGGCACCAGGAGTTTTATTCGATCGCAGAGATGTATGAGGATACGCTCGGACTCGACGGCGTCACCTGTCAGATTTGCCACGCCCAGGCGCCCGAACTGCTCGGCACGCTGAATTCCGGCGCCCTGAATTTTGACACCAACCACATCCGGATCGCTTACGGACCCTACGAATTCGCGTTCGCGCCGCCGATGCACAACTTCGTGGGCATCACGCCCAAATTCAGCCCGCACCTCTCCGACGCAGGATTGTGCGCAGGCTGCCACACGCTGATTACCAACGCGGTAGACCTGGACGGCAATTTCACGGGAAATATTTTTGTCGAACAGGCGACCTACCACGAATGGCTGAATTCGCGCTACGACCGCGACCACGACAACCTCACCTGCCAGGGCTGCCACATTCCGCAACTGAACGACGAGATCATCATTTCGGCCAATTACCAGTTCCTGACCCCAAAATCGCCCTACGGACTGCACGAACTGGCCGGCGCCAACGTGCCCATGCTCAAACTCCTGCGCGACAACAGCGCCGCGCTGGGCATCACCGCCCCAGCCGAAAATTTCGACAGCACCATCGCCGCCACGCTGCGCATGCTGCAGGAAAAAAGCATCGACCTCACGCTCATCGCGGCCGACCTGAATGGCGATACGGTGCAATTCGACCTCGGCCTGCTGAACAAAGCGGGGCATAAATTCCCTTCGGGCTACCCCGCGCGCCGCGCCTGGATCGAATTCGAAGTCAAAAATCAAAACGGCGAAACGGTGTTCCATTCGGGCCGTTACAACCCCGATTTCAGCCTGCCCGATGAAGACGACAACGTGGAGCCGCACTACAATGTGATCAACCGGCCCGAGCAGGTGCAGATCTACGAACTCGTGCCCGGCGACGTGAACGGCAACTTCACCAACGTGCTCGAACGATGCGCTACCACCCTGAAAGACAACCGCTTGACGCCCAAAGGCTTCCTGCTGAACGACCCGTCTTACGACACGACCCGCATCGTCGGCGGCGCGCTGACCGACGCGGATTTCAACCACGGCGCCGACGGCACGGAGGGCTCCGGCTCCGACATCGTGCACTACCGGCTCCCGCTCGACGGCTACGAAGGCGCGCTCACCGTCACCGCCCGCGTGTGGTACCAAAGCCTGCCGCCCAAATGGATGGCGCCGCTTTTTGAATATTCTTCTCCTGAAATCGACTCGTTTAAAGCGATGTTCGAGGCCGCCGACCGCAGCCCGGTGCTCGTGGCGGAAAAAACCCTCGGGCCTGTGACCGTCACACCGCTCGGCACAAACCATACCGTTGCCGCGGCTACCATCCTGGTGACTCCAACGCTTACAGCCGATGGCCGCGTGAGCATTCACACGGCTCCGGGCGTGAACATTCAGCAACTGAAAGTGTATGATATGGCCGGAAAACTGGTCTGGAACCACCCTGCCAGTGAAATCTGGCTGCCCTCGGAGCGCGGCGTGTATTGGGTTGCCGTGGAAACCAACCGGGGGCGTATGACAGCGAAGGTGGTGCGGGAGTGAGTTGGGTATTTTACCATGGAGACACGGAGGCACAGAGAAAAATACTCTGTGCCTCCGTGTCTCCATGGTAAATGCCTTCTACTGCACCTGCTTCAGCAGCTCATTCAGTTTTTCCTCCGTCAGCCGGCCGCGCGACATGTGGACGATCTTGTACACCGGCATTTCATTCATAAACACCATCAGCATGGCCGCCGACTTTTTGCGCGATTCGAGCTCGGCAGGAGAGGGCGCCTGCGCTCCCGGTTCAGGCGCCGACAGGATTTCCATCAGTTGCTGATAAACAGCCTGGCCTTTCGGATTGGAGGCAAATTCCTTGAGCATCGAATGGCGGGTGAGCGGCGGGTACTGCTTGTGGGTTGACTCGATCTCCACTGTTTTTTGCAGCGGCAAATTGGCCGAAGAACCGCCCACGAGAATGTTGAACGAACCGGAATTGACCTGCCAGGCATGCACGGCGGGGTCGTACCAGGCAAAATCGCGGTAGCCCATTTCGAAACGTACGACCTTGCTTTCACCCGGTTGCAGCAGGACTTTGGCAAAATGTTTCAACTCCTTCGCGGGGCGCATGACCGGCGCATTGGGCTCCTGAACGTATAATTGTACTACTTCCTGGCCGGCTACTTTACCCGTATTTTTTACCGTAACTTCTACCACCAGCGGGTCGGTGTCTTTTGCCTTGGCCGCGCTCAGTTGGATTTTTTCGTAGGAAAATGTCGTGTAGCTGAGCCCGTAACCGAAGGGAAACATCGGAGCCACGTGTTTGGTATCGTAATAACGGTAGCCGATAAAAATACCTTCACCGTAGCGCGCCACGCCATTGTGAGCAGGGAAGTCGAGGAAAGCGGGCGTGTCTTCCAGGCGTACAGGGAAGGTTTCGGACAGTTTGCCGGAGGGATTGACCCGGCCCGTGAGCACGTCGGCGATAGCGCCGCCGCCGGCTTGTCCGCCGAGCCAGCCTTCGAGGATGGCTTTGGTTTTTCCGGCCCAGGGCATCGTCACGGCCGAGCCGTTGAGCAGCACCACCACGAGGTTGGGCTGCACGGCTGCAATAGCTTCCACGAGGCGGTTGTGTCCTGCGGGCAGGTCGAGGGTGCTGCGGTCGTAGCCTTCGGATTCGTACACGTCGGGCAATCCGACGAAGACGACGGCCACTTCCGCGGCTTTGGCCTGGCGCTGGGCTTCGGCGATCAATTGGTCGTCGGTCGTGCCTTCGGCGGTGTAGCCCGGAGCATAGCCGAGGGTAGCGTTCGGGCCCATGATTTTGGCCAGTTCGTCGTAGGCGTTGGCGATTTGCGTAGGGCGTACCTGCGAACTGCCGCTGCCCTGGAAGCGCGGATTTTTGGCAAATGCGCCGATCACGGCAACCTTTTTTGTTTTTGCAGTATCGACAGGCAGCAACTGGCCATCATTTTTCAGCAAAACAACACACTCGCCGGCCACCTGGCGGGCCAGGGCATGGTGGGCCGCCTGATCGTAGGTGGCGCCGGGTTTGCGGGCATCGTAGGCGCGCAGCAGCACTGCCAGCAGCTCGGTCACCGCCTGATCAAGCGCGGTCTCCGGCAGTTTTCCCGCGCGCACCGCTTCGACGATCTTTTTGTCGTTCACGCCGCCGCTGGCGGGCATTTCCAGGTTCAGGCCGGCAGCCACGCCCAGCGGGCGGTCGTTCACGGCGCCCCAGTCCGACACCACGAAACCCTTGTAGCCCCAGTCTTTTCGCAGCACGTCGGTGAGCAGATAGGGGTTTTCGGAGCAATAGGTGCCGTATAGTTTGTTGTAGGCGCACATGACCGACCAGGGCTGAGCCTGGGTGACGGCGATTTCGAAGGCGGGAAAGTAGATTTCATGGAGCGCGCGCTCGTCCGGATCGGAGCTCATGGTCATGCGTTCGAATTCCTGATTATTGGCGGCGAAGTGTTTCAATGACGTCCCGACGCCCTGGCCTTGCACACCATTGATGAGGGCGGCCGACAGGAAGCCTGCCAGCACGGGGTCTTCGGAGAAATATTCAAAATTGCGGCCGCCGAGCGGCGAACGTTTCATGTTGATACCCGGGCCGAGCAGGATTTGTACGTCGTTGGCCTGGCACTCCCGGCCCAGCGCTGTGCCGACTTTTCCGAGCAGATCGGCATTCCAGGAGGAGGCAAGCGCTGAAGCGGTCGGGAAGCAAGTGGCGGGTACGCTGTTGTTGAAATCGGTGCCCTTGGCCTTGCGCAGGCCGTGCGGACCATCGGTCATGAACACGGATGGAATGCCGAGGCGCGGTATCGGTTTGGTGCTCCAGAAGTCGAGGCCCGAGCAAAGTCCGGCTTTTTCTTCCAGCGTCATTTGGGCGACGAGGGCTTTGGCGCGGGCTTGGTAATCAACGGTTTGGGCAAAAACCGTTTGCAGCAGCAGCATGGAAAAAACGGAGGAAAGCAAAAATTTGACCATCGTTGTCAAGTGGTTGAAACGTTGAACGGAAGGAAAATTTTTGCTGCGCAGCAATCGTGGAACAAAGGTGGGGGCAAGGACGGTCGTTTGGTTTCCAAAAACGACGCGATAAACGCCAGCGGCACCCGCTGGATGATGCTGGGATGTGCAGTCACCAGTTTCCGGTAACGCTGCTGCGCGGTCTCAAACTGCAGGGAATCCACCCGTTCCTGCGACAGCACGAGGGAACGGGTGAGCATGAGGCGGAACAGGTGCTCCACCTCATGGTGTTCCTTGCAGAGGCGCATCAGATCGTCGTGGTGGATGGCCCGGATTTCGGAGGGTTCCAGTAGTTGAATAATGAGCCGGCTGGGTGTCCGCTGGAAAAAACTGGTGATCGAGAAGAAGAACGAATGGTCCATGGTGAGCCATTCCGTGATTTCTTTTTTGTCTTTGTGGTAATAAATCCGCACCAGCCCTTGCCCCACGAAATACAGAAAATGGCTCACCTGGCCTTCCGGCAGCAGCAAATGTCCTTTGGGATACTCCGCACATTTCCAGGCCTCCAGAAAGGCCGCCCGGCAGACCGGAGGCAGCGGGTAAATGGCGTCGACAGCGCGCTGGAAGGGTTCCATTCGCGGTAAAATTACCTGAACCGTTCGGCGACCACGAGCTCTTTCGATCCGGGGGTGTAGACGTAGAAGCCTTCGCCGCTTTTGGCGCCCAGTTTACCGGCGGTCACCATGTTGACCAGAAGCGGGCAGGGCGCGTATTTGGGATGGCCAAAGCCGTCGTGCAGCACGCGCAGGATGGCCAGGCACACGTCGAGGCCGATAAAATCGGCCAGTTGGAGCGGACCCATAGGATGGGCCATGCCGAGTTTCATCACCGTATCGATCCCTTCCACGCCGCTGACGCCCTCGTAAAGCGTATAAATTGCTTCGTTGATCATGGGCATGAGGATGCGGTTGGCGACAAAACCCGGGTAATCGTTTACCTCCACCGGCACTTTTTCCAGACCGCGGGAAAGATCCATGATCGTGGTGGTGACTTCGTCGGTGGTGGCATAGCCGCGGATCACTTCCACGAGTTTCATCACGGGCACGGGATTCATGAAGTGCATGCCGATCACCTGGCCGGGGCGCCGGGTGGCGGCGGCAATTTTCGTGATGCTGATACTGGACGTATTGGTCGCCAGGATGGCTCCGGCGGGGGCCATGGCGTCGAGGTCGGCGAATATTTTGAGTTTAAGGCCGATGTTTTCCGTGGCGGCTTCGACCACCAGTTCGGCATTTTTCACACCGGCAGCAAGGTCGGTCAGAAAGGTAAGGCGGTCGAGGGTGGCCGCTTTGTCGGCTTCGCTGAGCGTGCCTTTTTTGACCTGCCGGTCGAGGTTGCTGTTGATGGCCGTCCGGGCTTTGTCGAGGGCGGTTTGGGCCACATCCACGAGGGTCACCTGGTAGCCGTATTGGGCGAAGACGTGGGCGATGCCGTTGCCCATGGTGCCGCCGCCGATCACTGTAACGTACTGCATAAATAATTGTGGTATAGATGGTTAAGTTGTATTAGAAACAATTGCGTTCAACGCTCGCTCGTAAAGCTGATACCTGCTGCCGGCGTTACGCCCAGCACCGGGTGCCACTCCGCGGCGGCGTTGATGGAAAGGCCGTTTTTCAAAAAAAAGCCTGCGCCGAAGGACATTCGTCCCGGAGCGCTGCGCACGCCGGCCCGCAGTACGAGCTGCTGAATGGGGCGGTATTCCAGTCCGGCGCGGATTTGTACGTCGCGTTCGAGGTCTTTCTCCGTGTCGAGCACCCAGAGCAAGGCCGGCGAGCTGCGCCAGGCCAGGCCTACCTGCACGACTGTCGGGAGAATATCCTCGCCGAGCTTGACCTGCAATGGGTTCCGGAGCCGGGCGCCGAGCCAGAGGTTTTTCACCGGTTCGGCCAGCACGCCGATGCTGAACGTGGCGGCATTGGCCGAGCCGTAGTCCGGCGCTGCCACCCGCATGAGGTCGGCGCTGCCGCCGAGGGCAAATTTTGCGCCGAGGCGCCGGGCGTAATTCAGCCGGAAACTTTGTTCGGCGTAGGCGTCCGTACCGTTGTGCGAAAGGTCCAAAGCGACACTGCTGTTGGCGTCGAGCCGGGTAAACGCCTGCAGGGAAGCCGTCGTCCACCCCTCGATCGTATAAGGCAAAGCCGAGCCCAGCCACACCCCCCAACCGGGCTGCAAAGCAGCGGCAGCCTCGTTGCCCAAGCCGGCCGACAAGCCAGGATAGGCCGTCGTGGCCCCGCCGAGCGCAAGCGCAGGCGCGGGGTCAAAAGGGCGCATAAAGACCTGTGCAGACAAGATCATAGGGGCAAACAACAGGGCCCAAAGAACCGGAGTACGTCGATTGGCTTGCATGGGGGCGAAGATACTTTTTCGGGAGAACCCTGGCACCCCAGCATTTGACAGCTGTTTGAATTACGATTAATCATCTTTCAAACAGTTTTTAAAACCCGTTCTCCTTTACCACTTTTTCATAAAAGCGCCCGGCTTCGGTCATATGCCGTTCCATGGTTTCGAAATTCACCCGCACGAGGCCGAAACGGTATGTCGGCCCGAGGTGCCATTCGAAATTGTCCCAGGTGCTCCAATGAATGTACCCGCGCAGGTCCACCCCTTCCGTAATGGCCTCGTGGCACATGCGGAGATAGTCGCGGATGGCCTGGATGCGCTGCTGGTCGTTGTCCGTGCAAATGCCGTTTTCGGTAATAATGATCGGTTTGCGGTATTTTTTCCAAAAGCGGCGCAACATTTTTCCCAGACCTTCGGGGCGATAGCCCCACATTTTGTCGTGCGGGATGCGGCGGCGTTCCAGCTCCTCCACCCGACTGATGGCATCGATGGGACGCGGATCGAAGAGGAGGTAGGCGTAGTAACTCAGTCCCCAAAAATCACATTTTTCAAAGGGTCGCGCGGCGCGGCGCAGAAACCACCAGCGCGATAAGGCAGCCGCGAAATATCCCGGGAGATTGGCGCCGGCAAACCACGCCGTATTGAGCGAAATGCCGACCGGAGCGTCTTTGCATTTTTCATG
This sequence comes from Saprospiraceae bacterium, assembly GCA_044224705.1. Classification (GTDB taxonomy): domain Bacteria; phylum Bacteroidota; class Bacteroidia; order Chitinophagales; family Saprospiraceae; genus M3007. Next base: position 7,647 of record JBGAJY010000052.1, read on the forward strand.
GATCAAGGTGTAGGCGATGTCGTGCGCCAGGCCCATGGTATCCAGCACCCGGTTGGCCTGAAAGTATCTGCCCTTGCGGTGCGGCGGGAATTCACCGAAAAAATAGGCGTTCACGGCGTACACGTTCGGCTCGTTGAAGGTGTTCCAGTACGCCGCGTATTCACCGAAATGTTTGATGCATTGCTGTACATAATTGATAAAAAGGGGAATGTTGTCCTCCGTCGTCCAGCCGCCGCGCGCTTCGAACCAGTTGGGGTGGGCGAAATGGTGCAGCACGAACATCAGCCGCACGCCGCGTTGGCGCAAATCGTCAAAAAAAGTCCGGTATTCGGCCACCACTTCCAGGTCGAACTTGGCCAGGGGCTCCGTCTGCAGGCGCGACCAATCCACGCCGCAGCGGTAAATGCTGCCCAGGCGGGCGATGTACGCGGCGTCTTCAGCGCGCCGTTTTTCATGGTCGGTGGTGCGTTCGAACACATAACCGTCGCGGGCCTGCAAGCCGCGCCAGGGATGCGCTCCGGCCGTTTCCACCTGGGCGGCGGCCGTTGAAGTACCCCATAAAAAGCCTTCGGGAAACTGGAGGGTCATTGACTTTTATTTTTTCGGTAAAAGTCAAAAATATGGGTGGAAAGGAAGAGTATGGGCAAAAAAAAGCCCCTCACCGCGAGCCTAACCGGAGGGGCAACCATGAGATTATAATGGTACAAAACTATGGAAATGAAGACCAGACACGCACATGGCGTGACGGTCAAATCCACACAAGTGGCCAATACGTTGGGACGTGTTGGCGATTAAATAGAATACTTTAAAATCGGGAAAAAAACGGTTGGGGAGAACCCCCGGGGATGGATAGAGGCAGGCGATTAAAGACGGATTAAATTCTTCTAAGCGTGACAAATATACGGCTAAGCCCTTTCGCGCCAAGTTTTGCCTGAAATATTTTACCGAACCGTTGGGAATAGCTCCTGGACGGTTCGGTAAAAGACCAAAAAATATATGGAAAAAAGGGGCTTTCCTCCCGCAGAAGATCACATATCCTCCATATTGGCATTGGTTCGATGGCGCTCCCGAATATCGAGGCGCAGCGAAAAAATGTGCGAATAAAGGACTTGCGAGACGTTGCCGATGTCCGTCAGGGCGTAATCGAGCTGCACCCGGCCGAGTCGCAGGCCGACCCCGAAATTGGGCTGCAGAGTCAGTCTTTCCCGGTTCGGATCGAAGTCTTTTTTGACCCGCTGAAAATTGCCGGCGCCCAAGCGCAGCTGCACCACCCGGTTGTAATCGGCTTCGATGCCGATGCGCGGATCCATGTTGATCGACTTGGAACTGAGGAGCACGTTGCGCTGACCGTCGGTAGTGAATTCCAGGTCGACGGCGGGCAGCAGCGTGGTTTTTGCACCGATTTTAGTGCTATAGGCCGCTCCCAGGACGAAACGCGGCTTGGTGATCTCCGTATTGCTTTTCGGAATTTCATTTTGGGTACTGGTAAACACCTCCTTTTCACGTTCGGTCAGGGTGAACGACCAGGCATTAAACGTAGTGGTCAGGTCGCGGCCCATCAGGCCGAACATCCAGGAGCCTTCGCGGTATTGCACACCGAGGTCGGCCCCGAATCCCCAGGAAGAACCGATGTCTCCGATCACCCGGCGCACCACTTTTACGCTGCCGCCCACGGAAAAGGCGGGGTTTTTCATCTTGCGCGCATAGCTGCCCAGGAAGGCGTAGTCGGCAGCGGAAAAGGGCGTCACGTTGTCGTAATTGACTGAACCATCCGGGTTTACGAGGTTGATCGTGTACGGGATATTGTCGATGCCCAGGCGAATAAGCGAAAATGCGAGGTATGATTGCCGTTCGCCTTTGTTCAGTATTTTACCAAAACTCAGGTAATCGTACTGCGACACCCCGACGAACCATTCGGCGTGCATGGCGCCGATCTGGATCGGAGAAGTGATCCCGGTCAAACCGGCCGGATTCCAATACGCCGCCGTGATGTCGTTCACCGCAGCAGTTTGTGCGCCCGACATGCCGTGCGCCCGCGCGCCGACGCCGATAGCGAGGAAATCATTGCTGTATTTTTGAGAAAATGCCGTTTGGATAGCCAAAACGAGCAAAAGGCCGGGGAGGAAAAACTGTCTTTGCATAATGCGCTACTTTCGCCGGGAGGAATTCTTTCGACGGTTCTAGTGACGTAGGTTACGACGCGCCGGTTGCCTCAGAGGGGCAAAAATAGCGCTCCGATTCTCCTGATTGTTCTGTTTTACTACCCAACTATTTATGCACAAGTTCCTGAGTATTCTCACCATTTTGACCTTGGCAGGCTGGTCTGTCCAAGCCCAAAACGCCCTCAACATGACCCGACTGGCCCATTGGGACGACGACTCCCTGCCCGTCGCTTCACCTGGCAACCTTAATCTCCAGTACAGCGGATGCTGGGCCATGGCCGTCAACGGACACGAGTACGCCGTGCTCGGCGGCGCCGCTCACGTGCTGATTTTCGACATCACCAACCCCTCGACGCCCCTGCTGGCCGGCAAGTTTCCGGGGAGCGCCACGACCGTTTGGCGTGAATTCAAATCCTATAAAAACCGCCTCTACGCCGTGTCGGACAACACCACGGAAGGCCTCATGATTTTCGATTTCAGCAATGCGCCCGACACGATCGTACGTACCTACTGGAGCAATGAATTTTTCAATAAATCACATACCATCACACTCGACACCGTATCAGGACGCATTTACCTCAACGGCACCAACGTGGCGCCCCAGGGTCTGCTGGTGCTCGATGTGAGCCAAAACCCCGACCAGCCGCAGCTCCTCGCCAATGTCAGTGTCGACGGCGGTTACATCCACGATTCATACGTACGGGGCGACACGATTTATGCCTCATCCGGCTATGAAGGCTACTACGTGATCGACATGACCGATCCGAACACCCCTCAAACCCTGGCCGAGATCAGCACCGGCGGTTACAACCACAACAGCTGGCTCACTACCGACGGCCGCTACGCTTATTATACCGAAGAAATCCCCAAAGGGCAATCAATCAAGATCGTCGACCTGCAAAACCTGGCGACCGGAAGCATCGAAATTGCCGGCAACTTCCTTGATCCGCAGGTCCCCGGCCCGGTGCTGGCCGTGCCGCACAACGTGTTCATCCGCGACACCTTGCTGTTCGATTCGCAGTACGAAGACGGCTTGCTGGTGTACAACATCAGCAACCCGCTCGCCCCCGTGCTGGTCGCCTATTACGATACCCACCCTGAAAACACCGTGTACAATGGCTATTTCGGCAATTGGGGCAGCTATCCCTGGCTGCCTTCGGGAACCATCGTGGCGGGCGACATGCAGAACGGGTTGCAAGTCCTTCAACTGACCAGCCCTTCGAGCGCGACCCAAACGCCGGAGGAATTGCCGTCCCTGGTGCAGCCCAACCCGGCCAGCGACCGGGTGAGCATCCGCCTGCCCGGGTATTCGGGCAACTGGACGTACCGCCTGTTCGGCCCCAACGGCCAATTGCTGCAGCAGGCTTCGGTAAGCGGCTCCGGCGAGACGAGCCTTTCCGTGGCGGAGTTGCCGGCAGGACTGTATTGTCTTGATATTCGCGACAAAACCGGCCGTTCGGCGGTACGGAAACTGGTGGTCCAATGAGCTTGTTTCGCGCGGATGTTTTTTCGCGCAGATGCTCGGAGATGTTTCGCGCAGATGTTCGCAGATGTTTCCGCAGACGTTCGCAGATGTTTCGCGCGGATGTTCGCAGATGTTTCCGCAGACGTTCGCAGAAAAATTACGCAACGGATTCTGCGAACGTCTGCGGAAACATCTGCGAACATCTGCGTGAAAAAACATCCGCGCGAAACATCTCCGAGCATCTGTGCGAAAAAACATCTGCGCGAAACATCTCCAAGCACCTGCGTGAAACAAAAATCCTGTTTTTCCTGCTCCTTCTTCAAATCCCGCTCCTCGCCCGCAGCCCCTACAACATCCTCGATTTTGGCGCAAAACCTGACGGAACTACCCTCAATACCGTCGCCATCCAGGCCGCCATCGACCGGGCGCATTTTGACGGCAAGGGGGTGGTGCTCATTCCGGAAGGCATTTTCCTGAGCGGCAGCATATGGCTGAAATCGGGTGTGGAACTGCGGCTGGCCCAGGGCGCCATGCTGCTCGGCAGCACACACCGGCCCGATTATGCCAGAATCACCTGGTACGCCCTTATCCTCGCCGAGGGACAGGACCACATCGCCATCACCGGACAGGGCATCATCGACGGGCAAGGCGCCGCGCTCGCCGCGGACGTGGTGCAACGCGTGCAAACGGGCCAAATCATCGACCCCTACTGGGGCAACAACCGCCCGCATGAACGCGAACGACCACAACTCATTGAGTTCAAACGTTGCCACAACGTGCGCATCGAAGGCGTCACGCTGCGCAATTCGGCCTGCTGGGTACAGACCTACGACCGCTGCGACCAATTGAAAATCAGCAAAATAAGGGTCGAAAGCATGGCCTACTGGAACAACGACGGCATCGATCTGGTCGATTCGCGCAACGTGCTCATCGCCGACTGTTTCATCAATTCGGCCGACGACGGCATTTGCCTGAAATCCTCCTGGCCGCCGGCTTTTTGTGAAAATATCCGCATCGAGCGTTGCACCATCCGGTCCAGCGCCAGCGCTTTTAAAATCGGCACGGCCTCCCGAAGCGGTTTCCGCACCATCCGGGTGCGCGACCTCACCGTGTACGACACCTATCGCTCGGCCGTCGCTATCGAGGTGGTCGACGGCGCTTTTTTGGAAAACGTGGACATCGACGGTGTGCGCGCCATCCATACCGGCAATGCCATTTTTATCCGGCTCGGGCACCGCAATGGCAAAAGCCGGCCCGGCGCCCTGCGCAACGTACGCATCCGGAACCTGTACGCCGAAATCTCCGCCGGCCGCCCCGATGCCGGTTATCCGTTCGAAGGCCCCGAGGTGACGGAGCCGCACAACCCCTTCCCTTCGTCCGTTACGGGCCTGCCGGAGCATCCGGTGCGACAGGTTCGCCTGGAAAACATCCGCATCGTTTTTGAAGGCGGCAGCCGGCCGGGCGTTGTCGAGATACCCATCGATTCGCTGGACAAAGTACCGGAACGACCTTCCGATTATCCCGAGTTTTCCATGTTCGGCGAATTGCCTGCCTGGGGTTTTTACCTGCGGCATGCGGAAGGTGTGCAATTAAAAAACGTCCGGCTGATTTGTCAAAAACCCGCTTACCGGCCGGCCATTGTGGCGGACGACACGCAAGGACTTCATTTGGAAAAACTGCGGATCATTCAAAATAACAATAAACCACTCGTCGTACTGCGAAAAGCGCAAGGCGTTTTATTGGAAAAATCAGGGTTGCCGGACACCGGTATTGAACGGGTTGCCGATTGAAGCTTGGTTTCGCGGAGATGCTCGCCGCGAAATAAAAATCCGCAAAAATCCGTGTTACTTTTGCCCCCGTCATGGCGAAAACCACCCATCAGCGCATCATTTTCGGGCTAAAAGTCCGGCAGCTCCGACAAGACCACGGCTGGAATTTCGAAGAATTGGGCAGGCATACCGGAATGTCCATCTCCTATCTCAACGAGATCGAAAAAGGGAAAAAATATCCCCTGACGGACAACCTGAACCGCCTGGCCCATGCGCTGGGAGTAACGCCCGAGTCTCTCGCATCGCCAGATCTGCCCAAAGCGCTGGCGCCCCTCGGCGCCCTCCTGCAAAGCAATTTTCTGAACGAACTCCCGCTCGATTTGTTCGGCATCGAACTCCAGCAGGTGGTCGAGATCATCGCCCGGGCGCCCGACCGCGTCAACGCCTTTATTTCAGCCATGCTGGAAATTGCGCGCAACTATTCGCTGCGCGACGAGAATTTTTACTTCGCCGCTTTGCGCGCTTACCAGGAGCTGCACATGAATTATTTCGAGGACATCGAACAGGCGGCGGATGAATTTGTACAAGCCAATAAATTGCCCGAAAACGGCGGCGTCCCGGCCGATTTGCTCGCCAAATTGCTCAAAAAACAGTTCGGCTACCGATTCGACGAAGAGGGCATTGAAAAACACCCCGAGCTGGCCAGCCTGCGTTCTGTGTTTATTCCACACAAAAAACGCCTCCTGCTCAACCCCCGCCTCAACGAACGCCAGCGCGCGTTTCAACTCGGCAAAGAACTGGGATTCAACGTGCTGGATTTGCGCGAACGGCCGCTGGCTTCGAGCCTCCTGCGGGTCGGCTCGTTTGAAGAGGTGCTCAATAATTACAAGGCCGCCTATTTTGCAGTCGCCATTCTGGTGAACCGCAAATCGTTCGTGCAGGACCTGCGCGCGTTTTTTGGCCAACCTGTCTGGAACAGCCCGTTTTTGCTCGATTTGCTGACAAAATACCAGGCCAGCCCGGAGGTCCTGTTCCAGCGGTTCAACGTGCTGGCCCGCGAATTCAATCTGCACAAGGTGTTTTTCCAGCGCTTTATCCACGACCTCGACCGCGACGGGTTCGACATGGACAAGGAACTGCACCTCAACCGCCGCCACCAGCCCCACGCCTCAGGCCTCAACGAACACTATTGCCGGCGCTGGCTCTCGCTCACGCTGCTGCGCGATTTGCAACAACTTCAAAAACGGGCCGGCAACCCTGAAGTGGGCGGTATCGCAGGTATTCAGCGCGCACAGTTTCTCGACAGCGGGGAAGAATACCTCTGTTTTGCCATCGCCAAGCCGGGTTATCCCACACCCAACCGCAACGTGAGCGTCACCCTTGGCATCCTGCTCGACGCCGATGCGCGACGCACGATCCGTTTCTGGAACGACCCGGCCATTCCGCACCGCATCGTGAACGTCGCCTGCGAACGCTGCGGACTGCAGGACTGCACCGAACGCGCCGCACCGCCGCTCGTGGTCCAAAAACGCGAAGCACGCCGCCGAATGGAAGAAGCGCTGCTTAAATTGACAGGTAAGTAAATGGGCCGTGGAATTAGATTGATAAGATATGATAATTGTACAAAATAAACTCGTGAGCGACGACCTCGTCGAAGAACAATTCATCTGCAACCTGACGGCCTGCAAGGGCGCTTGTTGCTGGGAAGGCGATCTGGGCGCGCCGCTCGACGAGGCCGAACTGCCCGTCCTGGAAGCCATCTTCGAGCAGGTAAAGCCTTTTCTCAGTCCGGCGGGCATTCATGAGATCGAGCGGCAGGGCACGGCGGTCTGGTTTGAACAGCCCGGCGAATGGGGCACTCCGCTCATCGACAACGGCCCCTGCGCCTACATGACCAAAAACGCGCTGGGCATCGCCCAATGCGGCATCGAGCAGGCCTGGAAAGCGGGGGCCACCGATTTTCAGAAACCCATCTCCTGCCACCTCTACCCCATCCGGGTGCAGAAAAACGAGGAAGTCGGATTCGAGGCGCTCAATTACGACCGCTGGGATATTTGCTCAGCGGCCTGCGAACTCGGCAAAAAAGAACAAGTGCCCGTTTATCAGTTCCTTCGGGAAGCCATTGTGCGCAAATACGGACAGGATTTCTACGACGAGCTCGATGGAGCCGCCCAGTTTCTGCAGGCGGAAAAACAACAAGATTTGTAACGCTCAATGTTCTTTCGGCGCTTCCGGGTCCCGTTTCCCCACCACAATCCTCAAAGTAACCTTGTCGCGCAATATCCGGTCGACCGACGAGTCGTACCGGGAGCCCGTGTCGTTGTGCAGGTTGTTCATGCCGTGGGAGTACAGCATTTCCGGTTGGATGCGCCATTTTCCCAGGTTAAATTCGACACCCAGGCCCAGGTCGATCCCGATCCGTTCGCGCAGCAGGGCGATCCCTCCGAGAGGCTGCGCACGCGCCACATTTAACCCCAGGCGGCCGCCGAACAGGATGCTGCTGCGCAGCGGCAATCGGCCTACGGGGTTGCTCAGTACCAGGTGCAGCGGCATTTCAAGGTCTGCAAACGTGTATTCGAGCTGATCGACCAGGCGGTGGTCGGCCCAGAGTTTTGCGCTGAACCGCGCATAGGAAAACCCCAATTCGGGTTGGAAAACAAGGTTGTCCAACAACGGGAAGCGCCCCAAACCGCCCAACGTCAGGCCAAGGCTCCCATTTTGAAAATTGATGTACGGCTTGTCCGCCGAGTAATCCGGCAAAACGCTCACACTCAGCGGTTGCGACTCGATGCCTGCAAAAAAGCCGAAGCTGCGCCCCGGCCGGCCGGTGCTGCGCTGCGCCGACGCATGAACCGCCCATGCAAGCAAAAGCAACAAAAGGATTTTTCTCATCGGTGGTGATCGCGCGGGAATGTTGTTACTTCGCTCTCATGCCTGCCCACGCCGTTTTTCCTCTGACGCTCGTCCGCACCGCCGGGTTGCCCTTGGAGGTGACCGACCGCCTCGCAGCCGATTTTTCAGAGGCATGCAACGCCTTGCGCGAAGCCCAAAAAGCCCAGCAGAACTGTACAGAAGCACTACAAAATGCCTTCGACCAGGCTTTGAACGATTTGCCCGGCTCGCCCGAACGCACCGCCGTGTATAATGCCCGAAGAGTCTTTTTTCAAAAACAAAAACTGCCGGCAGGCTCCTGGCCAGGCCGGTCACCCCAACTCCAACAGGCCGTCCAGGCCTGGGAACAAGCCGTTCAAACACTCAAAACTGCCCGGGACCGCTTACACAAGCAGTATGAAAAAACCCTGCGCGGGTCGCTGAATGCCTTGGGCGACATTGCCTCGATGGAAATTTTCCAACGCGGGCTCTTGTTTGCCAGCCACGATCTGCTGGCGCAAATCCCTGTTTTTCAAAATAATACAAGCGGTCAGTTCAACAAAAAACAGCGCCAGGCCGCCCTGTCGCTGGCGCAATACGCGGTGCGGGCAGCCACCAAGACCTCTCCGTTCAGTCGCTTCACAAGCGTGTCTTTGATGAACGAAGAGGGCGGCGAATCGACCGGTTTATGGCAAGCCGGCAAGGTCGTGGTCACGCCCAATGTGGCGATTTTGCCCTTGCTATACGAGGCGCTGCTGCAGGCGCCCTCGTTTTACCGGTGCTTATACGTGGCCTTGAATCCCGGTTTGCAGCCTGAATCCGTTGGCGGGCAGCCGTATTTCAAATGGCTGTATTTCGACGGCGAGCGGGAAAGTTTCCAACATACAACGGCCACTCCAATGCTCGAATTCCTCGTAGAGACGCTGAAATCCCGCCCCGGCCCGGTGCTTTTTAGTGAAATCCTGACGCACTTGGGAGAAGTACTGGACGCACCGCCCGAAGCCCGGGAGCGTTTTTTACTCGAAATACTGGATTTCGGCCTGCTCGAATGGCAATGGCCCGAACGCGGGTTTTCTCCCTCGTGGAGCTCGGGTTTGTACCAGTTTTTAGGCTTTTTGCCAAGCGCCGAATCGGTCGTGATCGAAGCCGCAGCGCTACTGCAGTGGCTGCGCGGCGCGGCGCGGACCTTGCCTTTTCAGCCGGTGGCCGAAGCCCGCGCGACGCAACGCGAAGCGTTGAGCCAGCTGCGCGGTTTTTTGGAAAAAAATGGGATCACGCCACCAGACATTTCTCCGGAACAGATCTTTTACGAGGACGTGGAAGCGCCGGCTGAATGCCTCGTGCCGCCGGAAATCCTCAAAGGCCTGGCCGACCAACTGGCCGATTGCTGGCAGCAAAAGGCCCAACATCCGCCAGGTGCACTGAAAACACGCTTGTGGACCTTTGCCAGGGAGCATTTCGCCGAAGGCCCGCCGCCGGATTTTTTGACGTTTTGCGAGCAATTTTTCAAAAACACGGCTTTTGAAAACAGTCCCTCGGATAGCCCGAAGGCCTTGCAAATACCTCGTTTTAAGGGAAAAATCGGCGTCCTGCTGCAAATTTTTCGCGAACAGGAGGAGTGGCGCGCGGTCGTCAACGGGCTCTTCCCCGGCGGCGGAAAACTCATGGCCCGCTGGCTCCACCTGCTTCCGCCCGGCGCAAGCGCAGCTTTACAAAAATGGTGGCCCGAAGACGCCATGGCCTTTCCCTGGCAGGGTTGGCACAATGCCAATTTTCAAGCTGAACTGGGCGACACCACTTTGCAGGTACCCGGTGGTCGCGGACCCAAACGGCCGAACATTCCATTGAACCGCCTGCATGTGCAGGCCGGCGACAAGGATATTTATCTTACGGACGGCATATCCGGAACACCGATCCGTTTCAGCGATCTGGGTCTCGAAGCGCCGGAAACCCGGCCGCCCGCGATGCAGATTCTGGCCCAATTGGGCCTTCCAGGGGTATCCCGCGAATTGCTCCTGCCCGAAGGCTCCGGTTGGACCAACGGTGGCCCCGGCTGGCGTCATTGCCCCAGGATCGAATACGAGCTACTCGTTCTGGAGCGGGCCCGCTGGCAGGTTTCGACGGAGGGGCTTCGCCAAAATTGGCCCACTGAAACAGCGGATATTTTTTTTCGATTGCGGGAAAAACTGGACGCCATGGAGGTTCCGCGGCGTTTTTTTGCTCAATTTTCAAATGAAAAACCCCAATTCTTTGACCAAAACAGCCCTTTGCTGATGCAACTATTGGCCAAAAAGATAAGGCAGCACGACGGTGCGGTGATGCTGACCGAGATGCTGCCTTTGCCGGATCAATGCTTCGTCCGTCAGGACGGAACCTTGCGGGCGGCTGAGTTTGTGGTAGAAGTGGAAGTGCTTTGAGCAATCTTTGCCGCTTATTCCCGAATGATCGCCTGGGTGAGCGTCTGTCCGTTCAAGTCAATTTTCACCCAATTCAAGCCCGAAACAAGGTGCTCCGTACCCAGCGCCCACTGGCAAAGGCCTGCCGGAAGTGCGCGGGTTTCGGTCCAGATCTGCTGTCCGGTTGGATTTATAACCGTCAGACGCGTCAAAGCCGGCTGGTTCAAATCCATCTGAACCTGAACTGCTTGACCTTCCGCAACAGGGTTGGGCGAAAGGCTCAGCCGGCTCCCGTCGTCCAAAACCTGCACTCCTGAACTGGAAGGACCGGTTTTGAACACGCCGTAAACCGGGGTGGCACAGCCGACGTATGCATTGAACGGCCGCACCCGCCAATGGTAGTATTTGTTCGGGCTCAGGGCCACGGGAACCGCAAATTCGGAGTTCGTGGTGAGGTATTCCAAAAACAACGGAGAGGTAAACTGGGTGGTCAGGTCGAGTTCGACCAGGTAATGCGTCGCACCGGGCACGTCGAGCCAGTCGAGGTCAATATTGGTCGTTCCGGGGTAGAAAAAATTCGGAGGCGGCGTCACCAGCAGGTTGTTCGGGGTATTGATTTCAGTGGCCACGGGCGTAAAATTGACGTCGAGTCCGGCCTGGTTGGAAGAGGCCAGTTCGGCGTTCATGACGGCAAATTGCCCCGGCGTGAACTGATAATCATCACAATCGGAGAAATATCCCATCATGTTATTTTCCATAGGGTCAACGGGCACGCCGTTGGGATCGAGCGCTCCGCCGGTGTAGGCCTGGCAATCGGTGATAATCCCAAATCCGTAATCCGGCGGCGTATCGCAAATCTGGTCGCCTGCTTCGGTGCAATTGGAACCGTCCATGAGTTCTACGGGATAGCCATTGATGGTAGCCGGAGCCTGTGGCCAGCCGGGGGAGCTGGGCGTAAAAGGCATTTCCCAGCCGTGAAAGGGGTGCAGCAGGCCAAAATAATGGCCCACTGTGTGCGAAACGAAGTATTCAGGCGGAGAGAGCGTGGCCTTCGTCGCGACGATCCAGTTATGGGAGACATCGTAATACCCCCCGATAAACGGTGTTGAAGATTCGCCGTCAGACACTTCTTTTACGACAAAAATATTCACCGCATCGGTATCGCGGTGACTGCTCATAATGACTTGGGCTGAGTTGGTGATGACATTTTCATTCACCAGGTCGTTGTTGATGGTATTGTCGAAAAGATCGGCGCCGTGGAGGTAAAACTGCATTTCTCCTGGCGCATAATCGGCGTTCAGGGCGCAGAGCTGATCGAGCACGACACGCATCCTCGGGCGTCCTGCGCCTGCGTCATCGGCTACGAGATGAAATCGAACCGGGATATAGGTGACGGACCTGGCATTCGCCGCCGGAGAAGCGTCGAGAGGGTGCTGAAGGCGGTTTTGGAGGGTGAGGAGGTCGGCGGGCGAGGTCAGGCAAGTGTTGTTCTGAGCCGGCAAGCAGGCAGGTACGAGGGCCAGGAGGCCTGCGTAAAACAGATTTTTCATGCTGTGGAAAGTTGGTGTGAATAGATTTTCAAATTTACACAGCAAGACGGCATTCGAGCAATAAAAGGTTGGGCGGCCAATGGCCGCCCAAACACTTTTTATTCCGGTCATCAGCGCTCTATCGCATCCAACAACCGGTTAAGATCGGAATCATCATTGAATTTCAGGACGATCTGGCCTTTGCCCTTGGCGTCGCGCTTCAGCACGGCTTTGGCGCCGAAAAAGGCGCTGAACTGGTCCTGGATTTGTCGCAGCGGCTCGGGCAAGCGGGTGTCCGGCTTTACCTTTTTGGTGCCTTTGCTTTCGTTGTAGCGTTTTACGAGGTCTTCCACGGCGCGCACGGAGAGGCCGTCGCGGCGGATTTGCGAGAGCGCCGAAAGTTGGAACGCGCGGTCGTCGTCGACGCCGGCCAGGGCTTTGGCGTGTCCGAGGGAGATTTCGCGGTGCTGCAGCGCCTCTTTCACGTCCACCGGCAGGTTCAGCACGCGCAGGTAGTTGGTGATGGTGCTGCGCTCTTTGCCGACGCGTTCGGAGAGGTTTTCGTGGGTGAGGCTGAACTCCTCGATGAGGCGCAGGTACGAAGTAGCCACCTCGATCGGGTTGAGGTCTTCGCGCTGGATGTTCTCGATGAGCGCCATTTCCAGCATTTCCTGGTCGTTGGCGAGGCGCACGTAGGCGGGCACCTGGGTCAGTCCGGCCATTTTGGCGGCGCGGTAGCGGCGTTCGCCGGAAATGATCTGGTAGGCGTCGGCGCCCATGCGGCGCACGGTGAGCGGCTGGATAATGCCGTGGGCACGGATGCTGTCGGCCAGTTCGCGCAGGGCCGTGTCGTCAAATTTTTTGCGGGGCTGGTCGAGGCTGGCCTCGATTTGTTCCAGCGGCAGCAAAGCCACGGAGGTAGCCAGTTCGCGCACGACTTCCTGCGGGTTGTCGTGCACGGCCTGCTCCAGTTGGGTGGGGTTGGACAACAGCGCTCGGATGCCTTTGCCGAAATCGGCCTTGTTCAGTTTTTTTGTTGCAGTCGTTGACATGGAGATGGGTCTTTTAGAGGTTGATAAAGGTTGATGAAGGTTTATAAGGTTTATAAAAGGGTAAGGATGCTCTCGGGTTGGATGGGTTTTTGAAATTGGGAGCGCCCATTACCCCTTTTATAAACCTTATAAACCTTATCAACCCCTATCAACCCCTTTTTTCAATTCTGATTGCGGCGCAAAAATTCGTCGGCGAGGTTGAAGAAATTGGTGGCGCCTTTGCTGCTCACGTCGTACAGGGCCACTGGCACGTGCTGCATGGGCGCTTCGGCCACGCGGGCGTTGCGGTGAATGATCGTTTCAAAAACATAGTCGTTCGAGCTGTTGCGCACTTCTTCCACGATGGCGTTGGCCAGGCGCAGCCGGCTGTCGTACATCGAAATGATGAGGCCTTCTACCTGCAGTTTGGGGTTATAGCCTTGTTTCACCAGCGCGATGGTGTTTTTCAGTTTCGACAAACCCTCGAAGGAGAACATCTCGCATTGCACGGGAATCAGCACCGTATCGGCCGCCACGAGCGCGTTGACCGTGATAAGGCCGAGGGAAGGAAGGCAATCGATGAAGATGAAGTCGTATTCCTCGCGCAGCTGGTTCACCATTTCGCGGAGGATGTACTCGCGTTTGGGCTTGCCCACGAGCTCCACTTCCGCGCCGACGAGGTTGATGCTGGCGGGCAAGAGGCTGAGGTTGGGCGTCTCGGTCGGGATGATCGCTTCGTGGGGGTCGAGGCCGTTTACGAGGCAATCGTACAGGCTCGTCGACTCGTCACTCGTGATGATTCCGACGCCCGAAGAGGCGTTGGACTGCGGATCAGCATCGATCAGCAACACTTTTTTTTCCAGGATCGCCAGCGAGGCGGCGAGGTTGATGGCGGTCGTCGTTTTCCCGACGCCCCCCTTCTGATTGGCGATGGTGATGATCTTGCCCATTTTCGAGAATGATGGCTGCATGTGATTTAAAGGTTGATGAAGGTTGATGAAGGTTTATAAGGGTTTATAAAAAGGGAGGTTTAGTGCTCTCGGCCTCAATGGATTCGTTCAGGTAATAAAGTCGAGAGCACTGAAAACCCTTTTATAAACCTTATAAACCCTTATAAACCCTTATCAACCATTTTAAAGATCAATTCTTGCTCCGATCTCCATCAAAACCAGTTCTTTTCCTTTTTCCGAAAAAGCGGCTTGGGCGGCGGCATGGTCAATTTTGATAAATCCAAAGGTGTCGTAGTGGCATCCCACGATGCGGTTGCAGTGGATAAAATCACTGGCAATGAGGGCATCGTGATAGTCCATGGTGAAATTGGAGCCGATGGGCAGCACGGCCAGATCGAGCGAAGGGCAGATCATCGGAATGAGCTGCATGTCGAGCGTGAGGGCGGTATCGCCGGCAAAGTAGATGCATCCTTCTGCGGTGTCGAACACGAAGCCTGCCGGGGCGCCGGCGTAGCTGCCGTCGGGAAAACTGCTGCTGTGCACGGCGGTGACCATTTTCACGCGGCCAAAGTCGAAATTCCACCAGCCGCCTTTGTTCATCGGGTGCGTCCGGAAACCTTTTGCATTGTAGTGCGCATGGATTTCCCAGATCCCGACGATGAGCGCCTCGGGGTTGTTTTTGGCTACCGTTTCGAGGTCGGCAACGTGGTCGCTGTGCCCGTGCGTCGGGAAAATGTAGTCGCAACGCAGGGCCTTCACGTCCACCGCAGCGGCCAGCGGGTTGCCGCTGATAAAGGGGTCGACCAGGATGCGTCGGCCGCCGGTTTCGAGCAGGAAGCAGGAGTGTCCGTAGTACGTGAGGGTCATTTTTTCAGGAGATGTTTTCCAGTGGCACTGGACTGCAAAGATACCGTGGAACATAAAAGAGCCCGTGGAACATCCTGGGAAGTTATCCCCTTCTTTTCCACAGGTTGCTAACACGGTTTGAGGGCTTGCCAACAAAAAAAGGACGCAAAAGAGGAGAACCCTTGCGTCCTTTGGAGAGCCTGCCGATTGGGCTTATTGCCTGATCAAGTGCATGGTAGCATCGTAACCGGCGCCGATCCCCCAGCTGACATTTTTTTGTAAGAAAAGGCTGTCATCTACCTTTTGATAGGAAAATTTTCCCAGAATCGGGTCGCCGCCGCAGTCGATATTCGGAGCACAATCACACCAGCAGGCGCAGCTATTGCTTTGAAAATCAATTTTCTGCGCAATAGAATCTTGCAGTATCACCCCGGTGCAACCCGTTGTTGTTCCGTCGGACAGTGTGACCAGGAACTGATGATCGCCAAGGCTCAATTCAACCTGACTTATAAAGGTGTCCTGTTGAATACCGTGGATGTTAACAACTCGCATTTCACCGGAATAAACGGGTCCTTGAATGACCGGCTCGTCGGGCGAAGACGTGTACCGGCATTGCGTAAAAAGCAGGGCAAGGGGCAGCAGGAACAGGCGGGCAAATGTCATGGGCGGATGTTTTTTTGAATAAGACGCCCAATGCTCGGACAGGGTTGGCAATTTCGCCCGAAATTTGGAAGATGAGATTATTGCCGTTGTTACTGCTGTTGTTCTGCATCGCCTGCGGAAAAAAACCGCCCGCCCGGGAGGCCCGCACGTCGTTCCGCTACAACCAGCACAACCCGATCACCTCGCTCGATCCCGCCTTTGCGCGTACCCAAAACAACATCTGGGCGGTGGAAAGCATGTTCAACGGGCTCCTGCAACTCGACGACAGCCTGCGCGTGCAGCCCTCCCTGGCGTACCGATGGGCCATCTCTCCCGACGGCCGCACGTATCGTTTTTGGCTGCGGGACGACGTTTTTTTTCATGACGACCCCTGCTTCCCCGGCGGCCGGGGGCGTCGCATGGTAGCCCCGGATGTGGTGTTCAGTTTTCAACGCCTGCTGGATCCGGCCTGGCCCAAGCCGGGTTCCTGGATCTTTGCAGGGCGCGTGGCATCCGATTCGGCCTTTGTGGCGGAGAGTGACTCGGTGTTCGTGCTGCACCTCAACGAGCCGTTTCAGCCGATGCTGCAAATCCTGACCATGCAGTACGCTTCGATAGTGCCCCGCGAAGCGCTGGATGCATATGGCCGCGATTTTCGACGTCATCCGGTGGGCACGGGGCCGTTCCGCTTCAAAATCTGGGCGGAAAACCAGGCGCTGGTCGTCGTAAAAAACCCCCATTATTTTGAAAAAGATACCGCCGGAAACCGCCTGCCCTACCTCGACGCGGTAAAAACGACTTTTATCAGCGACCGTAAAACAGCATTTCTCGAATTTAAAAAAGGCAAGCTGGACTACCTTTTCGGACTGGAAAGTTCCTATGTGAACGAATTGCTCACACCAGAAGGCGAACTCCAGCCTGCCCTGGCTACCGACTTTTATTTTTTGAAAAATCCTTACCTGAACAGCGAATATCTGGGCATCCGCTTCGATCCTGCTTTGCAGAATCCCTTGCAAATCAAAAAAATCCGCCAGGCGCTGAATTTCGGTTTCGACCGCGCGCTCATGCTCCGCACCCTTCGCAACGGCGTAGGGCAGCCGGCGACTTCGGGTTTTGCGCCGCGCGGTTTGCCCTCCTTCGACGAAGCGGCCGTGCCCGGCTACCGCTACGACCCGGCCCGGTCTGCACAATTGCTGAAAGAAGCCGGCTTCCCGGATGGCCGCGGGCTACCGCCGCTCACGCTGCTGTGCAGTCCCGACTACCTCGATCTCTGCACCTTTATCGTGCGGCAATGGGAAGACCTGGGCATCCGGGCGCAGGTGGAAGTGACCGAAACGGCTACCCTGCGCGAACGCATGCGCAACGGCCAGGCCCCGTTTTTCAGGGCTTCCTGGATCGCCGACTACCCCGATGCGGAGAGTTTTCTGACCTGTTTTTATTCGAAAAATGCGGCGCCGCCGAATTACACGGGTTTTAAAAACGCCGGTTTCGACCGGTTGTACGAAGCTGCCCTCGCTGAGACGGACACCGAAAAACGATTCGCCTTGTACCGCGAAATGGAGCGCATCCTGCTCGACGAAGCGCCGGTCGTGTTTTTGTTTTACGACGAAACGGCGCAGTTTGCGCGGCAGGGCGTGGAAGGGTTGTCGCGGAATGGGATCAATTTGCTGTCGTTGAAACGCGTGCAGGTCCGGTAGCCCGGAATTTATTCCGGGCAATAAGTACCCGGAATAAATTCCGGGCTACCAGGGGCTACCTCAGCAATGTGACTTCCCCGTGGTTCTCCACGCCATCCACCGTAGCCGTCCAGATGTACACATCCGACGAAGCCGGGTTGCCGTTCACGGTGCCGTCCCAGCCTTCTTCCGGGTTCAGGCCTTCATACACGATTTCACCCCAGCGGCTGTACACCCGCATCAAAAAGGTCGTCGGCGGGCAATCGAAAATCAGTTTGAACCGATCGTTCATGCCGTCGTTGTCGGGTGAAAAAGCATTGGGTGTCTGGCGGCCGGCGCTGGAACTGACCAGCACCGAATGGGTGGTCGACTGTGCGCAAGCCCCCGTCTGCGCCGTACGGGTGATGCTAAAAGTGCCTGCATCCGGGTAGCAAATTTTTCCGGTGACGACTGGGTCAGGTTGTCCGCCGGAAAAGCTGATGCCGTATGTGGCGCCAGGTGTCGGATCGGGCAGCGTGATTTGCACACATTCGCCCGGGCAGACCGTATCTGCGGACAGCGTAAAGTCGGTATTGACGAGAAAACAGGGCGTCCGGGTTTCGGCCGTATTTTCCTGTGGATCGGGGTCGGGGAGGTCGAGTATGGTATGGTTTGCGGACTCTGCCGGCACCCGGGTATCCACTTCAGGCGTCACGTTTTTGATTTGCAGGGTCAGAGGCATGGGGCAGCAGCCCGGAATATCACCGTTCGCATCGGTGCGCAGCAGCCAGACATCTGGGTCGCCGTTGCGTTTGGCCAGGCCACAGGCGGCGAAGCCGTTGGAGGTGGGGCGCAAGCGGCTCAAAACGTCGCTTTCGCCGTTGGTTTGATACCGGTTGGCCAGCAGAACCAGGTCGCCCGACAAATCTATTTTGAAAAAAATGGCGGTACTGCCCAGGGCGCCTGGATCCTCATTGACCGCCATTAAAAACTGATCGCCCGGGAGGTGCAGCAAATCCGTTGGAACAAGGTCTTTTCCTGCAATGGCATAGGTCTTGGACCACCTGACCGCCCCGGCGCCATCTACTTCGGTGAGCCAGAGTTGCAGGTCGCCGTTGCTGAAGCCCTTCGAATAGCCTGTCAGCAGCAAGCGGTCCTGCGTGGTGGCGGTCACCTGCGTCATGCCGTCGTAGCCGTTCGGCGAACTGAAAAACCGAACGGGCCCTACCAGCGCCCCGCCGGGGCTGAATTTGGCCAGAAATCCGTCGTTCTGGTTGGGGTCGAAGCTCTGGGAACCTGCGCAGTACAGGAACCCGTTGGCATCCTCGTAACAACCCTGAATCCGCGCTATTCCTTCAATATCGAGTTGATTGGACCAGATGCGGTTGCCGTTTTCGTCAATTTTGACCAGCGTCGGGTTGAGGAAATTGTTGGCGGATTTCAGCAGGCCGAGTATCAAATAATTGCCGTCGTGCAAAGGAATGATGCGGGAAAAACCGGTTTCCTGCTGGCCAAAACCCGACACGTATTTTACCCAAAGCACATTGCCGTCGGGGTCCACTTTCATCCATCCGCTGTGGTCTTGCCCCGTCCAGGCGAGCAACAGGTTGTCGTCGCCGGCAATCACGATGTCGTTAAAATTAGCGTGGTTTTCCAGGGGATAGGATTTGGTCCAGAGCACGTCGCCCATGGCGTTCACATACTGGATCATCGGGTAATCGATTTCCGAGAGCGGAAAAAGGTCGGTAGAACCGGCCAGCATCATTTTGCCGTCGGGGAACACCGCCAGGCCTGAGGCGTAGTCGGACTGAAGATCGTACGTTTTTTGAAAAAAATTCTGTGCGTGGAGCAGGCAGCTCAGGAGTACGAAAGTGCAAAGGGCCAGGGAGCGGCGGGGGGAGGGCATGGTTGCGAAAAGTTTGATACGAGGGCAAAAATAGGTTAGCGGGGGCGGAAAGCCGGGGTTTTAACGCCCCACCCCCACCCCTTCCGGCCGCAGCGCATGATACGCCTCCACCAGTCGCCGCGCGCCGGCCAGGTTATCGTACTGTTCCGCGCAAAAATCGCGGGCTTTCTGACCGAGTTTTGCCAAAGCCGGCCCCTGTTCGTAGCACCAGGCGATCATTTCCGCGAAAGCTTCGGGCGTGTCGGCCAGCAAGGCTTCCTTCTTTTGCCGCGCGGCAATGCCCTCCATGCCGATGCGGGTGGAGAGCACGACTTTTCCCAAAGCCATGCCTTCGAGGATCTTGGC
>JBGAJY010000053.1:0-26833 GCA_044224705.1 Saprospiraceae bacterium
ACTTTTGCAGCCTTTTCAGCCGCTGACAGGTTGAATACAGCCCTCAACTTTACCCGGATCATGTCGCGCAGTCAGCAAAAACCCGTCGTTCTGAATCGAAAATCCCCTCCGCCAGTTCACGAAGTCCATCAACTGGTCCTGCCGCGTCCCGACATGCTGTATCTGGACAACGGCATTCCCGTTTACACCCTCGATTACCCTGGCCAGGAGATTGTCAAGATCGAAGTCGTGTACCGCGTCGGGCGCCCCGAGGAGCACAAACGCCTCGCCGCGCGCGCCACGGCACGGCTCCTGCGCGAAGGCACCCGGCAACGTTCCGGGGCGGAGATCGCCGAGCTCGTGGATTTTTACGGTGGCACCTTCAGTATTCCGACCAACCTGGACACTTCGAATTTTCTGCTCCTTTCGCTGAAAAAATATGCCGGCGACCTGCTGCCCTTGTTTGCCGAAGCCTTGCAGGAGCCTGTTTTCCCTGAAAAAGAGCTGGCCACTTTCCGCGAAACCCACATCGCCGACCTGCTGGTGGAACTGGAGAAACCGGAAGTACGTGCCTACCGCGAAATCACCGAACGCATTTTCGGACCCGAGCACCCCTACGGCTACAACTCCACGCCAGCCGATTACAACGCGCTTACGCGGGATGACCTGGTGGCGCATTTCGGGCGCTGGTACACGCCGGAGCATTGCCGGATTTTTGCCAGCGGACGAATCGATGAAGCCTTGTTGAAACAACTGAATATATGTTTTGGCCAGTCGCAACATAGCGCCGATTCATCTGACAGTCAGGCACATAACCCATTAATCGTGCCGCCCGGCAAGCCCGGATCGATCCATCTCCCCCACCCGGGCTCCTTGCAAACTGCCATCAAAATCGGCCGCAGGCTGTTCAATCGCAAGCACCCGGATTTCGACGGCGTGTTTGTGCTGAGCACCTTGCTGGGCGGCTATTTCGGCTCACGGCTTATGATGAACATCCGGGAAAAACGCGGTTTTACCTACAACATTTACTCCACCGCCGACGCCATGCTGCACGACGGCTGCTTTTACATCGCCACCGAGGTCAATACCGATAAAGCGGCAGTGACGATCAGGGAAATCTTTGCCGAAATGCGCCACCTGCGCGAAAAACCGGTGGACGAAGACGAACTGGCCATGGTGCGAGGCTATCTCCTGGGCATGCTGCTCAACGGCCTGGACGGGCCGATGAATGCTTCGGACATGGTCAAAAATCAGATCGTCGACGAACTCCCCTGGGACGCTTTCGAGCAATTGGTCGACACCATCCGGAGCATCACGCCGGCACACTTGCAGGAACTGGCCAACCGTTATTTGCAGCCCGAAGATTTTTGGGTCGTAACAGTAGGCTAAAACCGGCTTTTTCAGGGTTTTCACCCAGTAATTTTTATGGTATTTCCCAAATATTAAGACCTTGCAGTTGCACGAAAATCACCAAAAACCTGCGTAGTTTTGCCCGCTTTTTTGAAAAAACCTCTCCTCAGAATTTTAAATATCTCCAACATTGAACTTCTTCAGATTTTTCAAGCAGGAATTAGCCGTTGACCTGGGTACCGCCAATACGCTTATCATGGTGGATGGCGAAGTGGTAGTGGATGAACCTTCCATCGTGGCCATCGACCGCAAAAGCGGCAACACCATCGCCGTGGGTCAGCGCGCCATGCAGATGCACGAAAAAACGCACGAAAACATCAAAACCGTCCGCCCGCTCAAAGACGGTGTGATTGCCGATTTCCAGGCGGCGGAAGCCATGATCGAAAGCATGATTCGCATGGTGGGCAAAAAAAATAACCTGTTCAGCCACCTGAAAATGGTCATTTGTATCCCCAGCGGGATTACCGAGGTGGAAAAACGCGCCGTGTTCGACTCTGCCGACCATGTCGACAGCAAAGAAACCTACCTTATCCACGAGCCCATGGCCGCGGCCCTCGGTATCGGCCTGAACATCGAAGAACCGGTGGGCAACATGATCATCGACATCGGCGGCGGCACCACGGAGATCGCCGTAATCGCGCTTTCCGGTATCGTCTGCGACCAAAGTATCCGCATCGCCGGCGACGAACTCACGAACGACATCATGGGCTACATGAAGCGGGAACATAACATCCTGATCGGCGAACGCACCGCGGAACAGATCAAGATCAACGTCGGCTCCGCGCTGCACGAACTCGACAATCCGCCCGCCGATTATGCCGTGAACGGCCGCGACCTGATGACCGGCATCCCGAAGCAGATCAAAATCAGCTATCAGGAAGTCGCCTACGCCATCGATAAAAGCATCAGCAAAATCGAGGACGCCGTGCTCAAAGCCCTGGAACTCACTCCCCCGGAACTCGCTTCGGATATTTACAAAACCGGTCTCTACCTCACCGGCGGCGGCGCGCTCCTGCGCGGACTGGACAAACGCCTCGAAGCGAAAACCAAACTGAATGTGCACGTGGCCGACGATCCGTTGCGCGCCGTGGTGCGCGGCACCGGTATGGCCCTGCGCAACTCCGACAAATTCTCCTTCCTGATCGATCGTAAAAGCGTGTAATTAGTGATGAGCGATGAACGATGAGTGATGAGTAAAATTGATCCATGGATTTTCTAAAATCTCAATCACTCATTACTCATCGTTCCTCACTCATCACTTACCACTCATCACTCCAATGCGTGCACTCCTCCAGATTTTTATCCGCAACGGCGGCTTTTTTACGTTTGCCGTACTGGAGGTTTTTTGCGCATACCTGATCGTCAATTTCAATGGCGAACAAGGGAAAATTTATGCCCATACTTCGACCCTGATCGGCGGCAACCTGAGCAATCAATGGCGCCAGGTGGTCGATTACTACTACCTCCCCGACCGCTTGAGAGAGGTGACCGACGAAAACGATTCGCTGAAAACCATCCTGCTCCGGATGCGTACCGTGCGCATTCCCTACCGCGATACTTTTTTTACCGTCAGCTACGACACCCTGCACCGCAAACTCTACCGGCCTGATTTTGAATTTATTGCAGCGGAAGTGATTGGCAACACCATCGGCGGAAGCAGCAACTGGATCACCCTGAACCGGGGCCGCAACGATGGTGTGACGGAGAATTCCGGCGTAGTGACCCGCAACGGGCTCGTGGGCATCGTACGATACACCGACGACAACTTTGCCCTCGTGATGTCGCTCCTGCACCGCCAGACCAAGATCTCGGCCAGCCTGAAAAACAAGGGTTATTTCGGCTCGCTCGTGTGGGAAGGCGGCTCGCCCGATGAAATGACGCTGAACGACATTCCCAAACACGTTCCGGTACAAGCGGGCGACACAGTGGTGACCAGCGGTTATTCCCTCATGTTTCCAAAAGGCTATCCGATCGGAATCGTCACGAATCAGAGTGTACCGTCCGGCAGCAATTTCCATGCGATCCAGGTGCGCCTCAGCCAGCGCATGGGCGACATCCGTGACGTTTACGTTGTGAAAAATATTTTTTATACCCAAATCGATTCCCTGCAACGGCGCGCGAAGGATGAAGAATAGCGGTTTTTTCTTTCCGAATTTCTGGCGTTTCCTCGGGATGCTGGCCATCCAGGGTTTCGTGCTGCGGCAAATCCCGGCAGAAGTCGGCTATGGCATGTTCAACGTCCTGCTGTATCCACTCTTCATTTTTTTTCTCCCGATGTCCATCGCACGGCCGGCTTCCGTGTTACTCGGGTTTGTAATGGGGCTGGCGATCGACCTGGTGTACGGTTCGCCGGGCGTCCACGCCAGCGCCGGCGCTTTTTCAGGCTACATCCGGCCTGCAGTGCTCGGTTTTTTTGCCCCTAAAGGCGGATTTACGGGCAAAGAAATGATCCCGTCGCCCGAATATTTCGGCAACGTCCGTTACCTCCAGTGTGCCGGGCTGTTTTTCATATTTCACTTGTTCTGGTATTTTTCGGTGGAGGCCTTCACCTTCGTCTATATCGGCCAGATCACGTTAAAAACGCTTACTTCCTGGGGATTGAGCATGATTTTCGTCTTTTTTTACGGATTTTTGTTCAATCCGAAAATCTAAAAAGCGTGTGCCGTATTTGCTGTGTCGATCTATTACGGCAAATATGGCATACGAAAAACGATACAAGTAACACGAATCAACCATGACCGCAGCTGTCGAACGGCAACGCAACATCCGGATCGCATTCCTGATCGGCGCCCTGGCGCTCCTCGGCAAGGCCGCGCAACTACAGCTGTTCGATTCGTCCTTCCGCAAACGCGCCGACGCCACCACGATCGATAAACTGACCGCCTACCCGCCGCGCGGACTCGTATTCGACCGCAACGGCAAACTCATCGTGAACAACAACGCGATGTACGACCTGATGGTCACGTACAGCCAGGTGGACCCCAAAATGGACACCCTGAAACTGTGCAACCTGCTGAATATCACGAAAGAGGATTTCAAGCAACGCATGGACAAAGACTGGCGCAGCGGCAAATTTTCCCGCAAGGTGCCGTTCGTGTTTTTTAATAAAATGTCCGACCGTACTTACGCTGCGCTGCAGGAATGCCTCTACCAGTTTCCCGGTTTCTTCGTGCAGGTCCGCAATATCCGCGGCTACCCGTACAGCGTCGGTGCTCACGTGCTCGGCTACATCAACGAGGTAGACCCGCGCGATATCGCCGCCGGAAAAGGCATTTACGCACCGGGCGACTACATCGGCGCCGCAGGTCTGGAATTTGAATACGAACCCTATTTACGCGGTAAAAAAGGCGCTTCCTACCTGCTTAAAGACAACCTGGGCCGCATTGTCGACAAATTCGAAGGCGGTGAGCTGGATACGATGGCCGTGTCGGGCAGCGACCTGATCTCGACCATCGACATCGATTTACAAGCCTATGGCGAGCAATTGATGGTCGGCAAAACCGGTTCCATCGTGGCCATCGAGCCCCAAACCGGCGAAATACTTTGCATGATCAGCGCGCCTACCTACGATCCCAACCGTCTGATCATGACCCAGGAGCGCGGCCAGGTGTTCAGCGAACTGCTCACCGACTCGCTCAAGCCCTTTTTCGACCGCACGGTGATGGCCAAATACCCGCCGGGCTCCATCTTCAAAACAGTAGTCACCCTCGCAGGCTTGCAGGAAGGCACGCTGGATCCAGGCCGGGGAATCGGCTGCAACGGCGGCTATTTCTACGCCGGGCGGCTTTATAAATGCCACCACCACGCCCACGTCGGTAATGTGGTGGATGCCCTGGGCTATTCCTGCAACACTTACTATTTCAACGAGTTCCGCAACCTCGTCGACAAATTTGGCTTCGGCAACCCCCAGCAGGGGCTGGATATGTTTGCCGATTATTGCCGGGAATTCGGTTTGGGGCAACAGCTCGGCATCGACTATCCCAATGAAAGTCCGGGCAACCTGCCCACCTCCAAACTTTACGACAAAATTTATCCTCGGAACCTCGGAGGCTGGCACTCCCCTACCATCATGTCGATGGGTATCGGTCAGGGTGAATTGCAGCTGACCACCTTGCAAATGGCCAATCTGGCTGCCTGCATCGCCAACCGCGGCACCTGGTTTTCACCGCGCCTCGCCAAAGCCTTCCTGGATAAAAACGGCCGCATCGACCCGAAATACTATGTCCCGCACAAAAGCCGCGTCGAAAAACGCTATTTCGACATGGTCATCGAGGGCATGGCGCAGTGCGTCATCCATGGCACCGCGCATGCTTCGGCGATTCCCGACATCCAGATTTGCGGCAAAACGGGCACCAGCCAGAACCCGCACGGACAAGACCACTCCGTTTTCTTCGCTTTCGCGCCAAAAGGCAATCCCAAAATCGCCATCGCCGTGTACGTTGAAAATGCCGGCTGGGGCGGCTCATACGCCGCACCGATTGCCAGCCTCATGATCGAAAAATACCTGCGTCCCGATCACCAGATCCTGCCCGAACGCATCCACCTGGAAGAAAAAATGATCAATACCTGGATCATCAAGCGCCCGCCTTCCATGCGGAATGTTGTCAAAATCCAGTCGACACGTACCACACCTTCGGGTCGGCGCGACAGCTTGCCTGAGCCTGCTGATTTGCCGGTGGAGGAACCGCAGGGATTCATTTTGCCCACGACGACACCCCCCGGCTCCGGAACGAATCGTTATGGCCGTAAGTGACGTGAGAGGTTAAAACATGAGTCATCCCGAATTTTTAGGAGTTTCTTTTGAAATAAGATACCTGAGACCTGAAATTAGATTTCAGGTCTCAGGTATCTTATTTCAAACAACAAGGATCATATCCGAAATTCGGGATGACTCATGTTTCAAGCGGCGTCGCCCGCGTGCCATTACTTCATCACCTGGAAATCATCCACCCCACGGAAATACGTGATCTTCCCGTTCACCACCGTGAAGTGGTGGGTGTAGGTGGAAGAATAGTGTTTACCGGAAGCCACGTTCAGGTATTCCGCTTCCACGAGAATAAAAACGTCGTCGCCATCGGAAATGAATCGGGTGGGCTGGAATTTGCTGTATTGAAATTTGCTCCCGAGTTCCTGAAAAAACTGGCCCACGCCGGCCTTGCCTTTGAACCAGCGCGCATGGGAATCGAACATGCGGTCCTGGATTTCGAACACCACGTTGTCGTCGCACATGGCGAGCAGGCCGGGGATATCGCCGGTGCCGAATTTTTGGTAAGCGGCCATTATGATGCCCGTATTCGGGTTGTTGAGCGAGCCGTAGCCGATCTGGCGCAGGGGTTCGCCAGTGTTGGTGATGCTGTGGGTGACGCATTTACCTTCCCGGTTGAGCACCACGACATCGCTGTCGTCGAATTTGATGGATTTTCCGGTGGGAGGCAGCATCATGAACGGACCGGTGTTGGTGCCGGTGAGCGTCACCATGACATACCAGGTGTTGGCGGCGCTGGCCGGCACGATGTCGCGGATCTGGATTCTCAGGTCGGGAAAGGCCGTGAAGAACATTTTGTACTGCTCGATGCAGGCATCCACACCGGTTACAGGCGCAGGGCCGACATTCAGGTCGGTGTAGTTGTCGGCACACAGGGCTTTAAAGCTTGCCCAATCGCGGCGATTCAGGGCATCGTAGGCAGACTGGATATTGGATTTCGCTTTGGAGGACATATCCTGCCCAAAAGCGCTTTGCAGCGTGGCAAGCAGGAAAACAAGGGTGAAAAATTTGATCGTTTTCATTGTTTTACAGACAGTTAGAGTTTTGAAAATCTGAATCGGGTAACAGGCTTATAAGGCGCGCCGGCCGCAAATCCAGGCCGACAAGGCGAGAAGGACGGCTATTGTAGCCAATGGCCGCAGGTGCCGGTACGGCCGCTTCATAAAGGCACTTCGGTGAAAAAACGGAAGCTGGGCGGGGCTAGCACGCCGGCTTTTTGCATCAGTCCGGCGAGGATCGGGTTGTGGACAAACGCGTCGAACGCTTCCATGCTGGTCGCGGAGAACAGCATGTTCACGTCATTGGGGTTGTCGAGCGAACGGAAGAGTTTCACACAATGAATGCCCGCGGCTTCGGCGCGGGGCTGGTCGCTGTCGAAAACAGGTTTCCAGGCATCGAAATCCTGGACGGGGTGGGAGCCAAATGCGTAGATCATTTTTTTTTAAAATTTTGATGGTGAACATTGATTGATGGGGCAAAGGTGCCCCCCCTGGCTGCCCAGCCGCCAGTCCAAAAGATGCTCAGTATTTGTTCAAAAAAACCGGGGAAATGAGGGAACACAAGCAAACGGGCTTATTTTTCGGGGGATAAAACGAAAAAACCATGTTTGAGAAAACCCGGTTATGGCTTTGTGCAGTACTGCTCATCGCCGCTTTGCCCGTTGGGGCGCAACGCCATGAAATCGATAGTTTGACCAGGGAACTCGCCTCGGCGAAGGACGATTCGATCCGCTGGTATTACGCCATCCAACTCTCGGCCGCTTATCTCCGCATCAGTTTCGATACTTCCAAAGCGTATGGCGAGCAGTCGCTGAACCTCGCGGGCAATTTGGGCAAAGGCGCCTGTAAAGCGCGCAGTCTGAACACCCTGGGCGCGACCTACTGGGCCAAAGGCGACCACGAAACGGCCCTCCATAATTATTTCGAATCCCTGAAAATCAGCGAACCCGGCGGAATGGACCTGCTGGCTTCCACCACGCTGGGCAACATCGGCATGGTGTATTCCGAACGCAATGACGTGGAGCGTTCGCTGGAATACCTCCGGAGGGCTTTGGCCAAAAAACAGGCCCTGCACGATACGCTCGGCCTGGTGCGTACCCTGAACAACATCGGGCGGACGTTTTTCAACTCCAGCCAACACGACTCGGCGCTGGTCTATTTTCAACAATGCCTGCCCCTGTTCGACGTGCTTCCTGCCCAGATCATGGGAAAAGCCATCGTGCTGAACAATCTCGGCGCCATTTATCTCAACAAAAAAGACTACCCCAAAGCGCGCGATTTTTTCAACCAATCGCTCGCCATCCGTGAAAAACTGCAGGACAAAGGCGGCCAATCCGTCGTGCTCAGCAACCTCGGCGAACTGGCCCTGGCCGAAGGCAAAGCCGCCGAATCCATCGCCTATTACGAACGCTCCCTCGCCCTCAGCCGCGAAACGGGCAGCGAAACCGACCGCGCAGAGGTTTGGAAAAAACTCTCCGAGGCCTACGCAGAACTGAACAACCACCCCAAAGCTTACGGATACCTGCTGAAATACACCACCTGGCAGGACACTTTGCACCGCCGCGAAAGCGAAACCCGCATCGCCGACATGGAGGTCAAATACCAGACGGGCATCAAGGAAGCCGAAATCGCCAAGCAACAACTCCAGATCGAGCGCGAACAGAGCCGTCAGCGACTCCTGATCATCATCGCCCTGGCGATGCTGCTCGCCCTCACCGGCCTGTTCCAGTACCTCCGCAACCGCCACAGGCTTCGCCAGCGCGAAGCCGAACACTCGTTGGCCCTCCGCGACGCCGAAGCCAGCCGCCTGCTCGAACTGGACCGGATTAAGTCCTCGTTTTTTGCCAACATCAGCCACGAATTCCGCACTCCGCTTACCCTGATCCTCGGTCCGGTGCAAAAATGGCTCGCTGAACATCCGGCCGTTCCGGTCATCGACATACCCGCCAAAGACCTGAACGGCATCCGCCGCAATGCCGCCCGCCTGCTCGACCTCGTGAACCAATTGCTCGATTTGTCCAAGATCGAAAGCGGCCGAATGCGCGTCGCCGTGAGCCGCGACGACCTCACCCAAACCCTGCGCGTACTCGGCAATGCCTTCGAAAGCATGGCCGAGCAAGGCAATATCCGTTACCGGATCGAAATCCCGGCTGAATCGGCCCTGGCCTGGTTCGACCGCGACAAACTGGAAAAAATCACCGCCAACCTCTTGTCCAATGCCTTCAAACACACGCCCCCGGGCGGCACAGTGACCCTGCACGCCGAGCTGCGCGACGACCAGCTCCACCTTTCCGTTCAGGACAATGGCAAAGGCATACCGGCCGAAGAACTGAACCGGATTTTCGAACGGTTTTATCAGGTAGAAGGCTCGGGCGACAAAGGCACGGGCATCGGCCTGGCGCTGGTGAAAGAACTGGTCGCGCTGCACCACGGCAGCATTTCAGTGGAGAGCAAATTGGGCGAAGGGTCCGTTTTCCGGGTGACACTGCCCGTAGGCTGGGGCATGTTTGCCGCCGATGAAATTGTCGAAAACACCGTACCGGTGTCCGTGCAGGAATTTTCAGGAAAGATGGCGACACTGCAAATGCCACAAACTACCCCGGAAGAAACGCCCGAAGATCCTGCCCTGCCGCTTTGCCTGGTCGTAGAAGACAACCCGGAATTACAGGTCTTTATCCGCGACCAGCTCAGCGGGCATTTCCGCGTCCTGCTCGCCGCCAACGGCCGTATCGGCCTCGACATGGCCACAGAAAACATCCCCGACCTGGTCATTTCCGACGTCATGATGCCCGAAATGGATGGCAACCAACTCTGTGCAGCCCTGAAAACCGACGAACGCACCAGCCACATTCCCGTCATCCTGCTCACCGCCAAAGCCGGCCAGGAAAGCCGCCTCGAAGGCCTCGAAACCGGCGCCGACGACTACCTCACCAAGCCCTTCGACACTCGCGAACTGCTCGTGCGGGCCAACAACCTCATCGCTCAGCGCGAGCGACTCCGCAAACAATTCAGCCGCACCGTGGTGCTGAAACCCAAAGACATCGCCCTCACCTCGGCCGACGAACGCTTCCTGCAACGCATCCAGGACAGCCTCGACGAGCACCTGGGCAACGAGCAGTTCAACGTCGAGGAACTCGCCGCCGGCGTAGGCATGAGCCGCAGCCAGCTGCACCGCAAACTCACGGCCCTGATCGACCAGCCGCCGGTGGAATTTATCCGGAATTTCCGGCTGCGCCGCGCCAAGGAAATGCTCGAAGCGGGCACCGGCAACGTGTCGGAAATCTGCTACGACGTGGGATTCAGCAGCCCGGCCTATTTTTCAAAAGCGTTCAAGGAAGCTTTTGGGATGTCGCCGAGCGAGCTGCGTAAAGGATGAATATGCCCTACCGTTTCACCTTGATCGTACAAGACAAGATACCCGGATCTTCGAGCACATCCACCAGGGAGTAGGTCGCCCAGGCTTCCTTTCCGTCGCGCTGAATGCCCTCGCCTTTGACGGACTTCACCTTGCCGGCGAAATGAAATTTCTGCCGGTACTTGTTGCTGCCGAGCATCATTTTGACCATCGGATTGTCCATGCCGCCGGCTTGGCCAAGCGGGTTGACGCCGCCGGGCAAGTCTGCCGCTTCGGCATGCAGGCGAAGGGTCTTCCCTTCCCAATTCAGGTCGGACTGGACATTGTTCAGGATGGTACGGAAACCTGCCATGGAGCCCAGCTTGTCATCGTGGGACACGGAATCCATCGCGTAGAAATTTTCCCAAAACCGGCCTATCTGTGTGACATCCTGGAAGTTGCAGGCAAAGGTAATCTTGAATCCGCCCTGCATATTCAGGGCGATACTGCTCTGATCAGCCAGAGCAGGGAAAGGCAGCCGGCGTTTGATGGAATCCGGCAAAGTGGACAACAGGATCAGGGTATCCTTCGGCATGTCGGGGCCGGCGCCGGTGGAGTCATTTTGGGGGACCATTTGTTGCATCATCGACATCATCTGGCCCATGGAAGCCAGGTCGATGCTCATTTCATAGCGACCGGAGTGGTCTTTGTTGAACCAGTATTCTTCGGTGATGTCGAAACAGCCGGCGCAGAGGCACAGCGTCAGTAAAAGAGCAATGGGGCGGATGAATTTCATGGTGATAAATTTTTTCCGGTAAAGAAAATCCGTTTCGGATTTCAGCGCTGGAAAGGGGTCGGATTTTTATTGGAAATTTATCTGGCCGGCGGGGGCGGGAAAGATGTTGTTGAAGACAGCTCGTTTCCATGGATTATACAAGTTAGGGGTTAAACCCGGAGGATTTGAAGATGCGAGGATTTGAGGATTTGACAGATTGATAATCAATGTATTTGGCGGCACATTTTTCGCAAGACACTTTCCGTTGAATATAAACCGACATTCCGCACCAACGATGACCGGTTACGATACGATCTACTCCCCCTTTCTGGCCAAACTGGGCCGGGGCGCTGCACGGAAACTGATCCAAAATGTGCACTTTTGCACACCCGATCAGCGGACAACCGACCACCCAATTTTTGCTTTGAAAAATATCGTACGCCTCACCAACGCCGACGTCCGCCAACAGGACGGCAGCACCGTGCTGCACCAGATCAGCCTGACCATCGGCGAAGGCGAATTCACTTACCTCATCGGCAAAACCGGCAGCGGCAAAACCAGTTTGCTCAAAACCCTCTACGGCGCCCTGCCCCTCGACAACGGCCACGGCGAAGTCGCGGGCTTCGACCTGCGCACCCTGAACCGCCGCAGCGTACACCTCCTGCGCCGCAAACTGGGCATCGTGTTCCAGGATTTCAACCTGCTGACCGACCGCACCGTGGAAGAAAACCTCCTGTTCGTGCTGCGCGCCACCGGCTGGGACGATGCCGCTGAAATGAACCAGCGCGTCAGCGAAGAACTCAAAGCCGTGGGGCTCGAGCACAAACGCACGGCCATGCCCTTCGAACTCTCCGGCGGCGAACAACAACGCATCGTGATCGCCCGGGCCCTGCTCAACCGCCCCTCACTCCTGCTCGCCGACGAACCCACCGGCAACCTCGACCCCGAAACCAGCGACGACGTGCTCACCCTCATGCGCAACCTCGCCAAACAACACAACACCGCCGTGCTCTGCGCCACGCACGATTACCGCATCCTGCAAAATTTTCCGGCGCGGATCGTGCGGGTGATCAACGGGAAACTGATCGATGACGAAGGAAGCGCGGTGCGGGAACGGATGGGGCCATAAACCCGATTTTTTTTCGTTATCTTAACATCAATTGGCGTTACTTTTGTAGCCTCGTCAACACATCATGTCCGCAACTGCAAAAAAATCTTTCGCCTGGCTATGGATAGCCGCCCTGCTCTCGGCCACCGTCGGGATCAGCGTGCACCGGATTTATTGCTATTGCCTGGGGAGTACCACGTACACGCTTTTTGCACCGGCCGAAGACGGATGCGCTTACTTTAAGCCGGCCCCGGAACCCCTCAAGTCCTGCTGCAAAAAAGCCGAACAGCCGAAATCCTGCTGCAAAGCAGGAGAACAAAAAGGGCCTGTCAAGGACCACGATTGCACAAAAAAGACGACCAAGGTTTTTCAGTTAAAAACCGAGTTTCTGGTCGACAAACCTTTTGAAAAAACCTTTGATTTTCCACTGTGGCTGCAGGACCTGCCGTTTGTCGCGCGCAAACTCCGCCCGGCCCTCTGCGATGCCTCGATCATTTTCAACAAGGCGCCGCCCCCTGCCCCACCCTCCGGCTGGCAAATTTGCCTGGATCACCAATTGTTTCGCTGTTAATGTGCGGCCAACCTCCCGGTTGGCAAAAATGAACTATTCACGAAGGGCGCCTCGCCTTTCCCAAATCCTTCATTTTCAGCAACTCATAACAGCAACATGAAAAAGATACTGGTCCTTTCCGGACTACTCTTCTGCATATTTACCCCCCATTTGTTTTCCCAAAACAGCCGTCTCTACGGCATCGTCACCAATGAAAAGGAAGAACTCCTGATCGGCGCCACGGTGCAATGGAAAGGCACAACCACCGGCACCGTGACCGATACGCTCGGGCGTTTCTGGCTGCCGCGGCAGGAAAAACCCGCCATGCTCGTGGTGCATTACGTGGGTTACCAGCCCGCCGAAGTGAGCATCCTGCCGCAGGAAGACAGCGTGTGGGTGGAGGTTTCCGGTGTGATCGCCCTGCAGGGCGTCACGGTGTCGGCCACGGGTTTTGACAATGCCGTATCCACCATCGATCCGCGCAACGTCGAAAGTATCAACAGCCAGGAACTGCGCAAAGCGCCCTGCTGCAACCTCTCCGAAAGTTTTACGACCAACGGCTCCGTGGACCTGAGCTACGCCGACGCCGTCACGGGGGTGAAGGAAATCCAGATGCTCGGCCTGCGCGGCGTGTACAGCCAGTTCATGGTCGAAAACCGCCCCACCATGGGGGGCATCGCCACGCCCTTTGCCTTCGAATACATTCCGGGTACCTGGCTGAGCAGCATCCAACTGGCCAAAGGCGCCAGCACGGTAAAAAACGGCGCCGCCGGCATCACGGGTCAGGTGAACGCGGAATTGGTCAAGCCCGCAACGGACAAACCCCTGTTTATCAACGCGTTCTCTTCCACGGAAGGCCGCGGCGAGTTGAATGTTCACCTGAATAACAAAGGCCGCCACGGCATTTCGAACGGGCTGTTGCTGCACGGCAGCTTCGTCGAAAACCGCTGGGACATGAACGACGACAATTTCTACGACTCCCCGAACCGGCGGCAACTGAACGGCCTGTACCGGCTGTTTTATGAAGGCCCGACCACCTGCGGGCAGTTCAACATCCAGGCTTTGACCGACCGCCGCGAGGGCGGGCAGAGGCAGGCGAACGGTTTACCGTCGATCAGCAAAACGACCGCGTGGAAGCCTGGGGTAAAATGGGCCGCGAGCGCCTCTTCGGCAAACCTTACCACCAGATCGGCAACATGGTGTCCTACTCCTGGCACCGCACCAACGCGGTATACGGCCACAACGTGTACGCCGCCACGCAGCAGTCTTTTTACTGGCAAACGCTGGTGGAAACCATCTTCGGCACCACCGACCACAAGTTTGTGGCAGCGCCTTCGCTGCAATACGACAACATTCAGGAAAAAGTAAACGAGAGCAATCTCGACCGCCGCGAAGTGGTGCCCGGCGCCATGGCGGAATACACGTACAGCCGCCCCAACCTGCGCCTCGAAATGCCCGACCTCGTCGTGGTACTCGGCGCGCGGCTCGACTGGAACAGCCGTTTCGAGCGCTGGCTGTTCACGCCGCGGTTCAGCGCGAAATACAATTTTTCGGTCAACAGCGTCGTGCGGATCTCCGGCGGGCGCGGTTTTCGTTCGCCCAATCTCATGGCCGAAAACATCAGCGTGCTGGCCAGCAACCGCGCCCTGCATTTCGCCGGCGACCTCGGACTCGAAGAAGCCTGGAACTACGGGATCAATTTCACCCGCCATTTCAAAGTGGGCGGCCGTGACGCCAGCCTGAGCCTCGACGCGTACCGAACCGATTTTACCCGGCAAATTCTGGTGGACGTGGACCAGTCGGCCACCGACGTTTTCTATTATAACGTCGACGGTAAATCTTTCTCCAACAGCGTTTTAGCCGTTCTGCAATACAGTCCGCTGCACGGCCTTGAAATGAAAATGGGTTACAAATGGAACGACGTGCGCGCCACCTATGCCGATGGCAACCTGCGCAATCCGCCGCTGCTGGCCAAACACCGCGGACTGGCCACGGCCGACTATACGACACCCGATAAAAAATGGCGCTTCAACACGAGCGTCCAGGTGATCGGTCCCCAGCGCCTGCCCGACAACGCCGGCGTGCCGCACGAATACCTGCACGATTTTGTTACTGTGAGCCCGACCTACGGCTTGTGGAATGCGCAGATCACGCGTTCCTGGAAAAAGATCGAGGTGTACGTGGGCGGCGAAAACTTGACGGCCTACCGGCAGCACAACGCCATCATCTCGGCCGGCGACCCATGGAGCCCGTTTTTCAACGGCTCGCAGGTATGGGCGCCCATGATGGGACCCGTTGGGTTTGTAGGATTGCGGTTTTCTCCAAGTGGGATCTGATTGGGGGAGATACTGCTTGCTTTGGTTTTTGTGGTATTTGAAATAAGATTGACGATTACATGAGATCAAAAATCTAATCTCATGTAATCGTCAATCTTATTTCAAATACCACCATCACAGGCTCTACTTCATCTCCCAGACGTTGTCCTTCTTATTCACATCCGGTACGTACGTGCTGCCCAGCCGGATGCTCTTTACTTGTTTTTCCGTGTTTAATTTGATGGAAAACGTGCGTCCGCCTTTTTCCCAAACGGCAATGGAATAGTGCAGTTTTTGCTCCGAACCGTCGGTAAAGGTGACGAGCAGGTCGACCGGAACAGGTTTCGTGCCCTTGGATTCGATGAGGATATTCTGTTCTTTTTTCCCGGGGGTGCATTGGGCGATGGCCAGATCGGGCACGCCGTTGTCGAAAAACCAGCGTTTCCAGAACCAGTCGAGGTTCACGCCCGAGCCCGTGTTCATGCAATTGAAAAAGTCGAAGGGCATGGGGTGTTTGCCGTTCCAGGTGCGGATGTAATGGTGCAGGCCTTTGTAAAATACCTCGTCGCCCAGCAGGTCTTTCACGTAGAGGTAGCCCATGGCCGGTTTGGGATAGGAATTGAGAAACTGCGAGGTGCGACCTTCTTCCGTGGTCAGGGTCATGATGGGCGTGTCGTATTCCGTTCCGGCCGCCAGTTCGTAGCGCAGCATACCATAGTCGTCCACGATAGACGGATCGATCATGGGCGAGATCAGCCATTCGCCGATGGTGGCCCAGCCTTCATCCATCCAGCCGTATTTCGTTTCGTTGATGCCCATGTAGAAGGGGAACATGGTGTGGAAAATCTCGTGGTCGGTCAGTTCGATAGTCTCCGCGACGTCTTCGAGCGGATTGTCGTTCACCATCATCGGGTATTCCATCTGATCGAGGCCGTCGAAAACCGTTTCATGGGAGTACGGGTAAGGCCAGCGCGGGAACTGGTAGCTCATGGCCTCCACCGTTTTGCGGGCGTAGTGGATCACCTCGAAATAGTCCTTGTGTGCTGGGTTGAACACCGCATCGACGCGGGTGCGGCGGCCCGTGGCCGGGTCGACGACCAGGCTGCTGGCCTTCCAGAGGTAGTGGTTGCTGATGGCCACTGCCACGTCGGTCACGTTCAGCGCCTTGAAGCGGAAGGTATTTTCCGGCCGGTTGGCCGTGATGCCGCCTGCGCGCAGGTCGGTGGAGTCGATGATGGTGGTGATGCCGTCCGATTTTTCGGCCGTGGCGAGGCGCTGGCAGTACGTGGGCGTGAGCACTTCGGCGCAATTGGTGAGGTCGCCTGTGGCCCAGACGACGTAGTCCTTCGGCACGGTGACGGCCAGGTTGAAATTGCAGAAATCGTTGTAAAACTCCTGGGTACCGAGATAAGGGAAAGTGTTCCAGCCGTCGATGTCGTCGTACACGGCGATGCGCGGGAAAAAGTAGGCGATGAACCAGGCGCCGGGGTCGATCTCGCCGGTGCGGAGGTGGGAACCCCGGTTGAGGATATAGGAAAAATCTACGTCGATGAGCACGGAATTGCCGGGCAGCAGATTTTTGTTCAGGGTCCAGAACATGTTGGTGCCGTTGATGCGCACTTTTTTGCGCGGCGTTTCCAGATAGTTGTCGATCATCCGTGTGATGACGACACCCGCGCCGATGTCGGCCGAATCGAACTGCATGAGCCGTTGTCCGCCTTGCTGGTAAATGTTCGGATACAATTTGAAACAAAGCGTCGACAGGGTATCGGGGCTGTTGTTGGTATAAATGATCTCCTCGCGGCCCGTGATCTTCCGGGTGACAGGGTCGAAACGAATCTGGATATCGTAGCTGGCGGTGTTCTGCCAATACTTCGGTCCGGGCTGTCCGTCGGGGCTGCGGGTGCCTTTGTCGTAGGTGGTTTGGAGGTTGCGGGGAATGGGGAGGGAGGATTGGGCGGAGGCGGAGAGGGTGGCGAGGAAAGCCAGGCCGAGGAGGAGGAGTTTGGATGTGCGCATGTGACGGGTTTTGTGGGCGGGAAGGTAGGGGGAGGCGGGAAAATGGCGGTGATGAATTCGATGAGTTGAAGGATGAGACTTTTTAATGTCAATTGTTGGGTTTCCATGTGCTGATTATATTTGCATGGTCACCATTTAAAACGCCTTATGCCCAAAGAAAACGAATATGGTACCCGCACCCGTTTGGTGCGTATCCTGCGCGCCCTCCTCGAATATCCTCACCACTACACAAAACGAGCACTCGCTGAACGGTATGGATGCAGCGAGGACACCATCAGCGGCGATTTTCAGGCCATCAGAGATGCAGGGTTTGTGCTACAGGCCGACGAAAAACACCGGTACGCTTTTGCTCCTGACAAACCGCACCAGCAATTAAAAGACCTCCTGCATTTTTCAGAAGAGGACCAGGTCTTGCTTTACCAGGCTATTGACAATTTGCCTGTCGGCAATGCACGTGCTGCAAAATTGAAAACCAAGCTCGGTTCGCTCTACGATTACGGCCGGCTGGGTCACGCTTACCTGCGCAAGCCCTATTTAAACAAGGTAGACTTGCTTGAACAAGCCCGGCAGGAAAAAAAGCAAGTCATTTTGGAAGGTTACCGTTCCTCCAACAGCAATACCATCAGCAACCGCGTCGTGGAGCCTTTCCACGTTAGTCCGTCGGAGGATACCGTTCAAACTTTTGAGGCGGATAAAAATAAAGTCAACCATTTCCGCATCTCCCGGATCACCCGGGTAAAAGTGTTGGACCAGCCCTGGGAGCACGAAGGTTGGCATAACATCCGTCGCACCGACCCCTTCCGCATTGTCGGCAATGAACAGGTAACCGTACACCTCCGCATGAACGTTGGCGCCTACAACGAACTCATCGAACGCTTCCCGCTCACCAAGGGCTATATTGAAGAAACCCAGGAAGAAGGCGTTTATGACTTCCAATGTTCAGTCAACGATAAGTTCCTGGGACTGAGCAATTTCATCCTGGGTTTTCATCATCAGGGTATCGAAATTATTGCGCCCGAACGCCTGCGTGAACACCTCCGGGAAGAAATAAAGCGGATGAATTTTTGAAATATTTTTTCGGTTGAGAGGGGGGTGGGGAAGTCAGTTCGGAAGAAGGAGTACCACCTTTGTTCAACGTTCAAGGAGAACTACGCTGTTATGCAATTCAAAATTACCCTTCGCTGCCTGGACCGCAACCCCGTACTGCCGATCAATTACCAGTACGAACTCTCGGCGTGGATTTACAAAGTCATCCAAAACGCCGATGCCGACTATGCGGCTTTTTTGCACCAGCGCGGCCACGTCAGCGGGCGAAAAAATTTCAAGTTGTTCTGTTTTTCTCAGATCGACGTGCCCCGACGCGAAATTCAAGGCGACCGACTGCATATCCTCAGCCCGGAAGTATCTTTTCTCATTGGATTCTACCTCGACCGCACGGCTGAGGAGTTTGTACGTGGGTTGTTCAGCGAGCAGCAATTCAGTCTTGGTGATCGGGTAAGCCAGGCTCGGTTTGTTGTGCAGACGGTAGAAATGCGGCCTTTGCAATTGCCTGCGGGCCAGACGCCGGTGCGGATTCGAACATTATCACCCGTGGTCGTGGCCCGAAAAAGGGAAAACAACCCGGATGACTACTTGCATCCTGATGACCCGGATTTTGCCCCTCTTTTGTTTTTGAACTTGCTGGAAAAATATCGGGCGGCTACTGGAGAAGAACCGCCTTCCTGGTGGGATGCTTCTCGGTTTGGATTCCGGATAGTAGGCCCGGCTCCTAAGTCGAAATTGGTAGTGATCAAATCTGGGACGAAAGGACAGACGCGGGTAAAGGGCTGGGTGTTTGATTTTGAGGTGGATGCGCCGTGGGAATTGGTGGAACTGGGGTTGCTCGCTGGGTTTGGAAGGATGAATGGGGAGGGGTTTGGGTGTGGGGTGGTGGTAGGAAATAAAACGGCTGCCGCGAAGGGCAGCCGCTGAAAATCCGAATGGTGCGATTAAGAAATTGACTACCAATAATTTATCCAAATTTCAATTCCAAAATGGTCCGATTGTGATATGGCAAATGTACACGGATTAAGGTACTTGAGGAGGTTTTTAAAAATTTACCAATAATTTTTCCAATGGCTTATATATTTGCTTTACCAATCTGCTTACAAGAAAGCAGGTGACAGCCAAGCATGGAGAAATTCATTTTCATTGACGAAAGCGGAAGCCCGCAATTTCATGCCAAAGGGAGGCGACCGCTTTGGATTGAGCCCAATTTTATTCCTGTGATGTTTCTGGGAATGGTCACGACCGAAGATCGCAGAGCACTCAGGCAAGCTGTTCTCGATTTTCAAAACCGTATACTGTCCGATCCGCTGCTGAATTCGATTTATTCAGTGACGAGACCAGGTTGGCATCTACACGCCAGTGTTGACCACTCTGACATCAATCTTAAAACAGTCGAATTTATCAGACAACTTCAGGGCTTTGAGTTCCACACCGTCATTGGGAGGAAATTACCGGAAGTGTTTTTCAGCAAGCATAATGGAAATGCTACTGAGTTCTACTTTGACCTTCTGTCCAAGTTACTGGAATTGGATGCTTTGGAAACGGATTATAAATACAACTTGTATCTGAGTCAGCGGCAAAGCAACACCGAGCAACGATTTTCAGATGCTTTTGAAAAGGCTGTCGAAGCAAAGAGCAAAAAAATTGGCGGGTTGTCCTATTCCTGTTCAATTGTCAGGAGCAGAGATTTCCCTGAAATGAGCTTGGTGGATTATCTGATGTGGGCATTGCAACGATACATCCTGAAAGGAGAGAGAAGATATTTTTCTGCATTGGAAAAGCAGTACGTTAGCATCCTTGATGTGTATGAAAACGATGGGAAAGGAAGGCTTTACGACAATAGGGATTTGTTTGACTTGAAGAAGGCAAGCCCATTTGCCTTGAAATAAAAAAAGCAACTCTCCAAAGCACCGTCCCGAATACTCGGGATCCTCCACAGGGCGTGGGTTTATGAAACTTTGGAAAGTTGCTGGGACAAATATACACCGAATAGTGCGCTAAAAGCAAAAAATGAGTCAAATGAATTTGCAGATACTCACCCAATTGACTGGCGACCCCTTTGCTGACACGGGCGGCCTCGTTCTGAAATACTTATCGGAAAACGAGCCAACTAAAGGGAAGAGTCTTCCTGAACTTATTGAGTGGCTCGCCGACAAATACGTCCGCCAGTGGGATGCCAAAATCAACGCCTACTTTCTGAACTCCACCATTACACAGGGAGTCTACAAGGGTGAAGAAAAAATGACAAAGACGCTGGAGTACTTTCGTGACCTATTGGCTGATAGGCTTTCCGGTAAGGAAGGCTGGTGCCGCATTACCGGCCAATTCGGCAAATTGTATCCCGCCGGGCGCGACAATCATATCCTGAGCGGTTCCGGCACGTACATCAATTTTCACGCGGGATTCGAACCCGGGCTATACCTCTCGAAAGAAGTCATCGTTCGGATGTTCGCCGTGCCGTTCGGGACAATGCAGTTGGGTGACAAAATTGCCTTGGTCTATACCAACGTGGAAGTAGCAAATGAATTTCTGGTCGGCAGTATCTGTCGCAATAATATCGACGCCCCGGGCAAGGGTTTGGGGAAAAGTGTATTGAAATCGGAATTCACTAACCCTACCAATGCGCTTTTTGCCTTCGCCCATGGATTGTGGAATGATTTGAGATTTACTTTTAGAACGGAAGGCGTGCAGAAGGAAGGCGTACAAATCAACCTGATGCATTTTACCAATTTCGCCACCAAGCCGGACATTCAACTTTATGCCATGCCGGGCAAGGTATTCGAGTTCTACGTCTCTTGTTTGGACCCAGCTTACCAAACAGCCTGGGAAAGATTCGCCAGGGCCCACCACCGGAGCAGCCAGTATAAAGATGCTCAATTCAATGCCGATACTCAGATTTGGACTGCTAAGAAAGAGTCTTTCGAATTGAAGGATTACCAAAACTGGCGCAATCCCGTTTACCAAAACCTGCTTTTCGGCCAATCTATAGTCGGTCTACTGCGCCGCTGGTGCAAGTCCCATCCTTTTCCATTCTCTCTTATTAAAGATTACTTAATTCACTTACGTAACATGGAAAAACACACTATTGAGGTCGTCCGTCGCGCCGCTGATTTTATCGTGGAGGATGACAACGACAACATCAAAAAGGCATTGGGCAAAATCAACGGCGCAAAGTATCCTCATCATCTGCGCAGTTTTTTTACCGCCCTCGATATCAAAAACTATAAGCGCGGTGCAAACGACCCGCTTTTCAGAGTCGAGGATTTCACCGAATACCTATTCGGCGACACCGCCAACTGGAGAGAAACACGCGACGTGTTGCTCATTGCCATCTATGAAAAGCTCCACGAACAAAAAAAGATCGTGGATGTCTCCGACCCCACTGACCAGGAAGACGACATCGATACTGAAACTCAAAACTAACTTTCAACCATGACACTCAAAACGCAAGGCTTCGTCCTAATAGACGTAGACGTGGCCGCCCTCAACAATGCGGGCAAAAACACTGACAGCAACTACGAAAACGCTGTCGCCACTAAAAAAATTATTAAAAATCGCCGTGCCTACACCTACGTTTCCGGCCAAGCCTGGCGCTATTGGTGGCGTGATACCCTCCAACGGCAACACAGATGGAAACTCTCGCCCATACTGAAGGACGGCAAAATCGCTTTCACGGAGGCTAATCCCGTAGTATACGCCGACGACGACGTATTCGGTTACATGCGCGCCGCAAAAGAAGAAGTAGTTGGAGACGATGGCAAAAAGAAAAAAGTGGACGTGACTGTCACCCGCACCTCACCACTAAAAAACTCTGTGATCATCTCTGTTGTCTCGGTGCGTGCCGAAAGCCATTGGTCCACCAGTTCGCGGCATGAAGGTGATCCGGTACCTTACGCCAAGGAAGAATATAGCGCAGTGATGAAAGGAATGTTTTCGCTCGACCTTGCCCAAGTCGGCACTTTTTCTTCCTACAATCGGACGGGCTTCAAAAATCTGAACGAGGCGATGGCTAATGCAGCTAGGGAAGCGGGTGCGGTGGAAATTGCAGACCCATTCTACAAAGGCGATGCCGGCGACAAGGCCCGGCTCTTGCGTCTGCCTCTCGATGTACGCAAACAGCGCATCATCGATACCATTCAGGCGCTCAAATCCATTTCTGGCGGTGCCATGCAAACCAACAACATGGCGGACGTGACACCCAAGTTCATCATCCTGGCGACCACTAACTCAGGGAACCACCCTTTCTCGCATATCGCCGGTTCGGAAAGCAACAAAGCCGAAGACAAGGCTGTACTGAACATGGAAGCCCTGCGAGAGGTGTTGCGCGAGTACAAAGACCAGTTCCAGGGCAAGGTATTCATTGGCAAGCGGACAGGCTTTTGGGACGAGTACAATGAGGCCTTGCAATCACTCGAAAGTCTCGGCGTTGATTACGCCCAGGTGCAATTTGGTGCGGTGAACGAGATCATCGACCGCTATTGTGACCAACTCGACACCCAACTGTACGGATCCATGCGCGCCTTTACCATCGACATTAGCAGTTGGACGGCCAGTTTTCGCTATCCCAACCTGATCAGTGGGTTTCAACCGACCTTGGAAGTGCCGCCCATTAGTACGATACTGGGGTTGCTCAACGCAGCAGCAGGTCGCTATTTGCTGCATCAGAATTTGCGGCTGGGTTACTACTTCGCATTCGACGCGAAAGAAGTGGATTTAGAAACGGTGTATCAAGTCGAAGGAAACAAAGGGCAGCCGACCAACCGGGTGGGCTCCAACGTAGTAAGGCGGGAATTTTTGTACAACAATCGTCTGCGCTTGTATCTGGAAGATGCCGGGCTCGCCGACTATTTCAGACAGCCAGTTTTCCCATTGCTGCTTGGT
The DNA here is from genome assembly GCA_044224705.1 of Saprospiraceae bacterium. Classification (GTDB taxonomy): domain Bacteria; phylum Bacteroidota; class Bacteroidia; order Chitinophagales; family Saprospiraceae; genus M3007. Next base: position 23,182 of record JBGAJY010000053.1, read on the forward strand.
CGGATGAATGACTTGGCTACCGTCGAAAGTGTGAGCGCCGGCCCTGTGGAGTTTTCAATGCGGGACAATGCAAATAGCATACGCGGTCAGGTGGTACCGTTTTTCAAACACCGGCTACCGGGCGTCCTGCAAGCCTTGCCGAAATATTTCACCGATGAATTCCCGCGTCGCAACCTCGGCACAGAGCCGTACTCTGTTATCAGCCACCTCGCCGGAAGTTTTAACACTACTTTGACTACTTTTCACGACAATTCTGTGGATTCCCGGGGGGTTGATATTTACCTCCATGAATTAGACTTCGAGACATTTATTCCCTGAAATAAAAACACTTGCACCTATGCTGGCCAAATCCAATCCGCGACTTACGTTGCAGGAGCATATAGAAGACTGTCTGCACATCTGGGCTTGTTTGCAAAGATGCTTTCCTTCTGCCGCTGGACTGCGTGGCGCACCAGCCGACTTCTGGACCATGTTGCGGCGCTGCATTATACTGCATGATTTGGGCAAAACCCATCGTGAATTTCAACGCCTTCTGGCTGCACCCGACCAGCCCAACCAATGGCTGCGGCAACGCCATGAACTCTTTTCCATGCCTTTTGTGGAAGGGCTGTGCGGGGTGACGCCGGAAGAACACCAACTCATCCGGCTGGTGGTCGCCGGACATCACAAGGATTTCAAGCGGCTGTTGAACGACTACATTTCAACGACCTACCGAGACAGCAGCGGTTGGGACAACGGTCTGCACGAAAAACGCGATTTTCAGGAAGAATTTGAGCGCAACGTGGACGAGGCCTGGGTGCTGGATTTCCTGCGAAAAGATACATTCAATCTCAATGTGACGGCATCGGGAAGGTTCGACCCTTACCTGCTCATAGGCGCGTACAACCGTGACAGCCAATGGTTTAATCTCCACGACAATGAACAGGCCTTTGCTTTGCTTCTGGCAGTGGGCGCCTTCAAAAGTTGCGACCATTTAGGTTCAGCACGGATGCGTGATTTGCCAGTTTTGACCGCAAACCACTTCGCCTTTCTCGATGCCAAGCGGGCTGAAATTCAGTTGCGGGGCCATGATTTTTATCCACATCAGCTCGCCTGTGTGGACGTAAGGGGCAACCTTATCTTAACTGCACCGACTGGTTCGGGTAAGACGGAAAGCGCCATGATGTGGGCGAGGAAGCAAATCGAACTGCGGGGCGCGGGGCGCGTGTTTTATGTACTGCCATTTACCGCTTCCATCAATGCGATGTTCGAGCGGCTGGGACGTGAAGAGGAAGGGTTTGGATTGGACATGGTGGGAATGCTGCATGGCAAGTTGAGCGATTATCTCTACCAGTTTTTTGAAGACAACCAGTTCACCGTTGAGGAGCGCAATGCGGAAATCAATGCTTTGAAAGAGCGATTCAAAACCCTAGCCATGCCGGTGAAAGTAGTCACACCTTTTCAATTGCTGAAAAGCCTGTTCGGGTTACGCGGCTTCGAACAGGGATTTTTCGAATGGGCCGGCGGGCTGTTTATTTTTGATGAAATCCATGCTTATGACCCAGAAGCGTTTGCCCAAATCATCGCGCTGATGGAGTTTGCCACCCAGCGCATGGGGGTCCAAATAATGGTAATGACTGCGACCTTGCCATCGTTCATGCGACGCGAACTGGAATTGGTACTACAACCCTTTACCTCCGTTTTTGCCGATACTGTGCTGATGCAGGCTTTTGACCGCCACCGGCTTCGGCTCGAACCCGGACTATTGACCGACCATTTGAATAAAATTCTCGCAGCATTGCAATCTCAACAAAAGGTACTTGTGGTCTGCAATACCGTAAAAAATGCGCAAGAGGTTTACCGCGCATTACACAGCAAAGTCAAACGGGCAGTGTTGCTGCATGGGGGTTTCAACGGCGAAGATCGCTCACGCCACGAAAAGGCATTGAAATTAGGCGAAAAAGACACCACCAATCCCATCCATCTACTAGTCGGTACACAAGCCATCGAAGTGAGTTTGGACATTGACTACGATATTATTTTCACCGAACCCGCTCCGATTGACCCGCTTATTCAGCGTTTTGGGCGCGTCAACCGACGCCGGGAAAAGGGGATTTGCGAAGTAGTTGTATTTGAGCAGTCCAACGAAAGCGATCGATTTATTTATCCCCAGGAAGTGACCCGGCGCACCTTGGAAGTTTTGAAAAAAATTCTGGTGGAAGACGAAGGCCTCATCCGGGAACAGCAATTACAGGATCATATTAACAAAGTCTACCCGGGTTGGAATGATAAACATAAACGCGATTTCGATAGGGTGCTGGAATCACTCCGCGCCTCGGTTAGGGCGCTCACTCCGCTCCTGCCAGACAAAAAGCGCGAAGAGGATTTTTATCGTCAATTCGATGGCGTGAAAGTACTGCCGGCCAGTCTTCTTGCAAAGTTTGTAACCTGTGTCCGAAAATTTGATTTTGTTCAGGCGGAGTCCTTAAAAGTACAAATTCGTAAAGGCAAGTTTGCCCAACTTTCAAAAGACCCTGACATATTGCGAAAGCATATCTGTCCTATTGCAAAGAGTCAAGGTGAGGGAGTGTTAGAAATTGACTTTTTTGAAATTGCCGTAAAATACGACCCCGAGTTGGGTCTGCTTTACGATGAGCAGGAGTCGTTTTCCATTGACCATCAATTCGGTCTTTAACCTCTAGCCCATGTCCCCCTACCTCTCCCACCTCCTCTCCGATCTCGAAGCCATCATCACCGATCGTTGGCGCGCGTGCCCGCCGCATTTTTGGCAGGCTGGCATTCCCGACCCCTATCTGGCTCCACCGGCGGGTGCAGACCTTCCAGGTTTTTCAAACCTGGAAGGTCTCGGGCCACGCGACCCCGAAGCATCGCTTGCCGAAGCAGAGCGGTTCGTGGAACACGAGCCCCTCATCACCATGTTTGACCATTTTGGCCTCCGGCCCGAAGAATTCCCACCTGCCGAGCAATTGACGGACGAACAATTGGACGAGTTGGTCTTTGCCATTCGACGGCTGTGGGCGGCCTTCAATTTTACCGCCGTCGTTCCAAGCGTGGCGCCGGCCAGGATCGTGTATCCACTGCTGTTGCAACGCATGACACGACCCGCGATGGTGATGAATTTTGGCCATGTAGGCATAGAGTTTTGTCAATATGAACCCGCTGAATGCCCTTTTGGAACGGAATGGTGTGAATGCAAACAGTACGCCCCGGCCACTTAACTCATCATGATCAATTGCTATCCTCCGCTCTGCCCCAATGTCTGTTACCATGTCTTTAACCGGGGGAACAACCGCGAGAACGTGTTTTACAGCGACGAGAATTATCGCTATTTTCTGGGCAAGTACGCCAAATATTTATCGCCGGTGCTGCATACCTATGCCTACTGTTTGCTGCCCAATCATTTTCATTTAGCCATGCAGGTAAAAAGCCGGGACGAAATCCTGGCGGCCACGGCGAAAGACCTGCCAGGTTTCTCAAACCTGGCAGGTCTCGGCCCGGACGACGATGTGGATAAATACATCAGCGAGCTTGTCAGCAACCAGTTTCGTCTGTGCTTCATGGCCTATGCTAAGGCTATCAACAAGCAAGAAGACCGTGTGGGCAGCTTGTTTCAAAAAAACTTCAAACGGTTGATCGTGGATTCTGAACGCTA
>JBGAJY010000054.1:0-26823 GCA_044224705.1 Saprospiraceae bacterium
CAAACCCATTCCCCCAACCCGCCTCCGGGCTAACGAAACTGAGTTTCCCCTCGGCATTCTCAGCCATCAGGATCATGCCCTGCGACTCCACACCCATCATCATCCTCGGAGCCAGGTTGGCGAGTACGATCACTTGTTTGCCCAGGACATCTTCCGGGCTGAAATGCTCCGCGATGCCCGACAGGATCGTGCGCGTCTCAAAGCCCAGGTCCACGCTCAGGCGCAGGAGTTTTTTGGATTTCTCCATTTTTTCAGCCGTGAGGATAGTGCCCGTGCGGATGTCGAGTTTGGCAAAATCGTCGTAGGTGATGGTCTCGCCCAGCGGGGCGTATGCGGGAGATGCGGGTTGATCCATGGTTGCTGTAACTTGTTCTGTTGGGCTGTCCGTGGCTTCGAGTTTGGCGATTTGCGCAGCGATGACCTCGTCCGGGATGCGGGAAAAAAGGTGTTCAGCGGTGCTGATGGCATGGCCGGTGGGCAGGATGGGATTGCCTTCCGCCAGGTCGTTGAGGATGTAGAGCAGTTCGCCGCGGGTGTCGTCGAGGGCATTGAGGTTGAGCAGTCCGCGCAGGCGCGCCGAGGTAAAGGGCATGAACGGCTGACTGGCCACCGACAAGGCGGCGACAAACTGCAGGCCGAGGCTGAGCACGACTTTGACCTGTTCGGGGTCCTCCTTGAACATCCGCCAGGGCTCGTTGAACTGCAGCAGGGCGTTGCCGGCGCTGGAAATTTCCATCAGGATGCGCAGCGCTTCGCGGAAATTGAAGTGCTCGATCTCCTGCCCCAGGGCTTCCAGCTTGTGGTGCAGCAGGTGCAGTTCTTCGTCATAAACGCCGGTTTTTTCGACGTCCCAGCCGCTTTTGAATTCGTGGTTGGGGTCGATGGTGGGCACGAAGCCGCCATAGTATTTGTGCGTCAGCACGAGCACGCGGTGCACGAAATTGGCGAGGTTGTTCACCAGTTCGTTGTTCGTCGTTTCCTGAAATCCTTTCCAGGTGAACTCGGAATCCGCCTGCTCGGGCATTTTTTTGATCATGTTGAAACGCAGCGCGTCTTCCTGTCCCGGGAAATCCGCGGCGTATTCGTGCACCCAGACCGCCCAGTTTTTCGAGGTCGAAATTTTACGGCCTTCGAGGTTGACGAACTGGTTGGCCGGCACGTTCACGGGCAGGATGAAGTCGCCGTGCGCTTTCAGAATAGCCGGAAAGATGAGGCAGTGGAACACGATGTTGTCCTTGCCGATAAAATGGATCAGCGCTGTGTCGTCGCTTTTCCAGTAGGGCTCCCAGTCTTTGTCCTGGTCCAGCGCCCATTGTTTGGTGGCCGAGATGTAACCGATGGGCGCATCGAGCCAGACGTAGAGTTTTTTGCCCTCTGAGCCGGGGATTTCCTGCGGCACATCCACGCCCCAGTCGAGGTCACGGGTCATGGCACGGGGTTGCAGGCCCTGGTCGAGCCAGCTGTTGCACTGACCGAGCACGTGGTTTTTCCAGTCGGCAGGGTCGTGAAGTTGTCGCCCGTCGGCCTGGCCGGTATTGATCCATTCGCGGAGCCAGGCTTCGTGTTCGTCGAGGCGCAGGAACCAGTGTTTGGTGGGGCGTTTCACCGGGGTGGAGCCGCTGAGCGTGGAGCGCGGGGCGATCAGGTCGGTCGGGCTGAGGGTGGAGCCGCAGCGTTCGCACTGGTCGCCGTATGCGTCGGGGTTGCCGCAATTGGGGCAGGTGCCGATGATGTAGCGGTCGGCGAGAAACTGGCCGGCGACCTCGTCGAAATACTGCTCCGTGATCTCTTCGGTAAACTGGTTGTTTTCCAGGAGTTTACGAAAAAAGTCCTGCGAGGTCGCGTGGTGCAGCGGCTCGGTGGTGCGGTGGTATATATCGAAGGAGATACCAATCTTTTCGAAGGTATCGCGGATTTGCGTGTGGTATTTATCGACGATCTGGCGCGGGGTGACGCCCTCTTTCCTGGCGCGCACCGTGATGGCGGCCCCGTGTTCGTCGGAGCCGCAAACGAACACCACGTCTTTGCTCATCAGCCGCAGGTAGCGCACATAAATATCAGCAGGCAGATAAGCGCCGGCGAGGTGCCCGATGTGCAGGGGGCCGTTGGCATAGGGCAGGGCGGCGGTGACGAGGTATCGTTTTTTGTTCGGCATGAAATGGAATATGCTTATGTAGTAATATGCTTATGTGGTAATCGGGTATGTGTCAATTTTTCCACGTACTTCAACCGCTGCAAATCAAAGCATTGGCAGGCGATAGTGCCGGGTACAAGGGTCGGGCGTTATCTGTCCAAATCAAATGACCCGTAAAAAGCGCGCAAAAATACGCCGTTGCGCCGGAGTTTTTCAGCAAACGCTCAACAACACGGAATGCCCCTCTTCTTATATTTCTGTGACATTTTACCACCGGTCGCCTTAGTGTGGCCTTTTATTTGCAGTATTATTCATTGCTGGCCGCCGTGATACCCCTCGCTCGCCAAGCAAGATTTCTGAACGATTCTTTAATCTGATACGGCTGGCCTTTCGACGCACTATCCTTCCCCCCCCTGCGCGTCACGCCTAATCTCTTCCACGCTTTTTCGTCTCGAATTTTTTCAGCGGCCGCTGGTCGCGTTTAATACCTCGTCTTTGTGTTGCGGCTTGCTGCAGCACGGACTGCTTTTTCTTTACCACTAACACTAATAACACTATGATTGCGCATCTCGAATCCGATGCGGCTACCCCAACCGCTTTTGTCCAATCTTTTTCCTTCACCATCACTGCCGACATCGAATTCGGCACCCTGAACCGCGACGGCGACTGTGTGAATGTCGGCATTTGCCGTATGCAGCCCAATGTACGGCCGGAATTGGCCGCACGCCGCCGTTGCCACCACGCCCTGGCCCATCTGAGTGTCGGTGAACTAGGCAACCTGCGGATGTTTTTCCCGCGCAAGGGCATGAAACCCTGCACCGAGAGGGCTTTTTTTTCTCCGTGGTTATTTCCCGTTCCGGTCGCCTGTGTGGTCCCGGAGGTACTGGTCAGGCAGCTCGAAGGCCTGCAGCAGACCATTTTGCCGCCCGGAACGTATGCCATCCGGCGCAGTGAAAAAGGCTTTTGGGTGGAGTTTTAACCCTCAAAACCCGCAGATCGTTCCAGTCAAAAGGACGAATTTCGCCGCGTGAACGCAACAGACTGGGAACTGCTGATCAAAACGGCCTTGCTGGGTACTGCCCGCGCACCCCTGCCCCCGGAGCTGGCCAGGCTCCTGGCGGAATGGCGCATCAGCCAGGATACCGACCCTGCCCGGGCGGCGCTCGAACTATTATCGGTGGCGACGCTGCAACGCAGGGCTGGTTTTTCGCCGGGACAGGTGCCATTTGTTGCGCCTTCGTTGCCTCCGGGCAAATGCCCGCCGGCTGCACTTTCTGAAATTCTTGATCGCATCCTGACAGGCGATCAGCATAGGGCAATGGATGAGTTTCTGGCACTGCTGACGGGTAAGGGCCTCAGTTTGCCACCCGAATTTATCCCCGCCCTGCTCGACCGCGGCGCGCGTGACGGGGCGTTTTTTGAAAAAATCCGCCCGGCAACCGGTCCACTGGGGGAGTGGCTGGCGGCGCAAAACCCCGCGTGGAGCGCCCTGTACGAACAACCCGAACAGAACTGGGACAACGGCGCCTTTGCCGAACGGCTGCGCTGGCTGACAGCGGCCCGCAAAAAACATCCGCTGGTCGCCCTGACGCAGCTCGAAAAAACCTGGCGCAGCGAGCGGCCGGAGCATAAAATCCAGTTTTTACGGACGTTTCAGAGCCGCCTGTCAGTACTGGACGAGTCGTTTCTGGAAAAAATACTGAACCAGGAAAAACGCCGGGAACTGCGCCAAACGGCGCTGATTTTTTTACTGAAAATACCCGGCAGCCGGCTCCAAACATGGCTGGGCGAATTTTTCCGCGAGCGCCTGGCCGGCGTTTTTTCTGCCCCCGACCTCGACCGGTTTTTAAAAAAACAACTGCCCGATCTGGAAGAACCGCCCGCGCCGATGCTCGTGGCTGCGCTGCCGGAAGCCGAGGTAAAACACTGGCGCCCTGCCCTCGCGGCTTTTCTGATTGCTCATTTGCCGCCCTCGGAAACGCTGGGTGCGCCCTCGCCCGAGTCTTTTCAGACGCTGATACGAATGGCAGATTCGCCTGAATACCAGGGACTTTTCCGGGGGCTTGCGCAGGCAGCGGCGACGTTTTCAGACGGTGCGTGGCAGGAGGTATTGCTTCGTTTCCAGGAAAAATACCCCGATTCCTATTTATGGGACCACGACAGTTTGGGCGCCTTGCTCAGCGCTTTGCCGCCGGCCCGACAGAATTCCGTTTTGACCCGTTTGCTCGCACAGAAGGATGCCTTGATGGCGCCCAACACCCTGGCGGTGCGCCATCTGGAGACCTTTTCAGCGCCGTGGACTTTGGGGCTTTTGCAGGCTTTTGCTGCACAAATCAGCTCAATGGCCTATCCATTGCCGCATTTACGGGAGTTACTCGCCAGCGCCGCATACCATTGCCTGCCGGTTGATGCCGAATCCGTTCGGTCTTTCCTGCATCCCGAAAGAATGCCGGCCTGGCGGTATGAACTGGCGCAGTTTTACGATGTTGTCCACTTTCGCCGCCGTATGCACGCCGCATTTGAAAAATAAAACGGCCGTTTTCGAAGTTCCCGACCATCCTGCCGGCGTTTTTTAGCGTCATAGGCAGTACAAACTGGTTTTCATGAAAAAATTTCGCGCACCTGCTTGCTTGCTGTTCCTCCTCCTGACCTTAGCCGGATGTAAAAAAGACGAACAGGTCACGCCAGGTTTTGACCTGTCCTACACCCAGCAATTCGACATCCCGGCAGGCATCGGCAATTTTGCCGTGCACCATTTTTACCTGAAAAATATTCCTTCGCGATATGCCCAGGCCCTCGTGCAGCAAGGCAAAACCGATGAGGACGTGAAAGGCATCATCACTACCGCGGCAGTGCTGAGCGGCGTATACGGCGACGCCGATTTCTCGTTTGTGGACCAGGTTTCTGTCCGGGTGTACCACGAAAGCAACCCGAACGACTATATCGAAGTGGCCTACCGTCAGCCGGTGCCGCTGGACCCGGGCAATTCCCTGCCGCTCATCCCCTCGCTCGCCGACTCCAAACGGCTGGTCTCGGCCGACCGGTTCAGTGTCGACATCGTGCTTTGGCTGCGCAGTACCACCATCGACAACACCCAGGCGCAACTCAATCTGCAATTCAAAGCGGAATATTGAAGGAGTTGGTTCGATTGATTCGATTGGTACGATTGATTCGATTGATTCGATTGATTCGATTGAACAGTTCCGGGGAAATAGGGGAGAGTGGTCCCATTCCATTAATTTTGCACCGATTTTCTGAATACTCTCGATGATACGTGATCGCGTAAAATCGAATCAATCGAATCAATCGAATCAATCGAATCAATCGAATCAATCGCAAGATGCAAGTCCTGACTGAATCCAAGCCCACCACCATTTCAACCGATTCCTTTCCCATCAACGGCACCGACCACCTCGAATTTTATGTCGGCAATGCCAAACAGAGCGCCCTCTATTACCAGGCAGCTTTCGGTTTCGAGTGGGTGGCTTATGCCGGCCCGGAAACCGGTGTGCGCGACCGGGTGTCGTACGTACTCCAGCAAAACAAAATCCGGCTCGTGCTTACTTCCGGCCTCACGCCCGATCATGAGGTGTCGCGTCACGTAGCCCACCATGGCGACGGCGTCAAAGTGCTTGCCCTTTGGGTCGAAGATGCGAAAAAAGCTTACCTGACAGCCCTCGAACGCGGCGCCGAATCGGCCTTTGCTCCGAAGACCCTTCGCGACGAACACGGCGAGGTGACCCTGGCCGCCATCAAAACCTATGGCGATACCATCCACACCCTCGTCGAGCGCTCGGCCTACAAGGGGCCGTTTATGCCCGGCTTCGAGGCGCGGAAAAGCGTTTATCCGGTCAAATCCGTCGGCCTGAAATACGTGGACCACTGCGTGGGCAATGTAGAACTGGGCGACATGAACCGCTGGGTGAAATTTTACCAGGACGTCATGGGCTTCAAACTGCTCATCACCTTCGACGACAACGACATCAGCACCGAATACACGGCACTGATGTCGAAGGTCGTGTCCAACGGCAACGGCTACATCAAATTTCCGATCAACGAACCCGCCAAAGGCCTGAAAAAGAGCCAGATCGAGGAATACATCGAATTTTACCGCGGCGCCGGCGTACAGCACATCGCCGTGGCGACCGACAACATTATCGAAACCGTTGGGCAGTTGCGCAACAATGGCGTCGACTTCCTGCGGGTCCCCGACGTGTATTACGAAGACGTACCGGAGCGCGTCGGACACATCGATGAAGACCTGGAGGAACTGAAAAAACTCAATATTCTTATCGACCGCGACGAAGACGGCTACCTCCTGCAAATCTTTACCAAACCCGTACAGGACCGCCCGACGGTGTTTTATGAAATCATTCAGCGCCGCGGCGCCAAATCGTTCGGCAAGGGAAATTTCAAAGCCTTGTTTGAGGCAATCGAGCGGGAACAGGAATTGCGCGGGACACTGTGACAAAGGGCAAAAGGCAAGGGGCAAAGGGCAAGGGGCAATGTTGAAATACTGATTTCGCCCTTTGCCCCTTGCCTTTTGCCCTTTGCCTTTTGCTTCTTGCCCCTTGCTTTTTGCCTTTTATTCGATTGCTTTCGTCTACTTTTGCACCGTTTTACGTACCAAAGCGACTGATTTGTCGTCTGAAAGAAAATTTCGCCGCGCTCGCGGCATTCTATTATTTCATTGCCATCAAAATTTTTTCCCAACATGAATTTTAAACAATTCGCGGTCGCGGCGCTGTTCTGCCTGCCGGCCCTCTTCCTCGGCGCCCAAACGAAAGCCCCGGAAAACTGGTTCCTGCTCGACCCCGCCAAAGACGGTATTCAGGGCACGGGCTCCGAAACAGCCCTGCAAAACCTGAAAGCCAAAGGCAAAAAAGGCCAGATCGTCATCGTCGCCGTACTCGATTCGGGAGTGGATTATATGCACGAAGACCTCAAAGACGTCATGTGGACCAATCCTGGCGAAATCCCCAACAACGGCAAAGACGACGACGGCAACGGCTATATCGACGACATCCACGGATGGAACTTTCTCGGAGGCAAAGACGGCCAGAACGTGCACCACGAAACCCTCGAGCTCACCCGCGAATACGTCCGGCTGAGCAAACTCTACGCCGGCTCCAACGGCGAAAACCTGAGCGGCGACGCCAAAAAAGAGTATGCCTACTGGCTCAAGGTCAAGGAGAATTTCGAACAGCAACGCGGTGAACTCGAAGCGCAAAAACAACAGGTGGATGCCCAATTTGAAAAAATTGCCGCCGCTTTTGCCCTCGTGCAAAAGGCCACGGGTAAAACCGATTTTACCCAGGCCGACCTCGCTGCCATCAATACCGAAGGCAACGCCGAACTGAAAGACGCCGTCGCGATGTCGAAAAAACTGCTCGATCAGGACGTAACCCCGGCCACGCTGGAAGAAAATAAAGCCGAAGCCAGCGAATTCTTCTCCGGTCAGCTGAACTACAACCTGAACCCGGACTACAACCCGCGCACCATCGTCGGCGACAACCCGCTCGACATGAGCAACCGCTTCTACGGCAACAACGACTATCGCGGACCCGACGCCAGCCACGGCACCCACGTGGCCGGTATTATCGCCGCCACCCGCGGCAACAACGTCGGCATCAACGGTATCGCCGACAACGTACGCATCATGTCGGTCCGCTGCGTGCCCGACGGCGACGAGCGCGACAAAGACGTGGCCAACGCCATCCGCTATGCCGTCGACAACGGCGCCAGCATCATCAATATGTCTTTCGGAAAAGCTTACAGCCCCGACAAGCCTTACGTGGACGAGGCCGTGAAATACGCCGCCGCCCACGACGTACTGCTCGTTCACGCCGCCGGCAACGACGGAGAAAACAACGACACCGACCCGAACTTCCCCAACGACGCCTACAACAACGGCAAAAAACACGCCCCGAACTGGATGGAAATCGGCGCGCTCAGCTGGCGCACCGGCGAACGCCGCGTGGCCAATTTCTCGAACTACGGCAAGAAAAACGTCGACCTCTTCTCGCCCGGCGTTGCCATCTACTCCACGGTTCCGGACAACAAATACGCTTCCTTCCAGGGCACCTCGATGGCTTCGCCCGCCGCCGCCGGCGTGGCCGCCATCATCCGTTCGTATTACCCCCAACTGTCGGCCAAGCAGGTGAAAGCCATCATGGAAAAATCCGTGGTGCCGCAAACCGGCGACGTGTACAAGCCCGGCACCACCGAAAAAGTACCGTTCGAAACCCTCTGCGTCAGCGGCGGTATCGTGAGCGCGGCCAACGCCGTGGCACTGGCCGAAAAGACCAAAGGCAAGCCGAACAAAAAAGCCACCTGGCGCGATGCCGGCATGGGCAAAGTGAAAAAAGGCAAAACGGTGATGCCGTAATCCTTTTCCATCAGACGAATCATATTTTTAGTTAAATGGAATAAAAAAGCAGCCGCGCATCGCGCGGCTGCTTTTTTATTCCATTTAACCAAAAAACGGCCTGTCGGAAGCGGGCACAAGGGAAGGCGACTAAAACGTCACCCCCAACCTGGCAAACATCCGCAACCCGTTGAAGCCCATTTGCACGGCATCCCAGGCGCCGCCGGTCTCCGTGTTATAGGCCCAGCCCGGTGCGCCGGGCGCGTAGCCGAGGTCCGGATGTACGTTCAGGAAATTGTCGACGCCCAGGTGGATGGTGGCGTTGTTGCAAAAACGCCAGGCGGCATAGGCATCGGGTACGAATTTGGCGCCGTACACGTATTCGTCAGGCACGTAGCCGGAGCCGTCGTCTTTCGGTACTTCGGGATCGATGCCCAGGCCGCTTTCGCCGTAGCCCTGCAGCACGGTTTCGCCAAAATAGTTGAGGCGCGTACCGATCGTGAATTTGCCGAAGCCGTACTCGATGGTCGCGGCCACCTTGACTGGAGGCGCCGAGGCGAGAATGAATTTTTGCTCCCGGCTGCTGAGGAAGGTTTTTCGGTGGCCTTCGGTGTCGTTCAGCGCGCGCGGCACGTTGATGTCGTCAATTTTCATCTTTTGGAAATTCGCGGCCACCAGGAAGCGGAAATTGCGGTTTTCCATGCGGCGATGGTAGTCGAGCACCACGTCGATGCCCTGGTTGGTGGTGTTCACGGCGTTGGCGAAGAACTGGGCGAGGCTCACGTTCAGGCGGTTCAGTTCGTCGGTCAGGACGGGATTGAGCGTAGTGTCGCTGGCGTCGAACTGGCCCGACAGCACCACGCGGTCTTTCACCTGCACCTGGTAGGCGTCGACGGTGATAGTGAATTCGCGGATGGGACGCCAGGAAAAGCCTACGCTGGCGCTGAACGATTTTTCCTCGGTCAGTTCCGGGATGCCTGCGGCGCGGGTGATCGGGTTGTCGTTCGGCGCGATTTTGACCTCGGCGATGTTGCTCGCCTGCACGGTCGTGAACGTCGAACTGAAATTGATCTGTTGCAGCGACGGCGCGCGGAAGCCCGTGCTTACCGAACCGCGCAGGTTGAAGTTGTCGGTGATTTTGTAACGGGTCGAGAATTTGCCGTTGGCGGTGAAGCCGAAGTCGGAATAGTTCTCCAGACGCACCGCGCCGCCGACCAGGAAGCGGTCGGTGACGTCGAGTTCCACGTCGGCGTAGGCGCCTACGCAGTTGCGGCTGGCGTCGGCTTCGTCGGCGGGCTGATAGCCCGGGAAGCCCTGCGAGCCGGTAGCCTTGTCGGGGTTGTAGTTTTTGTAGGAGGCTTCTTCGCCGGCGTAGAGCTGGTATTGTTCCAGGCGGAATTCCGCGCCGAAAGCGAGGTTGAAGCCAGCCAGCACGTCCGGGTACAGGCGGCTGAAATTCAGGTTGCTGGTGTTTTGCAGGAAATTGAAGCCGCCGTCGTCGAAGTGCGTCTGGCTGGCCCCGAGGCCTGCGTTGAAAGTTTTGTCGCCAAAAAAGTGGAAATCGTTGTAGCCGGTCGTGTTGCTCAGGTCCCAGGTCCAGCCTTCGCCGAAATTGCCGCGCAGGCCGGCGGCGACCGACATGTCCTGCACCTCCGTCTGGATGTGCGGATTGAAGAAAGTTTCGCCGTCGGGCGTGGTCATCGTGATGCCGTCCACGGGGATCAGGTTGCCCTGGGCGTCGGTCGGGAAGCGCTCGGGTCGGGCCGAGAAATTGCGCGTAAAAGCATAGGCATCCGATTCTTTGCGGTTGAAGCCGCCGAAGGCGTAGAGCGTGAGTTTGTCGTTTTCCTGGAAAGGAATTTCGGCGTTGAAGGTGACGCCGTAGCTCTGCAGCGAGCCGTCGCCGTGTGCGCGGCGGTAAATGTCGACCGGCAATTCGCCGTCCAGTTCCTGGCGGTAGGTTTTGCCGGCGTTGGCGTAGTTGAGCGTGAGGTTGAGGAAGCCGCCGTTGGAGCCCAGGGGCAGGCCGTAATTGGCTGCCGCGTTGTACGTGACGCCGTCCATTTTTTTGCCAAAAATGTACTGGCCTTTGAGGTCCGTGCCGTACACATCTTTCGCGCCGTCTTTTAAAAATGCGGGGTTGAAATCGGAGTCGTAGTAACTGGAAATGCCGAAATCAGCCGAGCCCTGGCGCACGTTTTTTTTCAAAATGATGTTGATCACGCCGGCGATGGCGTCGGAGCCGTACTGTGCCGAGGCGCCGTCGCGCAGGATCTCGATGCGGTCGATGGCCTGGGCCGGGATGGCGCTCAAGTCGGTGCCGGCGTTGCCGCGGCCGCGGGTGCCGAACACGGCGACGAAGGCCGTCTGGTGGCGGCGTTTGCCGTTCACGAGCACCAGCGTCTGGTCGGGGCCGAGTCCGCGCAGGGTGGCCAGGTCGATGTGGTCGGCGCCGTCGGAGCCGCTTTGTTTGTTGTAATTGAAGGAAGGCGCCGTGTAATTCAGCATGGAGGTGATGTCGTAGCGGGCCGTGGTGGGCGCCACCTGACCTACGTTGATGACGTCTACGGGCACGGGGGTTTCGGTTTGCACGCGGTTGGCGCGGCGCGTGCCGACGATCACGATCTGGCCGAGCAGCAGCTCATCGGTCTGCATGGTGACGTCGAGTTGGGTGCGGCCGTTGGCGGGGATTTCCTGGGTGGCGTAGCCGGTGTAGGTGAACACGATCACCGAGTTGGCGCTGCCGTAGCGGAGCGAGTAGCTGCCGTCGTTGGCCGAGGAAGTGCCGTTGGTGGTGCCGCGTTCCTGAACGGTGACCCCCGCGAGTCCCTGGCCGGAGGGGTCGGTGATGCGCCCTTTGAGGACGTTTTGGGCCGTCAGCCCGGACACGCCTGCGAGAAGAAAAAGCAGGAGTACAGACAGTAGTTTCATACAAAAGATGGGTTGGTGAAAAGAAGGGAAGGGATGAATTCGGCGTTTTGGAGGGTGCGCCAAAGGTAAACAGGGAGAGGAAACGTGTGGGCGAAATTTAAGTCTCCGATAGTGTGTCAAAAACTCCATCGCCAGCGCAAAAACACGGCGTTGAACCGGTTGCCGAAATTCCCCTTTTCACTTTTTCCGAAAAAAAACTGCCCCGTCAGGTCGGCGTTCCAGTTGTTGGCCACGGATGCTGTGAAGGAGGGTAGGGCGATCAGCATTTTCGCATCGGGCGCATACAAGGCACTCAGGTTGTGCTGATCAAAGGGGCATTTCTGGCCACACCCGCCAGCAGGCTGAATTTGGCGGGGAAAAGATCGTCGGGCGAGAGGTCGCCGGCCAGGTTTCGCTTTGCACCTCGCCGGGCGCGGGTGTTGAGCAGCACCGACCCCGTGAGCATCCGCTTTTGCCAAACAGGTACTCGCTGCCGAGGGTCAGGCCCAGCGCAGTTCGGCCCGAATCGACGGGCTGAAAAAGCGTCCATTCACCTTTGAAACCGGTATTGCCCAACGCGCCCGCCCAGCCACCGCCGAAGGCGAGCTGGCGTTTGAAAAAGCCGCCGATGAGTTGCCAGTCGCAGTTTCCCGGCGTGGCCGGTGTAGCGCGCCGCGCCGGTCCAGCGGCCGGGCATTCGGGAGGGGCTGAACACCGTTTCCACGTGCGAAAAACCGCTCAATTGATACTCCGCGCGCAGGGCGTCGGAACCCGGGCGTTCTTCGTAGTCGAAGTCCAGGAAGTTGTAGGCGTTGAACAAATCATTGGGGTTCCAGCTGGTCGCGATGCCCCAGTTGACGCGCTGGCGGCCCGCGCGCAGGCGCCATTTTCCCGGCCGGTATTCAAGGTACAGGAAGCCGTCAATACGTGCAGCACCATGGCGCTGCGTTCAAAAACGTCGGCGGAGAGGTCGAAAAAGCCCGGGTCTTTTTCCAGTTCGGCGGCGAATCCGGGTGTGAACCGCACCAGGTCGCCGTAAAAAAGCCGGTTGCGCACTTCGGCGTGAACGCCCAGCAGCGTGTCTATTTGCCAGTTCAACGACAGGCGGTTGTGCAGCAGGCCCGTGCTGAGCAGGGTGTTTTTTTGATCGGTAAAAAGGAAGGTTTGCAGGTTTTTAACGTAGCCTTTGAATTCGAGTGGGGAGGGGTTTTGGGCGCTGAGAAAGAGTGGGAGTGACAGTAGCAGGAGCAGCAGGCCCCTGTTTCCGTGTTGGCTCACTTCCCCGACCCCCCTCTCTCCAAAGGAGAGAGGGGAGCACCGTTTGGTTTGTCGGAGCTTGCTGAAAGTCCTCCCCTCTTTGAGAGGGGGGCGGGGGGGAGGCCAATCTGGAATGGCAATCCCATGGCTCAGTGATTTATCGGCAAGGCTGCCGAATCGGAATCCACCTTGCCGTCCACGAGCGTGATCACTCGGCGGGCGCGTTCGATCACGCGGGCGTCGTGGGTGGAGAACAGGAAGGTCATGTTTTCCTCGCGGTTGAGTTTTTCCATGATGTCGAGCAGGTTGGCGGCCGAGGCGCTGTCGAGGTTGGCGGTGGGCTCGTCGGCGAGGATGAAAGCGGGTTTGGAAGCCAGGGCTCGTGCCACGGCGATGCGCTGCTGCTGTCCGCCGGAGAGCTGGGCCGGCCGGCTGTCGGCTTTGTCGGGCAGGCCCACGGCGGCGAGCAGTTCGTTCACCCGTTTGTCGCGCTGGATTTTTGGTATTTTTTGCAAAAACATGATGAATTCAACGTTCTCCCGGGCCGTCAGCGCGGGGATGAGGTTGAAGGCCTGGAACACGAAACCGATGCGTCGAAGGCGGAAATCGATCAGCGCGTTGGCGGAAAGTTGGGTGATGTCCAGCCCTTCGATGAGGATACGCCCCGAAGTGGGGTGGTCGAGGCCGCCGAGCAGGTTCAGCAGGGTGGTTTTGCCGGAGCCCGAAGGACCCACCAGCGTCGTGAATTCGCCCTGGCCCAGGTGAAGGTGCACATGGTTCACGGCGTACACCGGGATGGTGTCCGGGTTGTACACTTTGCTGATGTCGTGGGCGTCGATGACGGGCAGCATGGGCGGTCTTTTTTGCAAAGTTGGTCGAAATCCCGTTCTTTTTGACTAATCAATCTCAGTGTTTGAAGTGATGAAGATCCGGGTCTTTTGCAGCCGTTGAACTAACTTTCGGTCATGGAAAATACGAGCATCAAACAACTGATTGCCAATGGCGACACCGAGGCGGCGTTTCGCCGGCTACTCGAGTTGGCCCGTGGCAAATCGGCGGAAAACGAAGCGCTGCTCCTCGCCGCGCGTTTTCAAAAATACCAGCAGAACCAGCGACTGGGCACCGCCGGCGAAGAAGAAAGCCGGCAGGAATTGAACCGGATCAATCTCGCCCTGCTCCAGTTGTCCGATACCCTGCCGGGCTCGCCGGAAGCCCTCCCTGACCTTGAGGTTTCGGGTGTATCCCGCCAGTGGTACTGGCTGGCCCTGGCGCTGGCCGGGGTCGTGGCGCTGGCCTGGTATTTTTCGCAAAGACGCCCTGCGCAGGAGGCCATTTACCAGTTTCAATACAAACAGCACGGCATTCCGACGGAAGTCCTGGTCAAAATTGACTCTTTGCAAAAAGCCGGACAACTCGTCCGCGAGCTGAGCTTCGGACCCAACGCCGAATGGGCCATTTTTTACGGCCGCAACCACTGCATCCACAACGGCGAACTGCCGCAGGGGCTCATTCGCCAATTGGACACGCTGAAACACTACGACGGCGAACTGAAAGGCCTCTACCTGGGGGCCAACTCCGAAGCCTTGCTCCGCTTCAACCGCAACGATTTCTGGCACACCAATCCGCCGCGAGACATGCCGCGCAGGCTTGTCGACTCGCTTTACCTGTATTACCACCAAAACCGCGCGATCAAGGACGTCGGCATTGGGCCCGACTATTCCTGGGTCATTTTATGGGACCAAACGGGCTTCACTTACGAAGGCGTGCACGACTCGCTCGCCGCTTACATTCGCCGCACCAGCTTCGATTTCGGACAACCCTTCAAGGGCATCACGTTCAGCAACGACGGCGGCTGGGTGCTGCTGTACGGCTATAACGGCTATTGGCAGGGCTTCGTGGATGCCGGATTGCCCAAAACCATGGACGAGGTGCGGAAGGAGCAACGGGAAATCCTGAATGTGTTTATGCGGCGGGGGGATGAGTGGATCGTACTGTACCGGTAGGGGAATCAGGATATCGCCTCCGCCGGCCTTAGCGAAAGCGCCTTCAAGGCCGGGAAAACAGCCGACAACAGCGCCGTGAACAACACGACCAGTATGATTTGCCCCACGTTGTAGGCGGGCAAGTAGGGGTAAATGACGTTCTCGTACCCGAATTCACTCATCACATTGCCTGCGATGGCGCTCAGGTCGATCCCCTTCCGGCTCAGCCAGGCGATCAGGACAAACGCGCCACCCATGCCGAACGGCGCTCCTGCTACGGTGAGAAATACCGTTTCGAGCAAGACCATGCCGAAGAGGCGCCTTTTATTCATGCCTAATGCGCTCATGACTCCGATCTCGCGGGTGCGTTCAAGCACAGCCATCATCATGGTGTTGATGATGCCGAAGGCCAGCGCGAGGAAAATGATCACCAGCATCACCAGGGTGCTCACGTCGAGTGATTCGATAGTCAGGCTGATCTCCGGGGCCACTTCCTGCCAGGGTTGTACGGAAAGCCCTGGGAGACGGGTTTTCAAGGCCGCCACGGTACTGTCGAGGGTGGACAGATCGTGCAGCAGAACAGCCGCTTCCTGCGCCCGTCCGCTTGTTCCCAGCAACTGGCTGAGTTCTTCGCGCTGCACGAATACGTTGAGTTCGTCGAGCGGCCCATTGCTCGTTTTGTAAAAACCGCATACCCGGAACGCTCCGGCGGCCACATCGCCCGCTGTATCGGAAAAGCTCAAAACAACTTTGTTGCCCACCCGGACGCCCATTTTTTCGGCCAAACGGCTGCCGATGAGTACCTGTGATCTTTTACCGGATTCGAAATAGTGGCCTTCGCGCACAAAGCCGCCCAGTCCGCGGGTGGCATCCTCCTGCGCCGCATCCACGCCATTGATGTGCACGCCGTTGGTGGCGGTGGCGTTGGCCAGCATGCCGGCAGTGACGCTGCGCAGGGAAAAAGCTTTGATCTGCGGGGTGTTGCGCAGGACGGAATCGGCTCGGGCGAGGTCAAAATTGAACTGCGCTTCATTGTCGGCTAAAAATCCCGGATGATGGATTTGCAGGTGCGACACTTCTTTTTCCAGCGCCGTTTTCAGCCGCGAACGGCCCATGCCGTAGTACAACGACGTGAGAAACGCGCCCGCCCAAGTGCCGATTGCCACCGAAATGATGATGGCCAGGCTGCGCGTGCGGTTGCGCCAGAGATTTCGCCAGGCGAGTTGGATCAGCATCATATTTGTTCAACTTCTCATGGCCGATACCGGATCGAGCGAGAAGATTTTTAGCACCGGATAAGCAGACAACAAAAGCCCCACGCACAACACGGCGAGGCCCTGATGCAGAAAAATATCAGGGCTTAGCGAGGTGGGGAGCACGGGTTCGAATCCAAATTTGGCATACGTTTCGGCCAGTTTTCCGCCAAAACGCAGGGGTTTTTCCTGAAAATACCAGGTCAGCGGCGCAGCCGCCAGCAGGCCCGCCACGCAACCCCCAACCGTGATCAGCACCGATTCGAGCAGCAAAACTCTGGCAATGAGCGATTTGCGCATGCCCAGCGCCACCAGCACCCCGAACTCCTTGCGCCGCTCGGCCAGCATCATCAGCAGGGTGGAAAAGATGCCGAATGAAATGAGCAGGTACAATACCCCGATGATGATGCGCATGCTTCCGGAGTCGGTTTTAATGTGTTCCGTGATTTCGGGCAACATTTCCTCCCAGGTCATGACTTCGTAACCGGCCCCGGCGCCTTGCCGCAAAGCGCCGGCGAATGGCGCCAGATCGGCCGTTTTTTCAGGTAAAATAACCAGCGAAGTGGCCAGTCCTTGCGCGTCGAACAGCCGCTGAGCGGCGGGCAGGGGCAACAAAATGAGGCTTTGGTTCAAATCAGGAGAGCCGAATTGCAGCAGTCCGGCTACCGGAAATTTGCCCGCAGCCTGCGAACCGTAATAGCCCTGACCCAGCAGCAGGAGCGTGTCGCCCACGCCCAACCCGAGTTTGCCGGCCAGTCCTTCAGGGATGAGCGCGGCCGACTGTCCGGTGTCGGGGCAGACGCCCTCCACGATCCGGGAAGGCAGGGAGGTTACCCGGCCCTCGGCTTCCGGCAAGATGCCGACCACCATGGCGCCGCGTGTTTTTTCGCCCGAAGAGGCCAGAGCGAAGCTTTCCAGCCGGGGCGCCACGGCTTTCACGCCCGGCTGCGCCGCCACGGCCCGGAGCAGCGAATCGCTGGCCGCGAAGGTGTTTTCGAGGTTTTTTTCCTGCCAGTAACCCGCGCTGTGCAACTGGACGTAGCCGCTGTAAAAGCTCACCACGTTTTTGATCAGGTTGTCAAAAATGCCCCGTTGCAGGGAGCTGGTGAACACCGCCAGCAAAACGGCGCAGAACACCGACGCCATGGTAATGAGCGTGCGGCTGCGGTTGCGCCAAAGGTTGCGCCAGGCGAGGGTGAGAAGCATGGTTTATTTGACTTTCGTCATGTTTTCGGTGCTGAAAAAGGTGTCGGCAATGGGCTTGTTGAACTCTATACTTTGGTAAACGATCTCGGTTTTGTGGCCCGGCTTGTCGGCCGGGGTCATGGTGAGGCGCGTGGGGATAAGGCGGTCGCCCATTTTACGGATGTCGGAGCCTGCGAGGGTGCTGGCGAGGCGTCCGTCTTCATCGTAAAACTCGGCGCGCAGCTGCAGGTCGTCTTTTTTGTCGATCCAAACGAGCACCTTGCCCCACACCACGGCGGCGTCGGGTTGGGGTACCATGCTGATTTTGTAGCAGTCGCGGCCATCGACCGGCTCGGAGCCCAGCAGCGTGTGCGTGTAATCGTCCACCACGGAAGATTCTTTCACCAGGTCGTCGTTGGTAAAATCGGTGCCCATCCACGACTGGCTCATCATCGAAGGCGGCAATTTGATGGTGCGCTCGATGGCCGGCGACCAGTTCCAAACCTCTTTTTTGCGTTTCAAATAAGTGACGCCTTTGTCCTTTGCAGGCTCCTGGATAAGGATCAGGGCCAGTTCTGTGCCTTTGGTCCAGACTTTGATGCGCATGGTGCGGGTCCATTTGGGCCGCGTAGTGGTGATGGTCATGGTGGCCATCGAAGTGGTTCCGCGCATTTTTTCATCCGAGCGGCGGACGATCTCGCGGGCGTCCTGAGCGATGCCGAAGTGACAACCCAGGCAGTAAAACAGCAGCAGAGCAATTGTTTTTTTCACAAGCCATGTCGTTTTCCAGGTTGAGTCCTGGAAAACGACACCCAAATTACAGCAAAAAACACTGCGGAAAATAATGAGTGAAGTCATCAAACGTCCTGATCGTCGGCCGTTTGTGAAAGGCCCTGCGGTGCCGGACCGTATTTTAACAGGTGGAATTTGAGGAGTAATTCACTGAAAATCTTCCATCAAGACAATATTGATAAATGACTCCTGAACGGAATCGGCTTTTGCTGCTGGTCCTTCCGGCCTGCAAAACCGGGCCCTTTTCTCCCTTTTTTCGTAACCTTGCAGCGTCCCGGCTCCCCGCCCTGTCTTGTTGTTTCCAGACCGTATGTCACATGAGAAAACACTACGCTGTACTGCTTCCCCTTTTCGTCTTTTTGGCTTCAAACCTTTGGGGGCAGTGCCCCATCACCGTCAACGCAGGCGAGGATATTTATCTCTGCGCCCCGCCCACCCCAACCGAATTGAACGGCAGTATCGACGGCGATTACCTCAACTTTGCCTGGACGCCGCTCACCGGGCTCAGTTTTGCCAATACACTTTCTCCCGGCGTTAATGTCACGCAAACCACGACCTATGTGCTCACGGGCACTGCCGTGGATGTGAACACTAACCTGATCGACAACGGCGACTTCGAAGGCGGTAATTCGGGCTTTACGAGCGACTATGTGTACAACCCCGGCGACCTCGTGCCCGAGGGATATTACGACGTTCTGGACAATCCGCAGGACGACCACCCCGGATTCCAGCCCTGCGACGACCACACCTCCGGCAGCGGCAACATGATGGCCGTCAACGGCGCCGGAACGCCCAACCAAAACGTGTGGTGCGAAACCGTGCCGGTGATTCCCAATACCCAGTACGCTTTTTCCGCCTGGGTCAGCACGCTGGTGTCGGCTTCGCCTGCTTTGTTGCAATTTTCAATCAATGGCGTCACTATCGGACCCATCTTCAGCGCGCCCACCCAAACCTGCGTTTGGCAAAATTTTTATCAAATCTGGAACAGCGGCGGCGCGTCGAGCGCTACCATTTGCATTGTCAATCAAAACACTACGCTCGGCGGCAACGATTTCGCCCTCGACGATATCGTGTTTTCACCAACCTGCAAAGTCACGGATACGGTGGTGGTACACGTGGTCAACGTGACGGCTGTCGCGGCGCCGCTCGTGACCATTATCCCCTGCGAGGGCGCCAACGTGAACCTGTCGGGCGTCGGAAGCAGCACCGGAGCCAATTACTCCTACCTCTGGGACAGCAGCGACGGCAATATCGTGTCCGGTGAGACGACCCTCAACCCGGTGGTCAACGGCCCCGGTACATACACCCTGACCGTTACTTTTGAAAAAGACGGCTATATCTGCGAAAAAACCGCCACTGTTAATGTCATAATAACCCCCAATCCCTTGTCCGCCTGGATCAATCCGCCCCAACCCCTGGGCTGCGGCACATCGGGTACCACCAACCTTGTGGGCAATTCCAACCAGGGCGCGGTCTCCTGGCAATGGAGCACGCAGGACGGCAATATCGTCTCGGGCGCCAACTCCAAAACCGCCGTCGTCAACGCCCCGGGCACCTACGAGCTCCTCGTTACCAATACCTACGAACTCCTGGTGACCAATACGATAAACGGCTGTACGGCCGTGACCGAAGTCACCGTCACGACGGCCAACAATCCGCCCGTGGCCAACGCAGCTGCCGGCGGACTCACCTGCGTCGACACCGTGACCAACCTGCTCGGCACAGGCAGCAGCACTGGAGCGAACATCACTTACGCGTGGTCCACCGTCGGGGGCATGATCGTTTCCGGGCAAAACATGATCAACGCCGTGGCCGGCGCGCCGGGCACCTATTTCCTGCTCGTGACCAATACCTCCAACAACTGCGCCACGGCCGATACCGTGGTCGTGACCGGCAACCTGACCCCGCCGGTACCGGCTATCCAAACGCCCGGTACGCTCAGCTGCGCCAACGACACCTTCGCGCTCAGCGGATCGCTCAACCCGGCCAATGCCAGTTTCGTCTGGACCACCTCCGGCGGCGGCAACATCGTGTCGGGCGGCACCACCCTGACACCGCAAATCAATACGCCGGGCACTTACACGCTCTCCGCTACCAACCCGGCCAACGGATGCAAAGCCAACGTTTCGGTCACCGTTTCCCAAAATATTACCCCGCCGACGGCCTTTATTCAGCCCGCGGATTCTATCACCTGCCAGTCGCCCAGCGTCACGCTGAGCGGCGCAGGGTCTTCCACAGGCGCCAATTTTACTTACCAGTGGACAGCCTCCGGCACCGGCAACATCGTGTCCGGCGACACTACGCTGACCCCTTTGGTCAATGCCGCCGGCACGTATTCCCTGCTGGTTACCAACGCTTTAAACGGCTGTACCGCCAGTACGAATACTACGGTAGTGGCCGACCAGAACGTTGTGTCTGCCGTGGCCAACGCTCCCGACACGCTTACCTGCGCGGCAGACACCCTGGCGATCAACGCCAACGGTTCGTCGTCCAGCCCCACCATCACCTATGCCTGGACGACCGCCAACGGCAACATCGTCAGCGGTGCGGCTACGCCGAATCCGTTGATCAGCCAACCGGGTACTTACCAGCTCGTTGTCACCAACACGGCCAACGGCTGCTCGGCGACCGACCTGGCCCAGGTGGTCCAAAACGTGGCCGCGCCGCAGGTTCAGATCACAGCGCCCGGCGAACTCACCTGCGCCAATCCGACCCAAACCATACAGACGCAGAACCTTTCCCTGCCGGGAAATTTTGCCTACCAATGGGCGGCATCCGCAGGCGGCAATATCTTGTCGGGCGACTCGACGCTCAACCCGGTCGTCAACGCCGCTGGTACTTACACCATCACTACGACCAACCTCAACAACGGCTGCACCGCCCAGAATTCGACATCCGTAACGCTCGAAGTGGGTACGCCCACGGCCGTGATCGCCCCGCCCCCGACGCTGAATTGTATTCAAACCGCTTTCCCGCTGAACACCGGCGGCTCCTCTACGGGCGCGATCTTTACCTATCAATGGCTGGCCTCCGGCGGTGGAAACATTTTTTCCGGAAATGGCACGCCGGCCCCGGTAGTAGACGCCCCCGGTCAGTACGCGCTCACCGTCACCAATACCCAAAACGGTTGCACGGCCACAACGACGGTTACCGTGAATGAAAACATCGTGCCGCCGCCCGCCGATGCCGGCTCC
This sequence comes from Saprospiraceae bacterium, assembly GCA_044224705.1. Classification (GTDB taxonomy): domain Bacteria; phylum Bacteroidota; class Bacteroidia; order Chitinophagales; family Saprospiraceae; genus M3007. The sequence continues at coordinate 21,075 of JBGAJY010000054.1, forward strand.
CCTGGTCTGCTGACCTGCAACGACCCCGTGTTCAACCTCGTGGCCAACAACGGCCAACCCGGCCCCAACCTTGACTTCGCCTGGTCCACGCCCGACGGAAATTTTACCGGAAATGCCGACTCGATCGAGGTGGAATGCGACGCTGCCGGCGTGTACGCCGTTCTGGTCACCGACCTCAACAACGGCTGTACCAGCAGCGATGTAGTGTCCGTCAGCGCCAACCAGCAAATTCCCACGGTTTGGCTCTCAGCCATCTCATTCCTCAACTGTTTGCAATTGACTTCGGAAATTCAGGCCATTGTCGTTGGGCCCAATTTTAATTATAACTGGCAAACTCTCGACGGCCATTTTGTCTCCGGACAAACCACTTCCACTCCTCTTGTTGATGCGCCGGGATTGTATGGGGTTACCGTCACAGACCTGGCAAACGGTTGCACGGCCACACAGGAAACCCCTGTCAGCCAAGACATTACACCGCCCACCGTTGCTATTTCGCCACCCCCAGTGCTCAACTGCGCGACGCCGCAATTCCTGCTCGGCGGCAGCGGTACCGGTACGCCCAGCTGGACGACTGTAAATGGCCAGATCGTTTCCGGCGGCGACCAGTTTGGCAATGCTTTGGTCAATGCGCCAGGCACCTACGTGCTCACAGCAGTAAATCCTTTCAACGGTTGCACCGCGCAAACCTCGGTCACCGTTAGCCAAAATATCACTCCGCCGGTGGTGGATGCGGGTGCGGATGACACGCTCAGTTGTGCAGTAAATGCCCTGATCATCAACGGTTCTGCCAGCGGCCAGGGTACCCTGACCTTTGTCTGGACGGCCTCCGGCGGCGGAAATATTACTGCCGGCGGCAACACCGCGACGCCCACCATCGATGCGTCCGGGACGTATTCCCTCGTCGTGACCGACCCGGCCAACGGCTGCTCCTCGACCGATGCGGTGCAGATATTTGAAGACGCCAACGCGCCGCAGGCGTTTGCGGGACCGCCTGTCACGCTCAATTGCAATATCACCCAAACCACGCTCAGCGGCAGCGGCAGCAGCGGCCCGAACATTTCCTACCTCTGGACGGCATCGGCCGGCGGAAACATCCTGAGCGGTCCGACTACCCTCGCACCCATCGTTGATGCGCCGGGTACGTACCAATTACAAGTTACCAATTCCAACAACGGTTGCGTCAGTACTTCCACCGTTATTATCCCCGAAGACGTGACGCCACCCATCGTGGATGCCGGCGCCGGCGCCACCCTGACCTGCGCCATTCAGACGCAAACCCTGACGGGCACAGCCTCGGCTTCGAACGGGTCGAGTTTTAATTTTCAATGGCAAACAGCGGATGGCAGTATTGTGAGCGGCGGAAACAGCGCCAACCCAGTGGTGAATGCTCCTGGGACCTACACCCTGACGGTTCAGAACCTGGTGAATGGTTGTTTTGCCCAGGACGCCACCGTGGTGGGTATCGACGCCATCGGTCCGACCATCTTCATTGCAGCGCCGCAAACCCTGACCTGCTTGCTTACCTCGATACCGCTAAACGGTTCGGTGCAACAACCTTCTACGGGTTTTACCTCGTCCTGGACCACTTCGAACGGCCATTTCGTTTCCGGTCAAAATACCCTGACGCCCATCGTAGACGCCCCTGGAACCTACCTCTTAACCGTTCAAAACCAGCAGAATGGCTGTTCCTCAACGGTCAGCATCATGGCCCAGCAGAACATCGTGCCGCCTGTGGCTGACGCAGCCCCGGCCGATCTGATCACCTGCAACGATCCGCAAATTTCGCTCGACGCCACGGGCTCGTCAGGCCCCGGGCCGCTTTCTTTTGCCTGGTCGGCCTCGGGCGGCGGCGTGCTCCTTGGGGGCGCCAATTCCGCCACGCCAAGTGTCAATGCTGCGGGCGTTTACACCGTCACCGTGACCAACACGGCCAACGGATGTACCGATTTTACATCCGTGAATGTCGCCATCGACACGGTTTCGCCGGCCACGGCGATCATTTCGCCCCTGCCGCTCACCTGTGTTCGCGACACGGTAACCCTGAACGCCGGGGCCTCGGCTAACGGCCCGAATTTCAGCGCCAACTGGTCCACTCCCAACGGCCACCTCGTGAGCGGACAAAACACTTTGTTCCCCAAGGCCGATCAGCCCGGCAACTACGTGCTGGTGATCACCAACCTCAGCACCGGTTGTACCGGTACGGCCAATATCAACCTGAACCAGAACATCGCTCCGCCGCAAGCCGAGGCCGGCCCGCCGGCAGCGCTCGATTGCCTGCTCCCGCAGGCCACTCTGCAGGGCAGCAGCACGACGCAGGGCAACCTGAGCTACAACTGGTCCACCACCAACGGCCAACTGGTCTCCGGCGCCAACACGGCGACGCCCCTCGCCGGAAAGGCGGGTCTTTACGCGCTCACCGTCACCAATCAGGACAACGGCTGCACGGCGACGGACAACGTGAGCGTCAGCGAAATACCGCCGCCCGTATTCGAGCCCACGGCAGATCAGCCCGACTGTCTGCACCCCAAGGGCGAGATCGACTTTGGACCAGTTTCCGGAGGCACGCCGCCGTTCACATATTCCCGCGACGGCGGGCAAACATTCCAGGCCTCGCCGGTATTCCCCAACCTGACGCCGGATGATTACTCCCTCGTAGCCCGGGATGCTCACGGCTGCACGGCTGTGGCGACGGTCACTTTGGACGAGCCGGTTTTTCCGGAACTGACGCTGCCGCAGATCGTGACGCTCGATTTGGGGGACTCCACGCAACTGATGCCCGAGCTGAATTTGCCGCTGTCCCAGATTGCCGAATGGCAATGGTCGCCCGGCGATTACCTGTCCTGCATCGACTGTCCCGACCCGATCGTACTCCCGCTGCGCAGCACGCGTTACAAGCTGACGATTACGGATTTGAACGGTTGCACGGCCTCGGCGCCGGTGCAGTTGCGCGTCAACCGCCAGCGCAGCATTTACGCGCCCAACATATTTACGCCCAACGGCGACGGCTTCAACGACACGTTTAAAATCTTTGGGAAAGGCGTGACCGACATCCCCAGTTTCGCGATTTTCGATCGCTGGGGCAACCAGGTGTTTTTCCTGGAACACCTCGATCCGGTGAGCCAGGTTGGTGGCTGGGACGGCCAATTCCGGGGTTCTGAATTGAACCCGGGCGTATTTGTGTGGCAGGCCGTGGTGGAATTTTTGGATGGGGAGACAGAGGTTTTTGCGGGGGATGTGACGCTGGAGCGGTGAGTGTCCAAGCGTAAGATGACTATCGGTTTTCCAGCATGGATTTCAAATTTTGGGCGTCTTCGTAAAATTGATGCTTGGGATTGCTCAAAATTTCGGCAAGCGTTTTTTGGGCATAAGCCTTCCGTCCCTCTGCGACATAGCATAGGAGGATATACCATTCCGCTTTCTGCGCTTCGAACCTGTCCCGTTGTTTCAGTTCAGCAAATGCGGCGGCCGCTTCTCCAAATTTTTCATTGTAGAAAAGCGCGTAAGGCAATATTTTGGCTACCTCGTCTTGTCGCGGGTCGTCAGGCGGGATGCTTTTGAGCAGACTTTCAGCCTTCGAATAATGTCCGGCGTCGAAGGCTTTGGCTGCAATTGTGATTACAGAATCGGAATCGTTTTTAGAGGCACTCCGTACTGTGTTCGCAAATTTGGAGGGGTAATCATAAGTGAAGGCAATTTTCCGATTGGCCGTATTGGGATCGTTTTTCTGTTTGTGCGGCGCCTGATTCCTGCGGTCGAGTTCTTCGCGGAGGCGTTTGATTTCCAGTTGCGTGAGCGAATCTTTGACGGCTCCTTCTGCGGACCACGCGGCCTGCTGGTGTTGAATTTGGGTTTGCCAAAACGCATTTAACGAATCGCGCAGGGCAATTTCCCGGTGTTCCCGCTCTTCGATTTCCCGAATCTTAAATTGATGGAAATATGTAAAAATAACCGCCGTAAGCAGAAGTAGCGCCACCACCGCCCAAAGTATATTTCGATAAGGGAATCGGGCGGGGCGATCCATTTTCGCGCTGTTCATCCACATCAATACGTTTTGCCGGAGGTGCTGTTCCGAAAGGTGTTTGCCGGCCTGGAGGGCCAGCCGGTGGAGTTCGACTTCGTCAGCCAACGCAGGATCCGCGGCGATTTCCGATTGGAAGGCGGCGGCTTCGGTGGCCGGCAGTTTGCCTTGAAGCCAGGCTTCTATTTTATCGATGCGCGAATCGTCAGTCATAACAATTCTCAGTGAGCAGGTTTCTGATTTGCGGGTTAGCACAGAGCTGCGCGATGAATTTTTTCTGGCACCCGTATTTTTCCTTTTTGGCCACGTCTTCGTTGGCGAACCCCATTTCTTCGGCGATTTCTTTCATATTGAAGTCGTCGTTGAACATCAACAAAATTTTCTTGCAGCGTTCGCCGAGGATCGAGAGGGCGTTTTCCATGATTTCGCGGCAGTTTTTCCTCCGAAACCAATCGTCATTGTCCGAACCCGGAAATTCTTCGTCTTTCAGCATTTCCACTTTTTTTTCTCTACGTAAAATAGCCCATGCGGCGTAAATGGCAGACTGGGTTAAATACGATTTCAGGGTGGCCGTTTTCAAAAAATGTTGCCCGCCGGCGCTTCGGATGCGATTGTCGGCGCCGACAACTGCATGAGAAAAGGCCTCCATGGCTTGTACGCTCTGGCACCTGGTCACCTTTATCACGATGCGGGTACAATAGTTGCTCCAATGTTCGGCGACATACCGCCAGGCATTTTCGCGCACGTAGCCGCCGCTGCAAACAGCTTCGATAATTTGCGGATCGGTGAAAGGATGGGCCATGTTTTGAGGGCTAAGAGCAATAGAAGGTAACCTGAATTACCGCTATTTTTTCTGAAAGCGAAGAAAAGTTTTTTTCTGACAACAAAGTCGGAAAACCCGGTTACCTCTTTTCCAGGGTGGACCTCTTATCGGGCAGACGGCTGTTAAAAAAAATCCCAGCCGTAGCGTCAAAACCGATGAGCAGTGCCGGGACAGTGGGAGCAAAGCCATTTTTATAAAGCGGCTTCTATCCGCCTGCCCAAACTTCTGACAAGAGTAGTGCTCACAGGCATTAACGAGCTTCGTCTCTTTCCGGATTCCCACGATTGAAAGAAAGGAAAGCCAAACGGCTTTGCTTGCCGCAGGGTGCTGCGTCAGGCACGAAACCGTTATGCCCGCCAAGTACTTCCCGGCTGCCTGCCGTCACATTTTTCACTTCAACTTTTTTTAACCATGAAAAATGCAAGCAAAAAAAGCTGGCCGGTTCTTTTCAAAATCTTTTTGCTGCTGGCCTTGCCCATGCAGGCAATCACCGGATTCCCGGAGCTGCCTGTGCAGGATGTCGTCTGTTATCCGCCCGATGTCAGGGTGACCACACAGACCTACAATTCCGTTTCGTTTGCCTGGGATGCGGTCCTGGGCGCAAGTGGTTACAAAGTTCGGTATTACAGACAGGAGGATCACTACACCAGTCCGGAGACCACTACCGGAAATACCTATATCACGTATTCCAACCTTCCGGCGGGCACTTATGTATTCTATTTTTCCACGGTTTGCGGGGGAGAGAGCTCCCAGGAGATCATTGTTGACGACCTGATCATGGGATGAACCCGGCGTGAATTTGCCGCTCACTTTTTTCGTTTGTGGGCGGCAAATTCTGCTTTATATACGGCGGCTTTTTCGATCAGCCAGGATTTGAAGTATAGGGATTCCGCTTGGCTGATCTCCCT
>JBGAJY010000055.1:0-26268 GCA_044224705.1 Saprospiraceae bacterium
ACAAACGCCGCGTGCTCGCAATCGGACCATTTTGGAATTGAAACTCCTCTTCCTGTCCGTGACAGCCTTCGCATCCGTCCTCGCAATCGGACCATTTTGGAATTGAAACTGAAGAACAGCCCGCGATCGGGCTGCGCGTTCACACTCGCAATCGGACCATTTTGGAATTGAAACGCGCATGGTAGGCGCCACCGACACTCGCAATCGGACCATTTTGGAATTGAAACTGGCGATGATCAGTTTTCAACGGTGGAGAGTTCGGCTCGCAATCGGACCATTTTGGAATTGAAACTATCGGAGCACGTTGCCAACTTTGGCGCTTTTGCACTCGCAATCGGACCATTTTGGAATTGAAACTAGAGGAAAATGGTGGCCGCATTGTCGGCCTCCGACTCGCAATCGGACCATTTTGGAATTGAAACCGATCTATCTGTGGCAACCGAAGACCTGGGCGGAAACTCGCAATCGGACCATTTTGGAATTGAAACTGGCGTTGTCGGTGAGACCAAACTCGCGGATGATCTCCGCTCGCAATCGGACCATTTTGGAATTGAAACGCGCATGGTGCTGGACAGCCGGGCGGGGCATCCCTCTCGTAATCGGACCATTTTGGAATTGAAACGGTGCATACACCGCCAGCACCCAATCGCAGTTTTCTCGCAATCGGACCATTTTGGAATTGAAACGCGGCAAATCGCGGTAGAAGCGCTGTACGTCGCGCGGCTCGCAATCGGACCATTTTGGAATTGAAACGAGTTCTGGCGATCCGTCGGCGTCGGTGTCGGCGGTCTCGCAATCGGACCATTTTGGAATTGAAACGGCACATGAGAAACTCCTCGGCCTGGGCGGCATCGCCTCGCAATCGGACCATTTTGGAATTGTGAAACCTCGCATTCAAAAACTCAACCACCGTTACCTGCTCATCTGACGGGATAGAGCAAATTGAACGTTTCTCCACCTCACGTGTATTCCCCAAAAACAACTTCCACCCACCACCCAGCCTGATCCATGCGCGTCCTCCTCCTGTTCCTCATCCTTTATCTCCGATCCCTCCTCTGCCCCACCCTCGTCTCCGCCACTGAAAGCCTCGTCTTCGTCCAAACCTTCGAAGATCGCCTCCGCAGCGCCGAACTCGCCGGCGACCGCGAAGCCGTGGCCGCCATCTGCCGCGAATGGTACGCCAGCGGGCAGTATTCCTCCGGCATCCTCAACTGGAATTTCAACGTCCTGATGTCGGTCGAGGACAATGCCGTGCTGTTCACTTTCGCCGATAGCGACACTTATCCCGCCTTTTTGCTGCAAAACGCCCTCGAAGTACGGCCCGACGTGACCATCCTGAGCGTCCCTTTGCTCGAACAGGCGGCATACCGAAACCTGATCGCCCAATCCAAAAAGTACACCTGGATACACACGGACTTTACCCTCGAGCAGTTTATCGACGCCATGCTAAGCATGAGCAAGGCGCGGGGCGAGCGCTATTTCCCGGTCTATTTCAGCCTGATGAGCGATAAGAAAATGCTGCGCGCCGACCAGTCCCAACTCTATCTCACGGGCCTGGCCCTCCGGTACAGTTCCAAACCTTTCGACAACGTGGCCATGCTGCGCTTCAACTACGAAAACCGCTTCCGCACCGATTACCTCGAACTGAACCTGCAACCCGAATCGGCCCCCGAAGCCGTGGCGCAACTCAACCTGAACTATATCCCGGCACTCCTGCTGCTGCACCGCCACTACACCGCCACGGGGGAAAGCGTAAAAGCCAACGCGATCGAAGCCCTGGCGCTCAAAATTGCCCGCAGCGGCCAGCGCGAAGCGGAAGTGCGGGCGCTGTTTCAGCAGCAAAGCCCAGAAGCGCCCCTCCAATCGCTCCTCACCGTCAAAGCGCTGGAAAAGCCCATGAAAAAGGTGGGCGACCAGCTCTACGCCGCCGAAACGGAAGTGACCAACGGCCAATACGAACTCTTCCTGCAGGACCTCGTCAAAAACAAGGAATTCGACCTGCTCGCCGGCTGCCGCACTGCCAAAACGGACTGGCGGGCGCTGCTGCCCACGCCCTTCCAAACCCTGACCGACGAACAATTGTATAAAAACGGTCACCCGGACGGACCCGAGTCGCCCGTTCAAAACATCAGCCACGAAGCAGCGCAGGCCTATTGCGACTGGATCACGCAGGTGTACAACAACAATCCGGGTAAAAAGAAATTCAAAAAAGTGCGCTTCCGCCTCCCCACCAACGACGAATGGATGCTGGCCGCAGCAGGCGGCATCAAACAGGCGGCTTATCCCTGGGGCGGCTATTACATCCGCAACTCGAAAGGCTGCTACCTCTGCAACATCAACGCCGTGGAGCCCTGCGGCGACTGCCCCGACGGCATGAAAAACACCTCGAACGACGGCGGATATTTTACCGTGCCGGCAAACTCCTACTTCCCCAACAACTTCGGATTGTATTGCGTATCGGGCAACGTGGCGGAAATGATCGCGGAGCCCGGAAAAACCAAAGGGGGGAGCTGGATGGACGAACCCTTCTGGGGACAGCTCACCAGCGTGCACGATCAACAGTCGCCCAGCCCGGCAGTGGGTTTCCGGGTGTTCATGGAGGTCATCGAAGAATAGAACGATTACAGAAAATCAATCCGGTTTTTACACCATGCCACGACCTGTTCATTTTTTCCAATCCATTTCCCTGAGCGTACTATGTTGTTGCACGGTGCTCCTGCCCGGAGGGTCGTACAACCACGACCGGCCGGAGGACCATTATGCGCCCAATCGCCTGTTTTCCGTGGCGGAAATGGTTGCCGACATCCGGTACTACCAGGCGCAACTGGACCGAAAGCACCCCAACGCCTATCTCTACACCTCGAAAAAAGACTTGGACGCCTTTTTCGACAGCCTGATCCAATCCATTCGCGCACCGATGACGGAAACTGCTTTTTTTGACTTGTTCTCCCTGGCCAACAGCCGGATCAGGGACGGTCACACGCATATTTTTCCCAGCGAAGCCGCTATGGACTACCATTTCGCACACAGCAAGTTTCTGCCCTTGAAAATCAAATGGGTCGACGGTAAAATGTATGCCATCCAGGTCTATTCCGACAACCCGGCCCTGAAACCCGGCGCCGAAATCGTCGGGATCAACGGCATCCCGGCTGCCGATATACACCACCACCTCATGGAGCGGCAAATCCGGGATGGTTACAACACCACCTACCCGGCCTGGATCCTCAACAGCTGGTTCGCGCAATACTATTCCTTTCATTACGGGCATCCGGACGAATTCCTGATCCGGTTCAATACCGCCCACGGCGTCGATTCCGTCAGATTGCCGGCTTTGTTGCAGGACAGTATTGCGATGTACCGCCGAACCCGTTATAAGGAACGCACGAGTCCAGATTATAAAGGGCAAGGCATCACCCTGCATCTGGAACCCGGGACAAAAACCGCCGTTCTGAGCATCCGCGATTTTCACAAGGACGTTTTGAGAAAAAAATACGGACAACACTTCCGGCAAGCCATTCGCAATTGTTTTCAAACCATTGAAAACGAGTCCGTCGAGCACCTTATTCTCGACCTCCGCGACAACCAGGGCGGCGACGCCGACGGTGCGTTCTTACTGTCGTACCTGATCGACCGGCCGTTTCGCAACGTGGAATCGCTTTCCGTCGTCCGGAAAAACCGGGGTGATGGAGAAAGCCGGACGCGCAGGGTCTATTCCTCCGATTTGGGCCTTCGCTCCCCGCAGGCGCGGCCTTTCCGTGGAAAACTGTACGTGCTCATCAATGGCGGCAGTTTTTCCAATTCAGGAATGGTATGCTCCTCGCTTCGATGTTATACCGATTGCATTTTTATCGGCGAGGAAACGGGCGGAAATGCGCAGGTCCTCAGCGGAAGCGCGAATTACAGCAGCTTGCCCAATACCCGGCTGAAAATCATGGTTCCTACCCTGCAATATTGCCTCAGAAATGTCGGGAGCAACACGGGACACGGTACCATGCCCGATTTTACAGTGACCCAAAGCGTGGCCGACCTGCAATCCGGAACCGACAACGTTTTGAATTTTACCCATACACTCATACAATCCGTACAGCCCCGTTAGTTATAGAAGTGTTGAACATTTTTCGCCAGAACTACCACGAGCAACCCGACGAAGCGCTGATGCAGCTCATTGTCGGGCGCAACGAACGGGCCTTCGCGGCGCTGTACGACCGGTACGGGACGCGGATGTACCGCTATTTCTACCGGATGCTGTGGCGCGACGCCGAAAAGGCCAGGGACTTCACGCAGGAACTGTTTGTCAAAATCATCGAAAAGCCGCACCTGTTCGATCCGCGGCGCAATTTCCGCACCTGGCTGTACGCCCTGGCGGCCAATTTGTGCAAAAACGAATACCGTCGCAAATCGCCCGCCGAGCTGGACCCGCCAGAGCCCGAGTCCGACTGGCAGGATGCCTACCTGCCCGAACGCCTCGACCGCCAGCATTTCGAAACCTGCCTCCGCCAGGCCATCGAACAACTCAGCGAAGCCCACAAGCAATGTTTCGTACTGCGCTACCAGGAGGAACTCAGCGTCGCCGAAATCGCGGTGATCGTGGATTGCCCGGAAGGCACGGTCAAATCACGCCTGCACCACGCCCTGCAAAAGGTAGCCGGGCAATTGGAAATTTTTAAAGACTGACCATGATCGGGAAAATAGAACAACTCGCCGCAATTAAACCCTTCGACGCGCTCACTGCGCCGGAACGGGAATTCGTTTTATCTGAAATCTCACGCGAGTCTTACGAGCAAATACGGGTTGTCATCCTGGCGGCTCCTACCCTGGATCAGGGCCAGGAGCCGCCGCTTGATCTGCGCACGGATTTGCTCCGGCATATGAAAACAATCGCTCCCGCTTCCAGGCCGGTCTGGGCCCGCCCGCTTCCGGCCTGGCAGGCGGCAGCGGCGGTGCTGCTCGCGCTGGCGTTGATGTGGTTCTGGAAAATAGATTCCGTTCGTGAAGTGCCCGTGCAGGTCGTCCAGGTTCAAAGGGACACGGTTTTTGTCCCCGCCATCGAGTGGAAAGAGCGGGTGGTCGTGCGGGAAAAGGTCGTTTACCGGGTCAGGGAAATTGCCCAGCCCGTTGCCAGTTTGTTGCCGGAGACGGAACCACCCCGTTCGCCGGAGACCGATTTTCCCGATTATGAATTCCCGACCACTCCGGTGGGCACCTCCCTGGGCAGCGAGCCGGCTTTGCTCGATTTTTTTGTGAAGATCAAGTGAGTTTGCAGATAGGAAGTTAAACCAGTTTTGGGTTTCCTTCCAACGCAGGCCCCACCCCCGGCCCCTCCCCCTCCGGGGAGGGGCTTGTCCCTGCTGAGAGCAAACTCCCCTCCCCGGATGGGGAGGGGCCGGGGGTGGGGCCTGCCAAGCGAAAGCAATAACCCCCGATTCACCTATAAGCCGGCAATCCTAATTCAACACGCTCCCAAGCACCTTCTTACCCTGGGGTTTTGCGTACTTTGCTGTGCTTATGAACCGCTTGCGCAACACCTTCCTGCTGTTTTTCGGCTGCATCGCCGCCGCACTATCCGCCCAAAACCCGGCGGTAGTGGACTCGCTGGAACGCGAAGCCCGCGACGCTCCCAACGACTCCCTGCGGATCGAAGCCTACGCTGCTTTGTGCGACTACATCTACCCCTACGACAACGAACAGCGCGGTAAATACGCTTTAAAAATCATCAGTCTGTCGGTGCAACAGGGGCCGGATGGCAAGGAAGTGATTGTCTGGCCCAAGGGCCGGGCGCGCGGACTGTATCAAATGGGCAACTATTATTATTTCAGAAGCGAATACGCCGAAGCGTTGCCCTATTTTTATCAGAGCCTGAAAATCAACGAACAGATCGGCCGGAAATCGGGCATCGCCGCCTGCCTGTCGGCCATCGCCAGGGTGCACGTCGAACTGGGGCAATGGGCCGAGGCCGAGGAAAATTACCGGCAAAGCAGGCTGGTTTACGAATCGATCGGCTTTACCCGGGGCGTAAGAAGTGTGCTGATCAACTCGGGCGTCATGTTCGGCCGTCAAAAACGCGACGCCGAAGCCCTGGTCTATTACCTCGAAGCCGAAAAAACTTACACCGACCCCAACGACCATTCCCAACTGGGTACGGTGTACAGCAACATCGGACTGTGTTATAAAAACACCGGCCAGCCCGCCCTCGCCCGCGCCTACTACGATAAGGCCCTGACCGAATACGCCAATACCGGCGAAACCGAGAACCTCGAACTACTGCAACTGAACCTCGGCGACGTGTACCTCGACGAAGGCAACAACGCCGAAGCCCTGCGCTATTACACCACCGCCCTGCACTCGGGCCTGCAGTATGATCGCAAGAGCCGGGTGCAAACCGCGTACAACCAGCTCGCCCTCGTGCACATTCGTTTGGCGGAAGCGGCCGTATCCCCTGCCGTAAAAGACAGTCTTTACCACAAAGCCTTCGAATTCAACGGAAAGGCCCGCCTGTACGGCGATTCCATTTTCAATACCGAACGCAGCAAGCAACTTTCCGAATTGCAGGTGCGCTACGAAACCGAAAAAAAGGAACGCGCCATCAGCCAGCTGAACACCGAAGCCAAAGCCAGCGAAATCGCCCTGCTCAAACAGGAGGTAGAACTCCGCCAGCGCCGCCTCGAAGCCCTCAGCGCCCGCGAACAGTCGGCATTGCTGGAAAAAACCAACGCCAATTACCAGCTCGAATTACAAGTCAACGAGGCCAACCTGCGCCGGCAAAACGCTGAAAACGAACACAAACAGCAGGCCCTCGAACTGCTCAACAAGGAATACGCCCTGCGCGAAACCGAAGCCCGTCGCGAACGCGCCGTTTCCTGGGCACTCAAACTGGGACTGGCCGGATTCGCCCTACTGCTATTTGTCCTGCTGCGGCTGTTTTGGCAAAAAAACCGCGCCAATCGCGCCATGATGCTGCAAAACCGCGAAATCCTCCGGCAACAACAAAAGATCGAAGACCAAAACCGCCGCCTCGAAGAAGCCAGCCGCTTCAAAAGCAACTTCCTGTCCAACATGAGCCATGAGATCCGCACGCCGCTCAACACGGTGATCAACGTATCCGAACTCCTGGCCGATACACCCCTGAGCCACCAACAAAACGCCTATACCAATGCCATCAGCCACGCCTCCCGGAACCTGCTGGCCCTCATCAACGACATCCTCGACCTGTCCAAAATCGAAGCCGGTAAAATCGATATCCGACCCGCCCCCCTCCACCTGGCCGAATTCCTGCGCCAGCAAACCGACATGCTGCGCTTCAACCTCCGCGACGCAAAAGTCAGACTCGAACTTCTGCCCGCAGCCGACCTGCCGGCCACCATTGTGACCGACGGCGGCCGGCTCAGCCAGGTACTGCTCAACCTGCTGGGCAACGCCCTGAAATTCACGGAGCAAGGCAACATTACCCTGTTCTGTTCCGTGGCAGAACGCCGCTCCCCGGAGGACCTCGTCCTCCAATTCGCCGTTCAGGACACCGGCATCGGCATCCCGCCCGACAAACTGGAACACATCTTTGACGCCTTCGCTCAGGCGGAAGCGGACACCCACCTCCGCTATGGCGGCACAGGGCTGGGGCTCGCCATTACGAAACAACTGGTTGAGATTCAGGGCGGTACTTTGACGGTAGAAAGCACCGTCGGGCAAGGCTCCACCTTCCGCTTCACCCTTCCGGTCAAGGTAGCCGAGTCCGCTCCCGTCCTTGCACCGCCTTCGGCCGGTTCGGAAAAATTGCCCTCCTGCCGCATCCTGCTCGTGGAAGACAACCTGCTCAACCAGATGCTCGCCCGGGAAATGCTGGAAAAAATCGTGGATCGGCCCGCCATTACCCTCGCCCAAAACGGCCGCGAGGCGATGGAAAAAGCCGGCGCCCAAGCTTACGACCTGATCCTGATGGACATCCGGATGCCCGTGATGGATGGTTTCGCAGCAGCAGCAGCCCTGCGGGAAACGGGGCTGCAAACGCCTATTCTGGCCCTCACGGCCAATGCCACCAACGAAGAAGAGCAAAAATGCCTGGCCGCCGGTATGAACGATTACCTCAGCAAACCGATCGATCTGGCGCAGCTGCGGGAGAAAATCGGACGCTGGGCAGGCCCTTCGGAGAAAGGGGCGGAGGAGAGAAATTTGTAAAGGGAGGCGCTTTTTCCAGTGTTTAACCGCTCTGATTGATTTAACAACATCTTGACTTCATGACAGACCATACCCGCCGCTTTTCCGACCGCGTCGCCGATTACATCCAATACCGGCCCGATTACCCAAGGGAAATGACGGCCGTTTTGCAACGGGCGACCGGCCTGCAAAAAGACTGGATCGTGGCCGACATCGGTTCCGGCACCGCCATTTCTTCCGTTCCTTTTTTGGAAAACGGCAATACCGTGTACGCCGTGGAACCCAACGCGGAAATGCGCCACGCCGCGGAAACGCTCCTGACCCGCCAGCCGAAATTTATCAGTATCGACGGCACGGCAGAGCACACCACGCTCCCGGCCGCCAGCGTCGATCTCGTGTTCAGCGCCCAGGCATTTCACTGGTTCGACCCCGTCCGGACCAAAGCGGAGTTTGGAAGAATCCTGAAACCGGGGGGCAAAATCGCGCTGGTCTGGAACCAGCGGGACGAGGAGGATCCTTTCCAGAAAGCCTACGAAGCTCTGTTGAACGGCTCCATCGAAGGTTATTCCCAACTCAGTCACAGGAACCTCGGCGCCGCCGAAATTGCCGGTTTTTTCGCCCCGAATCCGATGCAACAGGCGGAGATGCCCCACCGGCAAATCTTTGACCTGGAAGGTTTGAAAGGGCGCCTCCTCTCGGCTTCCTACGCCCCCAAAACCGGACCCGTTTTCGATCTGTTGATGCAAGGGCTGGAGCGGCTTTTCGGCGCGTTTCAGCAAAATGGGCGGGTAGAATTTAAATACCGCACGCATTTGTACTGGTCGGGAGCCGGGTTCGTATGACCCGCGGTTGACTCACGTTTACGAAACTTTCAAAGTTTCGTAAACGTAAGGTGCATCGCGTTTACGAAACTTTGAAAGTTTCGTAAACAAAGGCGCATGAAATTCAATTCCCGGCTCATCCCTATTGGACAAAAAAAGGGGCCTTTCCAGGTTTGGAAAGGCCCCTTTTTCATCTCTGTTACGCAACGCCCCGCCTCAATCCCTGCGTCCCAAAAACATCATCAGCAAGTACAAAAACTGCAGCAAGGCAGCCAGTGCAGCCGAGACGTAGGTCATGGCGGCCCAGGTGAGCGCGTCCTTGGCGCCGGCATATTCCGCGCCGCGGGCGAAGCCGCTTTCATCGAGCCAGTTCAGGGCGCGGCGGCTGGCGTCGAATTCGACGGGCAGGGTGACGAGGCTGAACAAACAAGTGATGCCGAAGGCGATCAGCACGACGATCATGATAATCGGCTGTTTGGTGAGGTAAAGGCCCACGAGGCCGAACATGAAAAAATACTGCTGCAAGGATGCCGCGATGTTCACCACGGGCACCAATGCCGAACGGAACTGCAGCATGCTGTACTGCGTGGCGTGCTGAACGGCATGGCCGCATTCGTGGGCGGCCACGGCGGCAGCGGCCACGGAACGGCCGGAGTACACGTCCTGGCTCAGGTTGACGGTTTTGGTTTGCGGGTTGTAGTGGTCGGTGAGCTGACCGTCCACGTGAGTGATTTGCACGTCGTTGATGCCGTAATGGCGCAGCATGGTGGCGGCCACTTCGGCGCCGCTCATGCCGTTGGTCAGGGGCATTTGACTGTATTTGGCAAATTTGCTGCGCAGCGTACCACTCAGGATCATGCCGATAACCGTAAAAACTACGCTGATGATGATAATTCCCATTGCTGAAAATTGGTTGATTGATTTTTATTGTTTGAATTTGCCCGGCTGCTCGGTGCGGATATTTTTCCGCGGAAGCACATTAGCGTGGGCAAAAATTGTGATAATTTTTGAATTGCCCTTTGAGACGAAAAATAAACGAATTGGTTTCGGAATTGTTCGAAAACCGCTACTAATGCGGCTGAAACCCAAGACGGCATGAAATATGCAGCGGAAATTCTAACCAGTTCGCGGTATCTTTTGAGTTACCCGTCATTCATAGCGTAGCGAAGAATCCGAAAGACAGGTAAATCTCAATAACATTACCTCCTTCTTTTAATCCGGAACACTACCAATGCCGTACGTTTTATCCCGATGTCCCCCCGGACGTTTATTCAAACCGTTTCTTTTGGCAGTGTCCATGTTTGTTGATTCTCGCCTGATTATTGCATTTATAATGGTGATGGGGTGGTTCGGATCTCCACCCGACACTTGGGCGCAAATGGCGCGGCCCGAGATGCTGACCATCGACGACGGGCTGTCGCAAGGTATGATTTACGACCTGCTGCAGACCCGCGACGGGTTCCTGTGGATCGCCACCAAAGACGGCCTGAACCGCTACGACGGCTATAATTTCAAGGTTTTCACCCACTCTTCCGGCGATCCTTACTCCCTTTCGGAAAATACTACAACCACCCTTTTTGAAGACAGTCGCGGTCTGCTCTGGATCGGTACGGAGAATAAAGGGCTGAATTTGTTCGACCGCCGCACCGGCCGTTTTTATCACCTCAACCTGCCGGTCCGAAAAGACCCGGCCGGATTGTCCTATGAGGTACGTCGGATCGTGGAAACGCCCGATGGAGCCATATGGATTGCCCAAATGGACAACGGCATCTTCCGAATCCGGGTACCGGCCGACTGGCAAAACCGCCTGCCCGACCAACCCGATCTCGTCGGCACCGTCTCCATACAATCCGTTCCTTCCGCTACCCAAAAGGACGACGTGCCTGAAAAATTCATCACGCTCTCCCTGGCTCCGGGCGGCGAATTGCTCACCTGTACCAATAACCAATTGTACCGGCTGCACCCTGCTACCATGCGATTGGAGCACATTCCATTGTCGCTCCCTCCGGTGCCCCGTGAAAAAGACCCCCTGACGGCCGCAATTTCCACCCCCGACGGCGACATCTGGGTAGCGGGCTACGATTATGCCATGCAACTGCACGCCGGCCAGACCCGGCTGTTCAGATTCCCCGGACTCTCACTGTTCATACTCATCCGGCAGGACCGCGCCGGAAACACCTGGCTCATTGCCGAACAAAAGGTATGGCGCCTCACCGAAGGCATTCCGCCCGACCCGGAGCGACCGGATTTTGTCCTGGATCAGGCACTGCCCTGTATTGAACAGGATCGAAACGGCAATATCTGGATGGGTACCCGCGGCTACGGCCTGCGCAAATTCAATCCGCAAAAGAGCCTGTTCCACGCAGGTGCTGCGGGACAGAGCATCAACGGCTTATGGGAGGATGCCGCAGGTCGCATTTATGTCAAAACGTATTCGAGCATCTTTCGCTACGACCCTGAAACGCAGCAGATGGAATCCCAAACGGCTTTTCCCGATGCGCCGAACCGCCAGATGGACCTGGCATTTGGCCCCGGGGGCGACACCTGGCTGCTCTGCGGGATCAAAGGCGACAATTTCACTTCCCAATTACGCCACTACCCGGCCGGAGAAGGCCGCGTGGAATCGTTTTCATTCAGCCATACCGTTTATCCGAACACCCGACTGTTTCGCGATCAGCAGGGCTTCCTCTGGGTGACCGGCAGCGGTTGCCAACTGCTGCGTTTCGATCCCCGCAACGGCATTTTCAAATCGTTCAATTTCGACGCCTTGTTTCCCGAAAACGCCAAGGCCGTCCGGGCTTTCGCATTGGTGACCGATGGCCGGGGCGACCTGTGGATAGGCACGCAAGCGGGACTCGTCCGGGGTGTCAGGAACGGTGAAAAAATTGATTTTCAGTTGTTTGTCTCCCAAGCTGGCAAAACAAACAGCCTTTCTTTCAATACCGTTTCCTGCCTGCTGCCCGATCCGGCCGATCCTTCCAACGTGCTGTGGATCGGCACCCGGGGCGGCGGCATGGACCGATTCGATTTTCAGAAAGGCACGTTTTTACACTACACCACCGACAATGCCCTGCCCAACAATGTGGTGTACGGCATCCTGCCCGATGCCGAAGGCAATTTGTGGTGCAGTACCAACCGGGGCATAGTCCGGCTGAATTTTAACGGCCCTGCGGGCCCTTTGGCCCAACCCGTCGCGACGGTCTTCACAGCCTCGGAAGGTCTGCAAAGCAGCGAGTTCAATACCCAGGCATTCTGGAAAGCGCCGAACGGCGCCCTGCTATTCGGCGGGGTAAACGGCATAAACCGTTTTTTCCCAAAAGAACTGAACCTGAAAACCTTGCCGCCTTCGGTCTTTGTGGTCGGTATGGAAATCAACCACCGGAAAGTGTCGCCTTCGGATAAATGGCTTTCGGCGCCTTTGGAATACCTCAGCGAGCTGGAACTGGACTACGACCAGAACAACCTTTCCTTCGAGTTCGCCGCGCTGGATTTCAACGATCCGGCCAAAAACCGCTACCGGTATCAACTCACGGGACTGGAAAATGACTGGGTAGAAGCCGGGGTGAGTCATTTTGCGCACTATTCGCACCTGCCGCCAGGTCACTATGTTTTTCGGGTCATGGGGGGCAACGGCAACGGCTCCTGGAATGAAACTCCTGTCGAAATAAAAGTCCTCATCCGGCCGCCCTGGTGGCGTTCCGACTGGGCTTATCTGGGCTATTTGTTGCTGATCGCAACAGGGGTCTGGTGGGGGTATCGCTTCCAGATCAACCGCATCCGGCTAAAGGAACAACTGGCCTTCGAGCTCCGGGAGTCCCAGCGTATACGGGCACTGGAACAGATGAAGACCGATTTTTTTGCCAACGTCACCCATGAATTCCGCACACCGCTGACGCTGATGCTGGAGCCTGTACGCCAGCTGCTGCAAAATCCGGAGGACCCGCTTTTGGTCGACAAACTCAGACTGGTAGACCGCAGCAGCCACCGCCTGCTCGACCTGGTGAATCAACTGCTCGATCTGGCCAAACTCGAAAGCGGCGGCATGGGCCTCGAACTTCGGCACGGCGATGTTGTCGAAATAGCACAAGGGGTGTGCCAGTCCTTTCTGGCCGCCGCTGAACAAAAAGGCATCCGCTTTGAATGGTCGGCCAGCCAGCCGGCCGCCACATTCCTGTTTGATGCCGGCAAAGTCGAATTGATCCTCAATAACCTGATTTCCAATGCCTTGAAATTTACGCCCAAGGGAGGGATGATCCGTTTCACAATGGACGAAAAACCGGGGATGATCGAGATGTCGGTGAGCGACACCGGTATCGGAATTCCGGCCGAGGCCCTGGGCAAGGTGTTCGACCGGTTTTATCAGGTAGAAGGCGCCCACCAGCGCAGCGGCGAAGGCACGGGTATCGGGCTGGCCCTGAGCCGCGAACTGGCCCGGTTAATGGGCGGCGATATCCGGGTGGAAAGCAAAGCGGGGCAAGGTTCCACCTTCACTTTCTTGCTGCCCGTAAGAGCTGGGGAAAAGCCGGCAGCGTATTTATCCGAAACATCAGCCGAAGAACCACGCCTGACGCTAAGGGACGAAGCGGGTCTTCCACTGGTGCTGATCATTGAAGACCACGCCGATTTGCGGGCATTCATCCGCTTGTCGATCGGAGACGGCTGGCAGGTGGCGGAGGCCTCCAACGGCGAAGAAGGGGTACGAAAAGCCCTGGAACTGGTGCCCGACCTTGTCATTTCCGATCTGATGATGCCTGGCAAAGACGGGTATGAGGTGTGCGAGGAATTGAAAACACAGGAACTGACCGCCCATATCCCGGTCATCCTCCTCACTGCGAAAACGGCCCTCGAATCAAAACTCAAAGGCTTGCGCTCCGGCGCCGACGATTATTTGAACAAACCTTTCAACGCCGGCGAACTGCGGGCCCGCATGGAGAACCTGGTGGGGTTGCGGCGCAAACTGCTCGAGCGATACGACCGGCAGCATTCCAGCGGATTTGCCGATCAGGCTTCCGCAGCGGAGGACCTGTTGTCGCCCCCGGACCAGTCGTTTATCGACCGGTTTATGCAGACCATCGAAGCGCACCTCGACAACGAAAGCCTCGGCGTGGAAGAGTTTGCAGGGAAAATGTTCGTCAGCCGAGTCCAGTTGCACCGCAAACTAAAAGCGCTGACCGGAAGGAGCGCCACGGAGTTTATCCGTGACTACCGGCTCGAGCGTGCGATGTCGCTGTTGAAAAACCGCGAAGGCGGCGTGGCGGAGATTGCCATGCGCGTAGGCTTTGGCAACGAAAAGTATTTTTCCACGGTGTTCAAGGAGAAATTCGGGGTATCGCCCAGCCAGGTAGGCTAAAAAGTAACCTCAGCAAACCATTTTGCAACGAGAGCGAACCCGTCGCGGGGCATTTGCCCCGCATTTTTACCATATCAATTTTATTCGAAAAACGTCAGTGCGCTCCGGCTCACCGCCTTTCCCCGCACACTTGCGATATGAGACACTAATCCACTAAAAGGCACCAGCGTAACCTTCATTTTTTACCACATCACCGGACGCCGTTACCAGCGTCCGGTGATTTTTTTGTGCGGTGCGGATGCCTTATTCTGTCTGTTTGCGCTTCCGCAATTCACCTGGCGTGATGCCGTACTGGTCCACAAAACATTTGACAAAATACGCGGGAGTGTTGAATCCCACCATTAAAGCCACCTCGGTGGTATTGCCGGCGCCTTGCTCGAGCAATTGTTTGGCGCGCGCCAGGCGAAGTTCACGGATGAGGTGCGTGGGGCTTTTGCCGGTCAGCGCATCGAGTTTCCGGAACAGGTTGCTGCGGCTCATGTTCACGCCGGCAGCCAGTTGCTCCACACCGAACATATCGTCGTCCAGGTTCTCTTCGATGACGCGGAGGACTTGCTGAAGAAACTGCTCGTCGAGGGAAACGGCATGGCTCGGTGGCGCAGCCCCGAGGACCACCAGGCGGCTGTATTTTTCCTGCAATACCTTGCGCTGCGCAGTCAGCCTGCTGATGAGGGTCCGCAGTTCCTCGGCATCGAAAGGTTTGGTGAGATAAGCCTCGGCGCCTGTTTGCAATCCTCCGATGCGGTCTTCGCGGGCGGCTTTTGCGGTCAGCATGACCACGGGGATATGGCTGGTGCGCGGGTCGTTTTTGAGGTGCCGGGTCAGGGCAAATCCATCCATTTCGGGCATCATGAGGTCGGTGAGGATCAGGTCGGGCGTTTCGCTGGCAGCGATCGGAAGCGCCTCGGCTCCGTTGGTGGCTGCGTACACCCTGAACTGACCTTCCAGTTGCGTGACAATGTAAGCCTGCAGGTCGGGGTTGTCTTCCACGATCAGGACGCTGGGCGCGAGTGAAGTCAGGTTGGATGTTGCTGGCGAAGCGTCGGCGGTAAGCCCAGCGTTGAGCGGCAGGGAAGGCGTATCCGACGTTGGGTTTTCCGGCAAAGCAGGTTCAGCGCTCCGGAGCGGAAGCGTCACGACAAAGGTCGTTCCCTGATTCTCCACGCTTTGCGCCTGAATGGTTCCACCGTACAGCTGGACGAGTTCTTTGGTCAATGCCAGACCTATGCCGCTGCCTTCCGGGGTGTCCGGGCTGTTGTTTTCCACCTGATAAAAGCGTTCAAAAACCAGCGGCAGCTGCTGCGCCGGAATGCCGATGCCGGTATCGCTCACGGTAATTTTTACGGTCCTGCGCCCGTTTTGTGCGGCGGATTCTTCCGGTCCAAGTTCCAAAGCAAGGCGCACCGTCCCCTCTTCGGGGGTAAATTTGAAAGCATTGGCAAGGAGGTTGGACACGATCTTTTCCAGCTTGTCGCGGTCAAACAGGGCCCACACGGGCGCGCGCGGCACGAACACGTCGAAGTGGATCAATTTACGGTCGGCCAGGCTTTCGAAGGCGCCGGCCATGGCGCGCAGGGCAGCCGTCAGGTTGCCGGGGTGCAGGTCGAGGTCGAGGCGGCCGTTTTCCAGCCGGCTCAGATCCAGTAACTGGTTTACCAGCTGGAGCAGCCTTTCGGCGTTGCGCCGCATGATGGCGAAATATTTTTGGGTATTGCCGCGGAAAGAGCCGTTTTCCATTTCCTGCAACGGACCGATCAGCAAGGTGAGCGGCGTGCGGAATTCGTGGCTGATATTGGCAAAAAAGGCCGATTTGACGCGGTCGAGTTCGCGCAGGCGGCGGGTTTCGATTTCGTGCAGGGCGCCGGCATGGTCGGCCTCGCGTTTTTTGCTGCGCGCGCGGAAATAAGCGACATAAGCAAGGCTGCTGACCAGCAGCAAGGCGAGCAAACCGATGAGCAGCAGGGCACGCTGGCGACCGATTTCGAATTGCTGGCGCGCGATGAGCGATTCCTGCTCGCGGCTGCGGTGACGGGCTTCCACTTCGGCGATTTTTCGGGCGTTGTCCTTTGCGGCGAGGCTGTCGGAGGCGGTTTTCCACGCGATGGCGTGCTCAAGGGCTTTCTCATATTGGCCCATGGCCTGGTAAGCCTGGTACAAACTGGCGTGCACGGGACCCAAAAAAACATCCTGGCGGTTCTCCTGCATGGCCACGAGCGCTTTCTCGCCCCAATCGATGGCGCCGGAGTAGTTGCCTTTTTTCAACTCGAGGTCCGAAAGGGCGCGAAACAGGCCCGGAGCGCTGAATTTGTCTTGTTTAACCTGAAAATAATCGAGCGCGGATTTCAGGTGCCGGTCGGCGTTGGCGAAATCGCCCATTTGCAAATAATGGGTACCCAGCGCCTGCTGACAGGTGCTGATGCGAAAAGGAATTTTGGTTTTTTCGGCCGATTCCAGCGATTTCTGGTAACAAACCAGCGCAGAATCCGGGATACCTAGCCCGTCATAGGCTTTGCCCATTTGCAGGTAAGCGATGTCGGCGGGGTTGTTGGTGGTTTCCCATCGCAGGCTTTTTCGAAAATACGGCAGCGATTCGCGGTATTTCTGCTGTTTCACCAGGCACTCGCCGATGTTGCGCGAAGCTTGCCCGATCTCGTCGCGGTTGCCGATCTGTTCGGCAAGTTCGAGGGCGACTGAAGAGCGCTGCACCGCGTCGCCGTAGCGTCCGAGCAGCACCAGGGCGTAGCCGGCATTGCCCAGGCAGATGATGCGCTCGTATTTTTCTCCGGACGCCTGAAAGGCTGAATCGCAACGGGCATAGTGCCGCACGGCGTCTTCGTACTGCAGCCGGTAAAAGCAGGCGTCGCCCAACAGGCGCTCGCCGTAAGCCATGCCTTGCATGTAATGCGCGGCGGCGGATTCTTTCAGCACCCGGGTGCCGTATTGTTCGATGCTGTCGGCGAAGTGAAAGGATTTGCCCAGTTCATACTGTAATTGGGTTTTCGCCGGCAGATCGGCCGCATGAGCGATCAGCTGGCGAAGGCTGTCCTGCACCGTTTTTTGGGCTGTCAGAACCAGCGGGAAACAAATCAACAGAACCAGGGTAGCGCGCATGGCGATGCGCCGGAAGGACATCCGACAGTTAATTTTTGTGCGAAATTAAACCGTTCCGGGTAGAAAACAGCGGCGTTGCAACCAAATTGATACGTCGTGCAACGCTTGTTCACTTTCCGGCGGCGGCGTTTTTTTCAAACGGCCCAGTGGCCGGATTTTGACAAAAAGCGCGCCTTTTGAGTCGTTTTCAGCCGCTTTTTACCTCCCTGTTTTTCCTGCAACGAATTTGAAAATTCCTGCAACCTGCCTTCATGCCCTCCGGCCGGCATGGCCTGCACTTTTGCTTGGCGATTCGGACGGAGTGTCCGGACTGGTGCACCAAGTCAAATGACTATTTCGCGGCAAAACGATTGGATTGACGAACAGGAAGTGACGCAGCGGCGGGTGACGGGCAGGGAACCTTGTCGACCGTCCGGCAGCCCGCCGTTGCCACTATCCGGTTCGGGTGACCGCTTCAAAAAATGATTTTCAAAATTTAGCTTTAACCAATCACTTCCTGAAATGAAACATCTTTTTGCTTTTCTCCTGACAGTCGCAACCGGCTGTTTTTATACGGCCACCGCACAGCCGGGCAGCCCCGATCCCGCTTTCGGCGGCGGCGACGGCATTGTGAGCACTTCTTTTTTCCCGGAGCATCATGCAACTCCGGGCGGCGTTGCCATTCAGCCGGATGGACGTATTGTAACGGTAGGCGGCACCTGGAAACCCCTGTCAGGTCTGCCTGAACAAATGGCCATCGCCCGGTATATGCCAAACGGCAGTCCTGATCCAACTTTCGACAACGACGGGAAAGCCACTTTTTTGCTGCCCGGTTTTTCCATCGACGCGAATGACGTGATCATCCTGCCCGACGGCAAAATCCTGTGCTGCGGCAGCGCCTGGGTCGATGACCAGGGATATTTCCTGCTTGCGCGGTTTTTGCCCGACGGCAAGCCCGACAACTCGTTCGACGACGACGGCTTTGTCACCCTGCAGGTAGGCGCTATCAATGGATATGGCGAAAAAATGGCCGTACAGCCGGACGGGAAGATTGTTATGGTCGGGTCGGCGAACAACAGCGGCTATTCGGAGTTTGCCTTGGTGCGTTTCAAAGCCAACGGTACGCCTGATCCTTTTTTCGGCGGCGGCGATGGTATTGTGACCACTCCCGTAGGCGAATCATATGCCCGGGTTAAAGACATCGTGATCCAACCCGACGGCAAAATCGTGGTCGGCGGCAGCGGCACCTGGAACGGTTTTGAGGACTGGGCGGCACTTCGTTACAACAGCAACGGCACGCTGGACAATTCATTCAGCGGCGACGGTATCGCCTCGCTGGCACTCACTTCCGCCAATGACGAAGTGCAGGCAGTGCTGCTGCAGCCGGATGGCAAAATCGTGCTGGCCGGATCTGCCGGACAAACGGGCAATGCCAGTGGCGACCCCTCCTTCGCGGTGGCGCGGCTCACTGCCGGGGGGCAGCCTGACAACACTTTTCATGGCACTGGCGTGAACCTGATCAATACCAACAACAAACCAGAAGCCGGATATGCAGCCGTTTTACAGCCCGATGGAAAAATCCTGCTGGGCGGATGCTCCCTGCAGCCCGTCGCCAACGAGTTTATTTACGATTTTACCCTCCTGCGCGTGACAGCCAATGGGCAACCGGACAATTCGTTCGGTATCGGCGGTGTCTCCGTTTTGGCCACGAGCCCCAGCAGCGACTTTATGTACGACCTCGCCATGCAGCCCGACGGGAAAATCGTGGCCGTCGGCAACGGCATTTTCAACAACTTCCAAAACTTCGTCACGGCACGCTTCCTCAGCGGCCTCACGGTAGGCACAGATGCCCCGGATGTTTTCGACGGCGTGGCCAGTGTGTTCCCCAACCCCGTCAGCGATTGCAGCACCCTGCAATACCGGCTGAAAACGGATGAAACCTTATCCGTCAACCTCTACGACCTGCAAGGCCGGCTGGTAAAAAATCTGCTCAGCGCCGTATCGCGGCAAGCCGGCGACAATGAAGAGCGACTCCTGTTCGACAATGCTCTGCCCTCCGGCGCCTATTTCCTGTGTATCGAGACTTCCGACGGCAGGAACACCATCCGGGTGATCCGCTGAGGGTCTTTTAAAAATTGAAATATTCTTTCCCAATTTCCCCATCCTTCATTCCAATTTAAAACATTCATCACCATGAAAGCAATGACATCCGGACAACCCGCGCGGTTGTTCCTTCCCCTCCTTTTCTCTATCTTCTTCGCCCTGGCAGGCCACGCCACCGCTATTTTTTCCAAACAAAGCGGCGCGTGGACCTCGCCCTCTACCTGGCAGGGCAACGTGGTGCCGACCAATTTTAACGACGTGGTCATCAAGGCCGGGCATACCGTCACGCGCAACAACGCCTTCGTAAGCCAGGGTTACCTCTATGTGTACGGCACGCTCGTTTACCAGGGCAACGTGGCCCGGGAATTTTACTTCGGCACCGACATCGAAATACAAGGGATTCTTCGCATGGAAGGAGGTTCGCTTTTTGCCGACGGCATGGTGTACGGCAACGGCACTTTCCGGCAAACGGCGGGCAGCACCACTTTCGGCAGGGCTTACGTACTGGAAACCACTGACATCCAGGGCGGGACGGTTTTTTGGCAAAATACCAACAACGGCAACCTGATCCTCGACAACCTCTCGTTGAAAAACGCCACCGCTACCGCCAATCCCAGCACCGACCTGAATATTACCGTTTCTATGAACTGGTACAACGGTGGCAAGTTCGGCGGAAGCCTGAATATTCAGGAAGGGGCCTCCCTGAACTTTATTTCGGGAAACAATACCTTCTCGCACAGCGGCTTTCTCAACAATCACGGCGTCATCAATGCCGGTGCGGGCAGCCTCGTAGCGTTCAACTCCACCGGATATATCTTCAACTACGGCCTGATCCACCTGAACACGCCGGCCAACAGCGGTTTCGGTGTGTACGGCCACAACGTCTATAACTACGGAGAAATCAAAAAAACCGGAACCGGCGGCGCTTCCTTCGAAGCCTCCGGCACACTGGGCACCACGGGTGGGTCCGTTTTACACATCATACAGGGCGGTATCACCATGCACACCTCCAGCACCGATCCGCAATACGGACTTTGGCAGGTGGATGCCGGCGCTTCGCTCCTCGTATTTGCCGAAGATTTCAGCCTCGGTGTTCCTTTCTACGGCGCCAAACTGGTCAACAACGGCAACATTTACGGCCGGCTGAAACTGGCGGGGATTTATGACATCAGCCTGGAAGGCGGCGGCTCGTACAGCAACCTGGAAATCGCCATGAACGGGGCAAGGGTCAACCTGGCCGGCAGCCCGAAAATGACGGAGTCGTTCGTCCTGAGCAGCGGATTGGTTCGTCTGAACAACTACGACCTCCGGCTTGCAGATGCCCTTGTGGTGCAGAATAGTTTCGACAGTTACGTCGAAACCAACGGCACCGGCAATTGCGTCCGGACCTGCGCCGTGGGCGAAATAAGAACTTTCCCGGTCGGGAACAACGGGTTCGCGCCGCTCACGGTCGTCCTTCAGGCAGGCAGCACGGCCGACGATATCAAGGTCCGTGTCGTGGACCAGTTTTATGGTGAATACAACGGTGGCGGAGTGCCTCTTTGCACTGAAAATGTTGCAACAGGCGCTGTGTTGCGCAACTGGTACGTGGGCGAACAGGTACCGGGAGGCTCGTCGGCGCTGATGTACGGAGTGTGGTCGTCCACCGATGAGCAAAGCGAGTTTGACCGCAACAACTGTACCCTCGGGCGCTATGCCAACGGCGACTGGCAACCCAACGAATTCGGCGCTGCGGTCGACGACAATGGCATATTTCTTCGGGCGAGCGGACAGGCCACTGCCCTGGGCCTGTTCGGCGTGTTCGATGGCGGCCATACAGCGGATGTCAACTTTACCGCCCCTTCAGCGAGCGCCACGGGGCCGGCTTGCGAATGGAGCGACGTCCAGCTTTTTGCCAATACGAGTCCGAATGCCCAGGTTTCCTGGGCAGGCCCCAATGGCTACCAATCCGATCTCCACGACCCCGTGTTGAACGGCATCCTCCTGTCGCAAAGCGGTTATTACACTGTCCAGGCCAGTCAGAACGGCTGCCCGGCCAAACAGTCGACAATCAACGTGCAGGTCATCCCAACGCCCGACGCTTCGATCCTTGGGCCTGCTCAAATTCAGCAAGGCGAAACTGCCATCCTGACGGCTTACGGCGCACCTGATTTTGAATGGAGCACAGGTGCTACGACCCAAGGCATTACGGTATCGCCCGCCGAAACCACCGACTATCAGGTCACGGTAACCAATGCCGCAGGCTGCTCCGAAACTGCTGAATTCACGTTGATCGTCAATGGCGGCGCGACGGCGGTCAAAGAAACGGAAGGCGTGCTGACCGGCATGTCAGTAGCGCCCAATCCGGCCGTTCAATCCACCGTTTTACATTTTGAATCGGTCAAGAACGGCGCTGCTCAACTGATCCTGATGGATGCGCGCGGTGTTCAGGTCCAGCGCCGTCCAATCGATGTGAACGCCGTCAACGCAATAGAGATACCACTTGCCGGGCTCCCCGCCGGCTGGTACCAATTGGTCCTGATCAAGGAAAACGAAGTGAAAACAATGCCGCTCGTGAAAGCGGCGGAATAATCGGACGCTCGGCTGTCCATCTCAAAAACGGGTCAATCGAAGGGCCGTTCTCCCAAGGGAGAGCGGCCCGTTTTTTTATCCAAAGCTTGTATATATGCGAAGCAGAAGTTAAATAAGGTGCTGATATTCAAGCGCCTACGTTTACGAAACTTTGAAAGTTTCGTAAATGCTTCAGTCGATCATTTTAAAACCCGTGTATTTCCATAGTGCTTTCGGAATCCGGATGCCTTCGGGCGTCTGGTTGTTCTCCAGCAATGCCGCGACGATGCGTGCCAGCGCCAGTGCCGAGCCGTTGAGCGTATGGGTCAACTGGATTTTGCCTTCGGCATCGCGGAAGCGCGATTTGAGCCGGTTCGATTGAAAGGTTTCGAAATTGGAGACCGAGCTCACTTCCAGCCAGCGTTTTTGGGCGGCCGACCATACTTCGAAGTCGTAGGTTTTGGCCGAAGCGAAACCCATGTCGCCGCCGCACAGTAGCAGGATTCGATACGGCAATTCGAGTTTGGCCATGAGTTTCGACACGTGGCGCAGCATGTCCTGGTGCGCCTTGTTCGAACGGTCGGGGCGTTCGATGTGCACAATTTCGACTTTGTCGAACTGGTGCACGCGGTTCAGTCCGCGCACGTGGGCGCCCCAGGCGCCGGCCTCCCGGCGGAAGCAGGGGGTATAGGCCGTCATTTTGATGGGCAGTGATTTTTCGGGGAGAATGTCGTCGCGGACGATGTTCGTCACGGGCACCTCGGCGGTAGGGATAAGGTAAAGGTTGTCGACCGTGCAGTGATACATTTGTCCTTCCTTGTCGGGCAGTTGGCCCGTGCCGCGCGCCGAATCTTCGTTGACAAGGTGCGGCGGGATAATCTCTTCGTAACCGGCCTTGACGGCCTCGTCGAGAAAAAACTGGATCAGGGCGCGCTGGAGGCGGGCGCCTTTGCCGCGGTATACCGGGAAGCCGGCGCCGGTGAGTTTAACGCCGAGTTCGAGGTCGAAGAGGTTGTATTTTTTGGCAATATCCCAGTGGGCGAGGGCGTCTTCCGGCAGTTGCGGAAAAGGTTTGGTCCAGGCTTTGGCGACTTTGTTGTCGTCGGGCGTTTTGCCTTTCGGGACGCTGCTTTGGGGGCAGTTGGGCACCGTGAGCAGCAGGGAGTCGAGTTCCTGTTCGAGGGTGCGCTGTCGGTCTTCGTGGTTTTTAGTGCTTTCTTTCAGGTTGTACACCTGGGTTTTGAGGGCTTCGGCTTCTTCTTTTTTGCCCTGGCTCATGAGTTGGCCGATTTGTTTGGCCAGGCGGTTGCCTTCTGCCAGCGCGTCGTCGAGCGCTTTTTGATTGGCTTTGCGCTGATCGTCGGTGTCGATGATCTGGTCGATGACCTTGAGTTGAGCGGCCGTCCAGTTTCGTTTGCGCAGGCCGTTGAGGATGCGTTTTTTCTCTTCGCGAATGACTTTGAGTTGGAGCATGACGGTAATGACGTGTTTGGGAATTTTGGCCACGGCAGGAAGGCAGGTCCCTTCGATCATCCCTCCTTGCGACGGTGGCGGTAAAGAATGCCGCAACATTTTTGGCGGTTCGGTCGTTTAACAGGCGATTTGATTTGAAAAGTTCAAATGCGCAAATCTGAGTCAGGACCGGCGGCGTAAAAAAGTGCGGCAAGATAGCGGGAATTTGAAAACAGGCTTATCTTTGCCGCGTTCATTTCTGAGTTGGCTAATGAGTGCCGACACCGTGTTTCCACCATTTCCACTGGTTTTTCCCACTTACTTGCTGTCATTTTCCGGCGTTTGCACGGTTGCTTCGTGGTAATTTGGTTCAAATGGACAAGTCTCCTTCCGATCCCTTTTTTCCGAAAAGAAATTCCCCTTTCGAGACCTACCTTCCGGACTTTGCCGATTTGCACGGCCGAATTTTTCTCCCGCTCGCATCCTGCGCCGCTACACCGGCCACTCCCAATGTCCGCTCTTCATTTCGACCCATTTGACATCCAACCTATTATCTTAAATACCAATCTTCCCACTTCTTACCTGTCATGTACGACATATTGCAGTTGAACGACATGTTGGTGTCCGAACTTAAGGACGTCGCCAACAAACTCGGCATTAAAGGATACAACAAGCTCAACAAGCAAGAGCTGGTCTATAAAATCCTCGACGAACAAGCCTTGCGCGAAAAAAACACCTCCCAAAACGATGTCCCCGTCGTTGACGAAGGTTCCGATGGCTCTCTGGGACGGAAAAAACCCCAAATCCTCGCCGCCGAAGACGCCGATTCCCCGGCAGCCAAACGCACCCGAAAACCCTTCAAAGCAACTTCCCCCGACGCCGCAGAAACGCCCAAGACGGCTCCGGCGCCAAAGGCCAAATCCCCTGCCCCGCCCGCACCTGTGCAGCGCGAACAGCCCCGCCGCGACGCAGAGCCCCCTCGACGGGAAAATGAAATCCGCCGGGAAAACGACCCGCGCCGCGAACCTTCCCAACAAAACCGGAATGCAGAAATGCGCCGCGACGAACCCCGCCGCGACGATGATCGCCGCGACCAGCCCCGCCGCGAAGGCGAATTCCGCCGCGACCGCGACGACCGCCGCGACCAGCCCCGCCGTGAAGGCGATGATCGCCGCGACCAGCCCCGCCGCGAAGGCGAATTCCGCCGCGAAGGTGATGATCGCCGCGACCAGCCCCGTCGCGAAGGCGAATTCCGCCGCGACCGCGACGATCGGGGCAACTTCCGTGACCGCGACCGCCGCGATCCCGATCCTCGTCGGGAGAATCGCCCTAACCTCAATCGGCCCGGCAACCCCAATCTGGTAGACCCGGAAGCCAACAAATACCAACAATACGAAGACGAAGATTTCAATACGGCACCGAACGAAGACGACGATGACGAAATGATCGTGCGCCGCCCAGGCCAGGAATTTCCCGCGCAGGGCGACACCCGCCGCCCGGAACAGGAACCGGAAGTCATGCCTGTTATCCCCCGCGAAAAATTTGATGTCGAACTGGATGGAATCATCGAAGGCGAAGGCACTTTGGAAATGATGCCCGACGGATACGGTTTCCTCCGCGCCGCCGACTACAACTACCAGACCAGCCCCGACGACATCTACGTTTCACCTTCGCAGATCAAACTGTTCGGACTGCGCACCGGCGACACCGTGAAAGGCGCCATCCGCCCGCCAAAGGAAGGCGAGAAATACTTCGCCCTCCTGAAAGTCAGCAAAATCAACGGCCTCGACCCAAAAGACGTACGCGACCGCGTTCCGTTCGACTACCTGACGCCCTTGTTCCCGACCGAAAAATTCAGCCTGATCACCAGCCCCACAGGGCGCGATTTCGGCAACCGGATTATCGACCTTTTCACCCCCATCGGTAAAGGCCAGCGCGGCCTGATCGTCGCGCAGCCCAAAACCGGCAAGACGTTCCTGCTCAAAGACATCGCCAACGCCATCACCAAAAACCACCCCGAGTGCTACGTGATCATCCTCCTGATCGACGAGCGCCCGGAGGAGGTGACGGATATGAAACGCAGCGTAAAAGCGGAGGTCGTATCGTCCACTTTTGACGAACCGGCTGAAAACCACGTTCGACTGGCCAATATTATCCTCGAAAAATCCAAACGCATGGTCGAATGCGGTCACCACGTGGCGATCCTGCTCGACTCCATCACTCGCCTGGCCCGTGCCTACAATACCGTGGCCCCGGCTTCCGGTAAAGTGCTCTCGGGTGGCGTGGAAGCTACCGCACTGCAACGGCCCAAAAAATTCTTCGGCGCCGCGCGCGCCATCGAAGGCGGCGGCTCGCTCACCATCCTGGCTACTGCACTGATCGATACCGGCTCCAAGATGGACCAGGTCATTTTCGAAGAATTCAAGGGAACGGGCAACATGGAACTCCAGCTCGACCGCAACCTGGCCAACCGCCGCCTCTACCCGAGTGTGGATTTGACCAAGTCCAGCACGCGCCGCGAAGAACTCCTGCTCGACAAAGACACCCTGCAGCGGATGTTTATCCTGCGCAACCACCTGGCCGATATGAAGCCGGAGGAAGCCATGGAATTCATCAAAAAACAAATGCTGCATACCACCAGCAATGCCGAATTCATGGAATCCATGAACCGGTAACACCATTTATTTTCGATCAAAAATCCCTCGCAATGCGCACGTTGCGGGGGATTTTTTGTTTCGCGGAGACGCCCACGGA
>JBGAJY010000056.1:0-26718 GCA_044224705.1 Saprospiraceae bacterium
AGGGCATGGCCGTCCATCTCTTTATATAGGCGTACGCAGGGCCTGCCTCGCTTTGTTTCCATCAGAACGAGGGTGGGAAAGGCCTTAAGCAGGTAATGGAGCAGTCGCCAGATCTTGAATTTATTGACCAGCTTGTCATACCTGGGATGCAGATAGAGCCGCCTCATGCGACAAAGATCAGCGGTGTCAATGTTGGCCAAGCGGCAAATGTGGCTGGCGGTGAGGCGCAAATGGGATTTGCGCAGGCAATTGAGGGCATCGTTCAGCGCCATGGACAACCTGACCGAATCCCTCAAGTCATGGATAGTGATTCGTCTCATGCTTGAAAGGTTTAAGATCGGCAGGTCTTACTGACAGCAAATCAAATGCACATTTTGTGAATTTTGCAAATTTCAAGTATAAATTTTTTTATTAGAGTTATTTTCAGATTAGTCAGTTGGCTTTTTACCAATTATCCGTTTTTATTTTGTTCAGGTTGCTGTTTGAAATAAAGCCTTGATTGACATTATATTACAACAGGTTTTGATCCCTGGTTTTTGAAATAAAATTTACGGGGCTGAAATCTCCTGAGCAAAGCGGCCCTAACTTCGAAGGAAAAAGCCATGTATCCGCTATTCAAAAACCTGGGATTACGGGAGTTGGGGGAGGGCCTGCTGCACTTGTTCTACCCCAACCTTTGCGTTGCCTGCGGCGAGGATTTGCCCGCCGGCAAAAGTTGCTTCTGCTTTTCCTGCCGCCTTAAACTGGAGCCGACAGGTATGCATTTGCTGCGCGACAATGAATTCACGGAGCGCCTGTGGGGGCATCTCCCACTCGTGAGCGGCGCAGCCTTGTATTATTTTACGCGCAAAAGCCCGATCCAACGGGCTCTGCATCAGTTGAAATACCACGACAAACCGGATATCGGTGTCAAAATCGGACGCGAATACGGCCGAATGCTGCAGCAGTCGCCTCTGTTCCAGGGCGTACAAGTGGTCATTCCGGTACCCCTGCACCCGCGGAAGGAACAACTGCGGGGTTAC
The DNA here is from genome assembly GCA_044224705.1 of Saprospiraceae bacterium. Classification (GTDB taxonomy): domain Bacteria; phylum Bacteroidota; class Bacteroidia; order Chitinophagales; family Saprospiraceae; genus M3007. The sequence goes on from JBGAJY010000056.1 coordinate 1,023, forward strand.
AACCAAAGCGCCATGTTTGCCCAGGGACTGGCTGATATTCTGGATATTCCGTTTGCGCCCAAAGCGCTGGTGCGATGCCAATATGCCGAATCTCAAACCAAAAAAAAGCGGATCGAGCGGTTTGACAATGTGGACGCCAATTTCGCAGTAGATCAACCGGATCGCCTCAAAAACAAACATGTACTACTGGTAGACGACGTACTCACCACCGGCGCCACACTCGAATCCTGCGGTAGTGCCATCCTCCGGGTGTCAGGCGCCAAACTGAGCCTGGCCACCATCGCCATTGCCGTTCAGCACATTGTCTGACTATGCGAAGAAGCTGTACCCTGAAACGAATTTACCCGCGGTACATTCAGGATAAATTCCGCTTGTCACGCTTGCTGGACGAATTGCTTTGCGCTTTGGCAACCAGTCCGTTACAAGTCACGCTTCGTACGTTGAGCTATAACTGCCGGATTCCGGAGACCATCTTCACCCGTCTGGCCCGGCTGCATCGCCACCCCGCAGATGCGCCCAACATAGAAGCCACAGATTTTCACATTATCTTCTCCAATGTGTTGTTTCGCTACCCTACCATCAAAATATTTGAAGACAAGGACGGCTCATTTTTCTTCGCCATGTAGTGAGGAAAACCAATAAATCAGACAGCGTTTGAACCAAAACACCTCAGGTGCGTTACTTTTGCCAGGAAATTATTCCGAAAGGATCTAAATAAAAATACATCCTCATCGCATGGAAGCTGCTGTCAAAAGCCCCGTAATGCTGTACACGGAGCAAACGCCAAATCCCGAGGCCCTTAAATACGTGACCAATCGCCTGTTGTACCGCGGCATCGCCGATTTTAAAGATGCCGAACTGGCGGCCGAATGGAGCCCGATGGCCAATAGCCTGATGGAGCTGCCCTACGTGAAAAGCGCTTATTTCAACAACAACTACGTGACCGTCACGAAGGAACTGAACTACGATTGGGCTGAAATCATGCTCAAACTGAAGGAGTTTATCAAAGATTACCTGGAGAACGGCGGCACCGTGATCAAAGACGGCTTTGCTGAATTCTGGGAACACCGCACCGCTCAGGACAATGCCGGCCAATTTGCCGGCGAAGACGGCGACATCGCCCGCAAGGTGAAGGAACTGATCGATACCTACGTCAAACCCGCAGTGGAAATGGACGGTGGCAACATCGAGTTCAAAGCCTACGACAAAGGGGTGGTTTTTGTCACCATGCAAGGCTCCTGCAGCGGCTGTCCGTCGTCTACAGTTACCCTGAAAGCAGGCATCGAAGGCATGCTGAAACGCATGGTGCCTGAAGTGACCGAAGTGGTGCAGGAAATGGCCTGAGCCCACCGGTAAACCATATATACCAGGTCCTTGCCCGCGAAAGGTTTTACTTTTCGCGGGCAACTTTTTTTGAGCGAAATACATTGGGTTACGGCCTCCGACTACCTTTGCCGCACATTGCCTTTTGTCAAATCTGCCCCAAAAGCGATTCAACCACCGCATACTCAGCCAGGTCAGCATGTCCTTATTGAAAAAACTTGCCGGCGAAACAGCCATTTACGGCCTGAGCAGCATTGTGGGGCGGATGCTGAATTTCCTCCTGACCTTTATTTACACCCGTACACTGACCAAAGCGGACAACGGCGTGCTGAACGAACTGTACGCCTACGTTGGATTCCTGATCGTAGTGTATACCTACCGGATGGAATCGGCTTATTTCCGCTACGGGACGCAACCCGCCGACCGCGAGCGCGCTTATTCTACAGGACTCATTTCGCTTGTCGGCTCCACGGTGCTCATTACCATCGGCATTCTGCTCTTTTCGCAGCAACGCACGATCCGCTGCATTACTACAATCGCCCCAGTATCTCCGGTTTTCACTTCCTCGTACGGCACTGACTGCCTGTCAGAATACCTTTTGCGCGTTTGAGACTGGAACAGCGCCCATGAGTTGTGGCAGGGCAAACTCGTAGACATCAGCGTCAATATTTCACAGACGTTTTCTGGTTGGTTTTTTGCCCCTGGGCTGCTAAAAACGGCATGGACTGGGTACACGCCGTATGGTCGCCCAACTGGGGCGTCGGCTCCGTTTTTATTGCCAACATGATCGCGAGCATGGCCACGATCGTTTTTCTGCTGCCCCAAATGCGCGGCTTGCAAACGGGCTTCGACCGGGCCTTGTGGCGTAAAATGATCACTTACGCTGCTCCGCTCATCATCGTACAATTTGCAGGCATTGTCAACCAGATGCTCGATCGCACCATGCTGAAATGGCTCCTGCCAGGCACGCCGGAGGAAAATCTGGCGCAGGTCGGGGTGTATGGTAACAACTATAAGCTGGCGATGCTGATCACCATCTTTACGCAAGCCTACCGCTACGCAGCCGAACCCTTTTTCTTTCGCCACGCAGGCGATACCAATGCGCCTGAAATACAGGCCAAAGCCACCAAATGGTTCACGATAGCCGCCACAACCGGCATGGCCGGTTTGCTGCTGTTTCTCGATGTGGTCAAATATTTTCTGGGAGAAGCCTATTTCAGCGGGCTGAAAGTGGTGCCTGTTCTGCTGCTGGCCAACGTACTGCTTGGCATTTATTACAACCTGTCCGTCTGGTACCGCCTCAAGGACAAAACCTTGCTCGGCGCGGGAATTTCGCTGGCAGGGGGTCTGCTGACTTTCCTCATGAACATCATTCTGGTGCCGCGAATCGGGTATATCGGCGCGGCCTGGACGGCCCTGGCCACCTACGCTTTCATGTGTATCGCCACCTGGTTCACCGGACTGAAATATTATCCGGTGCCTTACCAGTTCGGGCGCATGGCCTTGTACATCTGTACGGCGCTGGCGACTTACGGCCTCAGCCTGATGGCCAAAGCTTATTTTGCCGGGAACGAAGTGCTGATCTGGGCAATCAATTTTATGCTGTTCGGGTTGTACCTGCTCGTGATTTATTTTCTCGAAATCAGGGCATTGTTGCCCAAAAGGGTACCGGAGACTTGACCTGTTCTTTGAAACAGGTCAAATCTCCACCTCCTCGCCAAGCGTCGGAATGCTGATGCCGTCGAAGCCGTGTTCCATGAGGTAGCTGCGCCATTTTTCCTGCCGGTCGATTGTACCGTGTACCAGCCAGATATTGCGGGCCGACTGTTTTTGGTTGTCCAGAAACTGCATCATTTCCTTTCGGTCGCCGTGGGCGGAAAAGGAATCCATGATTTCGATATCGGCCAGTACCTGCTTGTTTTGCCCCATGATGTACAGGCTCTTTTCTCCGGCCCGCAATTTGCCGCCCGGCGTTTGCGGCGCGCAATACCCGACAATCAGGAAAGTGTTCCGCTTGTTTTCGATGTTGTTGAGCAGGTGATGACGGATGCGGCCGGCGTTCATCATACCCGAAGCGGAGATGATAATGCCCGGTTTTTGCATAAAATTCAACTTTTTACTGCCTTCCGTGGAGCGGACGTAGAACAAGCCGTTGAAGCCGAAGGGGTCTTCGTCCTCGACCATGTGGTTGTGCAATTCCTCGTCAAAACACTCCGGGTGCGAGAGAAACACGTTGGTCGCGTTTACGGCCAGCGGGCTGTCGACAAAAATCGGAATATGGGGCAGTTCGCCCGCGTCGTACAGTTTGTCGAGCATGTAAACGATCTCCTGCGTCCGGCCCACGGCAAATGCCGGGATGATCAGTTTGCCCTTTTTCTCCACGCAGGTGTGCCGCACGATACGGATCAGGTCTTGAATTTCGCCCGGCGCCGACTCGTGTTCGCGGTCGCCGTAGGTACTCTCGCAGATGATGTAGTCCGCTTCGGGCATTTGAAGCGGATCGCCCAGGATGGGCCGGTTGGGCCGGCCGATATCGCCGGTAAAAGCAAGCCGAACGACCCTGCCGTCTTCTTCAATTTCCAGGTTTACGCTCGCGCTGCCGAGGATATGCCCAGCGTCGCGGTACATCACCCGGACGTTGGGATGCACATGAAACCATTGCTCGTAATTGTAACTGGCAAATTGGCGGATGGCCTGGTGCGCATCTTCCATGGTGTACAACGGCATTCGTTCCTCCTGTCCCGGGCGCCGGTGGCGATTGTCCTGCTCCGCGTCCCCTTCCTGTATCTTGGCAGAATCGAGCAGCATGATGCTGCAAAGGTCTCGGGTGGCATGCGTGGCGTAAATTTTCCCCTTAAAACCATCGGCTACGAGTTTGGGCAGACGGCCGCTGTGATCAATGTGGGCATGACTGAGCACCACGCAATCAATATCTTTTGGCGAAAAAAGCCAGCGTTCGTTGAAACCTTTCATCGGGTTGCCACCGCTACCCGATGCTTCGCCTTCTTCGCCGCCCTGGTACAAGCCGCAGTCGAGCAGAATACGCGTATTGTCTTTCAGGGTGATCAGGTGGCAGGAGCCGGTAACCTCGCGCGCCGCACCACAAAACTTGATTTTCATATTTAATTGGATTTAAAACGTTAGTGGTCCTTCCAGGTGTGTCTGTAAATCCGGAATTCCGGCGTTTCGACCACGACGGGATACGCCAGCGAATCGGGATAGGTAGAACGGTCAATACAAATGAATTTGACGCCTTCCCGGCCGTAATCTTCCACCCATTCCGGGTACTTTTTGAACAGTTCATTGTTCTCACTACGCCCTTTCCGGTGTAAAAAATACATCATGCGGGTGAAAACAGCATCGTTGACCAAAAATTTGTCGTCGCGGCTCGAAACCTGGTCGGCCAGTTTTTCCAGTTGCAAAAACTTCTGCTGGTGCCAGGGGATAAAAAAGTCTTCTTTCTGGTTTCGGATGGCGTCGAAGGCCACCAGGGCCAGGGCCAACCAGAGCGCCCGGGGCCAGCGGCCCAGCAGATGGGCCAGGCCGAAACCGGCCACCATGGCATACGCCGGATTCAGCGGCATGCCGTAGTACTCGTGCGTCGGGTAGGCATAGGCGGCCTGGATGACAAACACGGTGAATACAGCAGCCGATGCCAGGATCGCCAGTACAGCGGCTTTTTGCCGCTGCCATCCCAATGCGAACACGCCGGGCAGGAGCATGGCGAAAGCGGCATAAGACTTCATTTGTGTGCGGGAAAAAGTTTGCCACAACCCTTCCCTCCGCTCCCACAATTGCCGCCAGCCTTCCTTGAACCCGTAGGTCTCGTACAGCTGCATGCCGCCATTTTTGATCAATGTGGGCACCCACCAGAAATACCAAATGCTCATCAGGCCGACGGGAATCAGGCCTGCCAGGAAAAACGTCCGGATTCGGGACCAATCCGGGCGATATTGCAACAACGGCAGCAACAACAGCGTGGCCACGCACACCGCGGGTAATTTGGCCAGCAACCCGACAGACATGGCCGCGGTGAAAGCGATCAGGTCTTTCCGGCGCCCATTTTCCAAAAAACAGGCTCCGAAATAGTTGGCAACAAACACAAACGACAGGGCGAAAGTGTCGGGCATCGTTTTTCGCGAGTAAATAAACGCGACGGAAACGGCAAAAAACACGGTGGCGGAAAGCGCCGCGTTGCGGTCCCAGAATTTTCGGAGGAACGAAAAAAAGTACCACAAACCGATGCTCGAAACGATCAGGTTGATCAGGCGACTGTTCCAGTAGTGTTCGCCAAAAATGAGGTACGATCCTGCGATCAATGAATTATATATCCCCGGTTCAAGGCCCACCGGCTCGGGTTTCGTGCCTTGCCCGAAACTCAACATCGGAATGAGCGGATTGGGCGATATTTCGATCAAATTGCGCGACACCATCAGCGTCAGCGTTTGCCGGAGCTGATGTTCATCGAGTGGCGGGAGGTTGATGTTTTCGAGGCGAAGGAGAAAAAATACGAGTATCCAAACGCGCACGTCCATCAGCCAGCCCGGCAGTTTGCTTCGTACAAAGTCCAAAAACGGCATGAGCAGGAGTTATTAGCAGGCCGAAATGTAGGGCCAAAAAGCAATTTTCCCCGCTTGCCAGCCCGATGGTTTTATTTTCGCCCCGGTCAATTCCATCCATTATGTTTCCCGCCGCCCTTTTGCAACACCTCGAATCCGTTTTGCACGCGCCGCTGACCGTGCGGCAGCCGGTCGCGGGCGGCGATATCCATCGCGCCCATGCGCTTCAAACGGCCGGCGGGCGGCGTTTTTTTGTCAAATACAACAACACCCCCGAAGCCCCCGAAATGTTTCACACCGAAGCGTTGGGGTTGGCTCTGCTCGGCGCGTCCCGGGTGATCGCGGTGCCGCACGTGCAAGCTTATGGCACTGCACCGGAGGAAGGATGGGCATTTCTGGCGCTCGATTTTGTAGAATCCGGACCGCGCAACCGACTGTTTTGGGAAACTTTCGGCGACGCCCTGGCCAATTTGCACGGCAACACCTCGGCCCAGTACGGCTTCGCCCACGACAATTTTATCGGCTCGCTGCGCCAGTCGAACCGCCGTCACGATACCTGGCAGGATTTTTACGCCGCCGAACGCCTGCTGCCGCAAACCCGGCTCGCCCGGGATGCCGGCCGCCTCGACGCCGCGACAGTGCGGCGGCTGGAAAAACTCTGCTCCCGCCTCGGCAATTTGTGTCCGGAAGAAGCCCCTGCGCTCGTACACGGCGACCTGTGGAGCGGCAATTTTATCTGCAATGCCGACAGCCTGCCCGTGCTCATCGACCCGGCGGCGGCTTTTTCACACCGGGAAACAGACCTCGCCATGGCGCGCCTGTTCGGCGGGTTCGACCTCGCTTTTTTTCAGGGTTATGAGAAAGCCTGGCCGCTGGAACAAGGCTTTGAAGAGCGCATTGAAATTTACCAACTCTACTATTTGCTCGTTCACGTCAATCTTTTCGGCGGCAACTATGTTGCTTCTGTGCGGCAGATTTTGGACCGCTTCACGTGAATTTGCGGGCGGAAGGCATCAATTTTGCGCCATCAAAGCCGGTCGAACCCAATGCCCGACCCGAACCGGGGCGGATATGCCTCCCGTCCTGACCCTTTTTCATGAAGATTTCCGTCATCATCGTCAATTACAACGTGCGCCATTTTCTCGAACAGGCGCTGCTCTCGGTGCGCAAAGCGCTGCAGGGCATCAGCGGCGATGTATGGGTGGTCGACAATAATTCGGTGGACGACTCGGTGGCCATGGTGCGGGAAAAATTCCCCGAAGTGCGCCTGATCGCCAACCGCAACAACCCCGGCTTCGCCATCGCCAACAACCAGGCCATCCGCGAAAGCACTGGCGAATACGTGCTCCTGCTCAACCCCGACACGCTGGTGGAAGAGGACACCTTTTCCAAGTGCATCCATTTTATGGACACCCACCCCGACGCCGGTGCACTCGGCGTCAAACTGATCGACGGCAGTGGAAAATACCTGCCCGAAAGCAAACGCGGCTTCCCTTCGCCGTGGGTGGCTTTTTGCAAAACGGTGGGCCTTTCGGCCATTTTTCCCAAAAGCCGGCTGTTCAACGGCTATTACCTGGGCTATCTCGACCCCGAAAAAACACACCCGGTGGACGTGCTCGTGGGGGCTTTTATGTTTATCCGCCGTGCCGCGCTCGACAAGGCCGGGCTGCTCGACGAGGCCTTTTTTATGTACGGAGAAGACATCGACCTCTCGTACCGGATTGTACAGGCAGGCTACCGGAACTACTATTTCCCCGACACAAAAATCATCCATTACAAGGGCGAAAGCACCAAAAAAGGCAGCCTGAACTACGTTCGGACCTTTTACCAGGCGATGATCATTTTTACCCGGAAGCATTTTACAGGCAGCAGTGCCGGGCTGTTCATCGCCATGCTGCAGGCGGCCATCTGGCTGCGGGCGGGTCTGACTTTGCTGAAAAACTTCGCCCGAAAAATCTGGCTGCCGGCACTGGACGCGGGCCTGATCTTCGCGGGCCTGGTCTTCCTGCGCGATTTCTGGGAAAACTACTACTACAAGGACCCCGGTTACTTCAAACCGGCGCTGCTGTGGTTCAATTATCCCTTGTACATCAGCGTCTGGCTGGCTTCCGTCTGGCTCAACGGAGGGTACGACCACCGGTACGACCTGCGGCGGCTGTTGCGCGGACTGGGTTTCGGCACGCTCTTTCTGGCCGCGATCTACGGGTTTCTGGATCAGGAATACCGGCCGTCGAGGGCGCTGCTCCTGCTCGGTTCGCTCTGGGCGATGGCTGCTGCGGCAGGCATCCGGACCGCATTGCATTTTGCGGAATTCCGCAATTTCCGCATCGGCCGCGACCGTGTGAAAAATCTGCTGATCGTGGGCTCCATGGCGGAAAGCACCCGGGTGCAGGGTTTGCTGAACCAGGCCGGCATCCCCAAAAACTTTGTCGGCACGGTGCCGCCGGGGTCGGAAGGCATCACCGCCGATTCCCACAGCAACGCTATCGGTACGATTGAACAGCTCGACGAAATTGTGCGCATTTTCCAGGTCGACGAAGTGGTTTTTTGTTCCAAAGACATTGCAGCCCAGGGTATTATGAGCTGGATGACCCGCCTGGGCCCCGCTATTTCTTATAAAATCGTGCCCGAAGAAAGCCTGAGCATCATCGGCAGCAGCAGCAAAAACGAACCCGGCGAACTCTACACCATCGAGATCCGCTACAATATTGCGGAGCCGGGGCAACGCCGCAACAAACGGGTATTCGACGTGCTGTTTTGCCTGTTTTTACTGGCTTTACTGCCGTTCTGGTTGTTGTTTTCGAAAAAAAGAGCTCGATTTGCAAAGAGCTGGGCAGCAGTGTTGCTGGGGCAAAAGACCTGGGTGGGCTACGCACCCGACCCCGAAAACGCGAGTTTACCGAAATTGAAATCCGGCGTTTTTACCCCCATGGAAGGCCTGAACGATTTTAGGGCTGGTGAAGCGGCCGTGGCGCGGCTCAATTTTCTGTTTGCGAAAGACTGGAACGTATGGCGGGATTTGGCGATTTTGTGGCGGTGACCGCAAAGCAATTTACCTGACAACCCTTCTACATGATTTCGATTGACTCCAATAAAATCGGTGACGTCGGCGAGACTTTTCTCACGCTTTTCCTCCTCCAAAAAACGGCCGAAGGCTACCTGTTCGATCCATTACTCATCGGTGGCAAATGGCCAACGGTCGATATGTATGCCGAGCTCACGCACCACAAGGGCATGTTTTGTTTTTTTCAGGTAAAAACTACGATTCGCGGTTGTGACAGGTTCGGCCGCCTTCGCATCGGCGTTGAAAAACACCACCTCCAGCGCCTGAGCGCCTATCAGGCGCCGAGTTACCTCGTTGGGATCGACCTGAACCAACACGACCCCAAACATTCACGGGCTTTTTTGATGACCGTGCGCGGGCTGTACACCCAAAAACTCCTAAATTTGCCTACACGCCATGAGCTTACCGCCGACACCTTGCTTGTGCTGCGTGATGAAATTCACCATTTTTGGAAATCTGCGAACGTTTCGGGCAATAAAACCGTTTATCCTTCGGCTTTTGACCTATGAGAAGTGAAAAAGAAATTGAAGCATTCAGGGCTGAACTGATCGCCAAGCTGTTCCTCTACGGCACCGGTTTTACAGAAGTGTTTCCCGACATGGACAAACACTACGACTTTATTGCCCAGGCCAAACCGGGCAAACGCCTCGGCATAGAGGTAAAACAAACCCGGTCGTCCCGTGCAGATATCCTGAAAAAATTTGCCACGCTGCGCAACAGTTTCACTGCGAACGGTATGCCCGTCGTGTTGTTTTACATCAACTCGGACAAAGAAGACGGCTACTTCGAAATCATCGGAAAAAAGGTACACACCGACGTGCTCCCCCTTCGCAAAGATCTTTTTCTCGAAAAGATCAACGCTGCGCTGAATTGAACCTGAACAGGGTTATTTCTGCGCCCGCATCGCCAGCCACACCGCGATCCCCGCAAAAACGATGTTCGGAATCCACATGCCCAGGGCCACTGGCACGGTTCCGCTGCTGGCAAAGGACACGGCAAATTTGGATAAAAGGATAAACATCGCCCCGATACCGATGCCCAGCGCGAGGTGCAGGCCCATGCCGCCGCGCACTTTCCGGCCGGCCACGGCCAGTCCGATCACGGTCAGAATAATGTTGGTAAACGCATCGGCTGTGCGCCGCTGGAGTTCAATTTCGTAGTTTTTGACGTTGGACAGGCCTCGTTCCAGGTCGCGGGCGACTACTTCGCGCAGTTCGCCGGAGGTCATTTCCTCGTTCTGGTTGTGGTACCAGACGAAATCCTGCGGAGTCAGGTTGATGGCCGTGTCGCGGGGCGCCGCCGTGAACGTGTATTTTTCTTTCAGTCCGTTAAAAGTGCGGACGCTGTAATTCCGGATTTCCCAAATGTTCGGGTCGGCTTTCCAGGCGGCGTTTTGGGCTTCCAGCAAACTGATGACGCGGTTGCCGTCGAATTTTTCGAGGCGCAGGCCGGTGGCGGTTTTGCTCGATTTGTTGTAGCCCTGGATGTACACTTTAACGTCGGGCGCCACGAGGAAATGCACTTGCGAGGTGCGGCCTTTTTCCTGGTCGGTCCAGACGAAAGTGCGCTCGAACCAAAGACGCTCTTTGTTGCGCTCGGGGATGAGCTGGTTGTTCAGGGTGTAATGCAAAACGGCCACCAATCCGCCGGCGATGAGGTAGGGCTTGAGCAGCCTTTGAAAACTGATACCAGCGTTGAGGATCGAGAGAATTTCGGAGTTGAACGCCATACGCGAGGTGAAAAACACCACCCCGATGAGGGTGTACAGCGGCATCAGCAGGCCGGCCATGTGCAACACGAAGCCCAGGTAGTAGTCGACGAGGATATTTTTCAGCGTGGCCGGCTTCTCAATGAAGTTCTGCACTTTGTCGCTGAAATCGATCGCCATCGAGATCAGGGTGCAGATGAGCATCGAGAAAAAGACCGTCGAGAGGAACTTTTTGATGATGTACCGATCCAGCGTCTTGATTTTCAACAAATTCCACATCTTTCTGGTAGTGCTTGGGTCTGGTTGGCAGGCGACGGATTAAGAACGCGGGAGGGTGAGTTTTAGTTGCTCGATGCGGCGGTTGTCGGCTGCGATGACCGTGAGCACGTAACCGTTCCAGCTGACTTCAACGCCGGGTGCCGGGATGTCGCCGCTCAGTTCGAGGGTGAGGCCGGCCAGGGTATCGGCCGTGCCGCGCGCTTCGTCGAAGGTGTCGGGGGCGAGACCGGTGATGCGGCACACGTCGTTGAGCAGGGCCTGGCCCTCGAAAGCGTAGTTGTGATCGTCCAGTTTGCGGAAGCGCACCTCGCTTTCTTCGTCAAATTCGTCGCGTATTTCTCCGGTCACCTCTTCCAGGATGTCTTCCATAGTGACAATGCCTGCGCTGCCGCCGTACTCGTCGACCACAACCGCCAAATGGAGTTTTTTCTTTTTAAACTCCTGCAACAGCTCGCTCACGCGTTTGGATTCGGGCACGAGCAGTACGTTGGTGCGGATCAGGGATTGCCATTCAAAATCGTCGGGCTCTTCGAGATGCGGCAAAAGATCCTTTACGTAAAGGATGCCGGTCACGTTGTCGAGGTCTTCGTCGTACACCGGCAGTCGCGAAAAACCGGCTTCACGCACGGTGGCCAGCAGTTCCGAAAACCGGGTCCGAAAATCGATGGCGACCACTTTGGAGCGCGCCTGCATGACCTGCTTGACGGTCACGTCGCTGAATTTCACGATGCTTTTCAGTAAATCGATGTCGCGCCGCGCGCCGCTGAAATCGGCGGGTTGGTGGGCTGCGTCAGCCGATTCGGCCTGTACTTCGCCGGGTGATTTTTTTTCCCGCACCAAAAACCCAAAAAGCGTTCGCCAAAACAAAACGAAGCGGCTCATGCGTCGGAGCAGCCGGACAGCTTTTTCCTCCGCGATACCCTGGAAGCCTATTTTTTTCATGGCTTCAAAGGTCCCCGCCATCAGCAAGGCCAGCAGCAACAGAGCTCCCAGCCCCGTCAGCCAGCCGGACTGGCCGCTTTGCACCATCCCGCGCCAGTCGTCACGCTGCATCACCCAGGCCGTGGCCCACACCAGCATCAGCACGATAAGCAGTATCCGGGCCAGCAGCAGGGCGGCGAGGGCCGGCCGAGGATTTTCAGACAGGGCCAATGCCCGCCGGGCCGAAGTGGATTCGCGCTCTTCGCTGCGCAACTGGTCGAGCTCGCGGGGGGTGACCCCCACCAGGGCGCGTTCTGCCAGAAGCAGCAGCCAATAGAACAATAAGCCGATGAAAATCAATCCCATGTACGATGGGTCAAAAGCGACCGTTGGCAAAGGTACGGGAAATGAAAAAGGCAAAAAGCGAAACGAAGCAGCCGTTTGCTTTTTGCCTTTATCACCAACAATCTGCTGTTCATCAGAACGGCAGGTCGTCGCCGTCTGCAGGTGCTGTGTCCACGGCTGTGGGCGCATTGGCCGGCATGGTCGAGCGGGCGGGCGGCGCGTTTTCGGCGCTGGGGAAACGGGAGTCCATGGCGCCGCCGTCTTCTCGTTTGTCGAGGCTGCGGAAGAGATTGGCGACAATATCAGTGGCATAGCGCTCCTGGTTGTCTTTGTCCGTGTATTTGCGGTAGGAGATTTTTCCTTCGATGTACACAAACGAGCCTTTTTTCAATTGTTTTTCGGCGCGTTCGGCGAGTTCACGCCAGAGCACGACGTTGTGCCAGTCGGTGGTCTTTTGCCAGTTGCCGTCTTTGTCCTTGTAGTTTTCGTTGGTGGCTACGGAAAGGCGCGCTACCATGACGCCGCTTTCAAGATGCCGGATTTCCGGGTCCGAGCCCAGGTGTCCGAGGAGGGTTACTTTGTTGATCATGTTGCTGATTTTTTAAAAACACTTGTACAGGGATAGCCTGTTAAAACAGACTGTAAGTTATGCTTTTTCCCTGCAAATACCAATCGATCAGACGCGGCAAAGCGACATTTTTTTTCAATTTTTCGAAAGAAATCCGGCGGTAGCTTTTTAGGATAATATTTTGAAAATCAAGGTTTTGAAAGCCGGCAGGCAGGCTGATTTCGCAGAACACCGCGGCGACATTCCGATGGGTGAGCGTTTGGCGCAAAGGCTGGCTGACGGCGCCGATGTGGAGCCCTTCAGGAAGCCCTGCCGGGAAAAAATGCCGGTTGATTTCCCGCTCCGCTTCGGCCCGGTCGAGGGGTAAAACGGGCAGTTCGACGACCGGGAATTCCCAGAGATGTTGCCAGATGTCCTTGCCTTCGCGCTGCCGGATAAAGGTATCGCCGTCCTGCCGGAACACGAGGTAAAGAAAGAAACGGTCCTTGCGAACCATCGTTTTCCCCTTCACCGGCAGCTCGCCGACCCGCCCGCTTTTCCAGGCCGCGCACTGCTCTGTGAAGGGGCAAGCAGCACATTTCGGCAGCCGCGGCAGACAATGCGTGGCGCCAAAATCCATCATCGCCTGGTTGAACCGGTCGGGGCGCTGGCGGTCGAGCAAGGTATGCGCCAAGGCTGTGAACTCGCGTTTGCCGGCCGGCGAATCGATGGGCGTTTCGATGCCGAATACCCTCGACAGCACCCGGTACACGTTGCCGTCCACGACCGCGTGGGGCAGCCTGTAAGCAAAGGAAGCAATGGCTGCGGCCGTATAGTCGCCCACGCCCTTCAATTGGCGGATGCCTTCGTAAGTCTCTGGAAAAGAATTGTTTAAATCAAAAGCGATGTGTTTGGCCGTTGCGTGCAGGTTGCGGGCGCGGGAGTAATAGCCCAGGCCTTCCCAGAGTTTGAACAGCTTCTTCTTGGGGCTTCGGCGAGCCGGCGGTAGCGTAGCGCGCAAGTTTTTCAAAATAGGGCAGGCCCTGCTCCACCCGGGTCTGCTGCAAAATGATTTCCGACAACCAGATTTTGTACGGGTCGCGCTCGCCTTTCCAGGGTATGGGCCGTGGATGAGCGGCCGCCCAGGCGTAGAGTTTTTCCACAAAATCGAGGTGATCGGTCATTTTGTTGGTTTCACGCAGATTCGCAGACCTTTCCTCAGACCTGACGCAGAAAATTTATACAAAAAATCTGCGGACGTCTGCGGAAAGGTCTGCGAACATCTGCGCGAAACGACACTATTTCCCCAAAGACAACAAATTCGCAAAGAGCCGGTACGCGCCCGGCACGCCCGAGGGCAGTTCGCGGAAAAACGACAAACCGGTGTATACGTAATAACCTTTGCCATACCGCGCCACGAGCAAAGCGCCGTCGGCGGGTTTTTCACCGGGGTCGTTCATGGAAAGCACGGGCAGGAGGTTCAGGTCCCATTCGGAGGGAAAATACAGGCCGCGTTCCTGCACCCAGCCTTCAAAATCCTTTGGAGCAATCTTATTCGGCGTCGTCATGACGCGGTGGTCGGGCAGCAGGACGCGCACTTCGGCATTTTCGTCGGTGGTGCGGGTGCGGGAAAGTTTGAGGTTGTAGGGCGCCAGTTGGTCCAGCACGAGGTCGAAATTGTTGTTGTACTGCACAATCAGGGTGCCGCCGGCATTGACGTATTCGTAGAGTTTGGGTTGATAAAATTTCAGGCCGTCCTTGGTGTTGTAAGCCCGGATGCCCATCACTACCGCGTCGAATTGTTTGAGCTTGTCGGGTTCGAGGTCTTTGTCTTCGAGCAGGGTCACCGTGCAGCCCATTTGGCGGAGGGCGTTGGGGATGTCGTCGCCGGCGCCCATGTAGTAGCCGATATTTTTTGCGCTGACCTGCAAATCGAGGTTCACGGCGTGGGTGGCGTTGTCGAGCAGTACGGTTTGCTGCGGAATATGGTCGTATTTGATCGTCACCATGCGCTGGTGCCAGGCGCCGCCTTCGAGCATGGCGAGCGCCTGCAGATTGCCCTCGCGCTGGCTGCCGGCAGGCTGGACGGTGAAGGAAAGCGTCTGCGTTTCGCCGCGTTTAGCGAGTTTAAAATTCGCCGTGGCGGGCTTTACGGTCCAGTCTTTGGGCACGTTCAGCGCCACGCTGCCTTCCAGCTTGTCGCGGCCCGCGCGGACGTTGACGCTCACCTGGCGCGACTGGCCGTTGGGAAACACGTAGGAGGACTGATCCAGTCCGAGCGTGACCGGCGGCACCACTTCGAAGGGTCGCCAGACCTCTCCGATGGCAGGTTCGCCGGTTTTCCAGGCGACTTCGGTGTCGTATTCCAGCGGCATGCCGTTGATGTTGAACGACCAGCGCACGCGCGCAAAACGCGGCGTTTCGGGCATACCGCGCAGTTGCTGGTCGGCCACCTTGTACATACCGATGTCGAAGGGTTGGAGCAGCCAGTAGGGCGCAGTTGCGGCGGCATTGTCGGGAATTTTCACCGGCACTTCCAGTACGAAGCCCTTGTTGGGGTCGAGGTTTTTGGCCAGAATGGTATCGAAAAGACCCGGTTGCGCCTGAATGGCGGTGAGGGTGACGGGCAGTCCGGCGCGGGCGACGCTTTCGAAGCGGATTTTGACCGTTTCTCCGGGGGCGACTGCCGGTTCGGCGGCCGTGGCTTCGAGGTAGAGGCCCAGGCAGCCGCGGATGACCTCTTTGGTTTCGGCGAGTTTGACCTGTTTCCAGTGACCGTCGGGCAGGTTTTTGATCATTTCCAGGGCTTTCAGCAGGTCGGGCACGGAGGCGGCGGGATTGTCGTCGCGGAAGTCGCGGTCGATGCGGGCCAGTAGTTCGCCGATGGGCGCGCCGCCTTCCACGCGGGTCCAGGAGGTATTGATGTCCTGGAAAAGATCGTTGGTGCCGGGGCGGTCGCCCTGCACGTAGTCGAGGTATTCCATCGTGCTGCCGCGCACGGAGAGCATGCCGAAACCCTGGCAGCGGTGCATGGAGCGGCTTTCGGCGGCGATTTCGTTGTTGCTTTTACCGCGCAGGGGCAGCCAGCCGCCCACGTCTACGGAGAACAGGTTGCTTTTATCCATTTTTTCAAAAGCTTCCTGGCTGCCGAAAAAGAACCAGGAGGTGTTGAAAAACTGCCGGCGCGGCTGCCAGGGTTGTGTGAATTGCAGCTGTTCGGGATACGCCTTTGCGTCGCCTGCCAGGTTGAATCCCTCCACGCTCAGCATGGCCGAGGCTGTGTGGTGGCCGTGGGTGTCGTATTTTTTGTCGTGGTAAAATCGGTTGATCACCACGTCGGGCTGGGTGAGGCGCATGGTCCAGACCACATCGGAGAGCACCTCGTCCTTGTTCCATATGCGCAGGGTTTCTTCCGGGTTTTTGGAAAACCCGAAGTCGTTGGCGCGGGAAAAGCGCTGGCGGCCGCCGTCGACGGAGCGGGCCATGAGCAGTTCTTCGGTGCGCAGTACGCCCAGCAGCTCGCGCATTTCGGGGCCGATGAGGTTCTGGCCACCGTCACCGCGGGTGAGGGAGAGGTAGGTGACGTCGTAGAGTTTTTCGTTGCGGAGGTAGCTGATGAGCCGGGTGTTCTCGTCGTCGGGGTGGGCGGCCACGTAGAGCACGGAGCCGAGCACGTTGAGTTTTTTGATGGATTGGTGGAGTTCGGAGGCCGTGGGTTTGGCGGGTTTTTGTGCCGAAAGGGCAAGGGGTAAAAGGCAAAGGGCAAGGGGCAAAAGGCAAGGGGCAAAAGGCAAAGAAAGGATGCGAAGGGAGGGAAGCAGTTGTTTCATAGACACCGAAGGGAAGTTGAAGGCGCGAAAGTAGGGACAAAAACAGGCTGGGGAGCGGAAAGGTTCAGGGCAAAAAGGGTGGGAGGCGTCGAGGATTTTCTTTTGAAATAAGATACCTGAGACCTGAAATTAGATTTCAGGTCTCAGGTATCTTATTTCAAACAAACATGGACCATGCCCGCAATACGGGATGATCCATGTTTGTGTTGAAAGTCAGTTCTTTAAGGTTTACTTGCCTGCATTGCGGCCCAGCATCCAGCCGACCACACCACCAGCGAGGCCGCTGATCACTGCGCTGGCCAGCAGGTCGACGAACAAGCCCGTCATACCCGTCCACGCATTCATGCCGGCGTACATGTTCATGTCGTAACTCAGGGCGACCAGCACACCGATCACGGCGCCGGCCATCATGCCGCCGTTGAAGGTGGTGATGGTGGTGTAGCGGCTGTAAATCCAGGCGAGCAGGAAAGCCCAGGCGAGGCTGCCTACGCCATACGCCCAGATGATGGGCTCGGCCCTCATGACGGCAGCGCCTTCGGTGGTCATCTGGGAGTTCATGTAGGACATGAGCGCCATGCCGTAAATGAGCCATCCGAGGAGGAAGTGCGCGATGCCGCCCACAATTGCAGCAAGTAGAACACGACTGTTCATAACACGTTTTGTTTTGGTTAAAGAATGTTGTTCATTCTGTAAATGTAGAAATGTTCCGAATTTTTTTGGTTAAATATTTTTTAAGTGCCGTTTAATATTTTAAAACTGGAAAAGATAACAAGAGGGCAGAATAGGGAAGGATTGGAATTTTAAAACAAAAAAACCCTTTAAACGGCAACGGGGCGACTTACCGTCACCCCGTTGCTGTTTATGGAAATACCGGCAATCCGTTACCGTAAAGCCCCTTCCACATCCACCCCCTCTTCAAGCAAATACTGCGCAATGTTCAATGGCGCCCCATCAAGCACTTCGATATCATTAGACCAGAGAAGCGGGTGCGGCAACCATCAGCACCTGCTGCATCCGCGGGAAAATCCAGATGACTTTTTTCGATCGAGCCGGCTTCCCAGCAGAATGGCGAGGTAGGACACAGTGAGGGATTGAAGACCGCTGCCTCCCATGATTTCTTTGAAGATTTGACACCCAGCAAGAACGTTCTTGCAGCCTTTGCAGTAAAATGGGATACCGTCGATGACCTCGCGGACGAGATAATCGGGTATTTTTTTCGTCCGTCGGCGCCGGACAGCGGAGCGGCAGGAACCCGGGCAGCAGCGCGTGACATGATTGATTTTTAGACAGAAATAAGTAAAAAACGAGCCCGCAGGCTCAAACACCTGCGGGCTCGTGGAAATTTATTTCAAAAAACTCCATGTCTCCGTGGTAACCCACCCACTCAATTATTCACCGGCAAAAACGAATACTCTTTCCCGAAGCGCAGCATCTGCTGAACAAAATCGAGTTCGGTTTCCACTTTCACGTCGGTGATGTTGCCCTGGGCGTCGGTGACGGCCACGAGGCGGGGCTGCACGAAGCCGCTGTAGGGCTTGGTGGGCAGGCTGGCGTAGCGGTTGCGCACTTCGGTGACCAGTTCGGCGGGCACTTTCACGCCGTAGCCTTCGACGAGGTCGTGGGCGGCCTGGTAGTCGCCTTCCGATTTGATGCGCTGGATCTCGGCGAGGAGCTGGCCGAAGAGTTCGCGCAGTTTGGCGTAGTCCTTAATGTCGAGGTAGGTTTTGCCGTTGCGCACTTCCTTGACGATGACGCCGTCTTTGGCGCCTTTTTCAAACACCCAGTTGGCCACCAGCAGGCGGTTGCGCATGTGGTCTTCCTCGATGTTGTCGCCGGGATGGATGCGGCGGAACTGCTGGAGCATGCCGTTGCGGATGTAATTGTCGTACTCGGCTTTGTAGGCTTCCGCATCGGGCATGAGGCCCCATTCGACGAGTTTGGGATCGGGCATGAAATAGAGCGCCACGAGGTCGGCGCGGCCTTCTTCGAGGGTGCTGGCGTATTGCTTGAGCGTCACGTTGGGCTCTGCTACGCCTTTCTTGAGCTTGCCGCTCGCGTGACCGATCACCTCGTGGAGGGCGGTGTGCATTTTGCCGCAGGCTTCGGCGTATTGCTGGGCGCGGGCGATTTCTTCGGGATCGTTGGCGAATTCGGCCGTCGCCGCCGCGCCGCCGGCCTTGTTGTAGGCGTTTTCGATATTGTTGAGGCTGATGGATTTGGAGCCGTAATCTTCGCGAATCCAGTCGGCGTTGGGCAGGTTGATACCGATGGGCGTGGAGGGCGCGCAGTCGCCGCCTTCCATGGCCACGTTGATGACGCGGTACGACACGCCTTTCACCGTGTCCTTTTTGTACTCGTCGGGGATGGTGGAGTTGTCTTCGAAATACTGCGCATGCTGGCTGACGATGGCCATTTTTGCCGTGGCTTCGGGGTCGTTGTACTGCACGGCGGCTTCGAAATCGGCCTTGTAGCCTTTCGGGTCGTGGTATGTTTCGATAAAGCCGTTGATAAAGTCGATGGTGCTTTCGGTGTCTTTCACCCAGGCAATGCTGTATTCGTCAAATTTTTTCACGTCGCCCGTTTTGTAGTATTCGACGAGCAGGCGGATGGCCTCCTGTTGTTGGGCGTTTTCGGCAAATGGAACGGCTTTTTCCAGCCACATGATCATCTGGTCGATGGCGGCGCCGTACATGCCGCCCGAGCGCCAGAACTGTTCGACAGGCTTGGGTCCCGTGCCGCCAACGAGTTTGGAATTGAGGCCGAAGGAAGGGGCATGTTCTCCGGCGGCCTTTTTCATGGGCTTGTAAAAAGCATCGACCTGTTCGGCCGTGATGTTTTCATAAAAATTGACGGCCGAGGTGGCGACCACGTCCACGCCTTCCGCCTTGTTGGTGCGTTTGGCCAGCACGTTGGGGTCGAACAGGACCGGGGTGAGTTTGGCGATCAGCGCGTTGGCGTCCTCATTCGGCAGCAGGGGCAGGGCGGCGGGGTCGCAGCCTTGCACGAGCGACGCGAAATATTCCTTCGGGAAGCCGGGCACAAATTTCGTCTCGTTGTAGTGGTGGTGGATGCCGTTGGAGAACCACACGCGTTTGGCATACGTCTCGAAAGCCTTCCAGTCGGCGCTTTTGCGGTCGCCTTTGTAGGTGTTGAAAATGGCCTCGTTCGTTTTGCGCACCGTCAGGTTGTACTTGCAGTGCTGGTCGTAGATGATGTCGCGACCCGCCAGCGCGGCCTGGGAGAGGTAGTAGATAAAGGTCTTTTGCTTCAGGGTCAGTTTATCAAAGCCCGGCAGCTCGTAGCGCAGAATCTGGAGGTCGGCGAAGGTGTCGAGCACCACGGATTCGGGCGCCGGCGCCGTGGAAGGAGCAGGTTTTTCGGCGGGTTTTTGCTGGCAGGAAAGGGTCAGGACGGTTGCCGCGATGGCCATGAGCAGCGCGAACGGAAGAAGATGTTTGGTCATAATTTTAAATGGTTGATGAAGGTTGATGGGGTTTATAAGGGTTTATAAAAAGGGGAACTCGGCCTCTCGGCTTTATTTGGTTGATAAAGGTTGATAAAGGTTGGTGGGGTTTATAAGGGTTATAAAGGCTGAGAGACTGAGTTCCCCTTTTTATAAACCTTATAAACCATTATAAACCCTCATCAACCTATTTATTTTCAATTACCAATGCATTGATCTGGTTGAAAAAATCCTTGGCTTTCTGATCCACGGGGAATCGGTCGTCGCCCCAGGCGATACGGCGGATGCTGCTGCCTTCCTGCGTTTCCACGAAGCTGTACACGTTGCCCGGGTGGTTGAAATCGTACTTTTTCAGGTCGCGGTTGAAGGCGGAAAAGAGGTTTTTCGCCGTTTTGGCCTTGGTGCCCTTGACTTCCTGCAAGGCCAGTCCGGTGCCGTTGCGGCGGAAGATCTGGCCGTTTTCGAGCAGCACGAACGAGGTTTCCTGGCCCGCAAAACCGCCGCCGTAGCCCCAGTGCAGCTGTTTGGACGGCATGTTTTCGGGGGTGTATTTGGTGCCGGGCGAACAGTGCCACAGGCCAGTGACGAGCAGCGCAACAACGCTGAAAATCAGGAGATTTTTCATTGGATCACGATGGTTGAAGTGATGAGTTAAAAAGCAAAGGGCAAAGTGCAAAGGGCAAAAGGCAAAGGGGCAAAAGGCAAGGGGCAAAATAAAAGGCAAAAGACCATGCCAGCCCTTTGCCCTTTGCCCTTTGCCTCTTGCTCTTTGCTCCTTGATCAAGCGGGAATCATGGCACGCGGACCAGCGGCAGCGATTTCCGGTTTGACCTGGTCGGCGAACTTCTGGAAATTCTTCGCGAACTCGCCGGCCAGCCAGTTGGCTTTTTCGTCGTAGGCCTTTTTGTCGGCCCAGGTATTGCGCGGGTTGAGGATCTCGAAAGGAACGCCCGGGCATTCGGCGGGCATGGCCAGGCCGAACACGCTGTGCTGGTCGAAGGCCACGTTTTTCAGGTCGCCGCGCAGGGCTGCGGTGATCATAGCGCGGGTATAAGCCAGCTTAATGCGTTTGCCCACGCCGTAGGCGCCGCCGCTCCAGCCGGTATTGATGAGCCACACGTTGGCTTTGCTCTTGCGCAGTTTTTTGCCCAGCAGGTCGGCGTATTTGGCCGGGTGCAGGGGCAGGAAGGGCGCGCCGAAGCAGGCCGAGAAAGCCAGTTTCGGGTCTTTGACCCCCACTTCGGTGCCGGCCACTTTGGCCGTGTAGCCGCTGATGAAGTGGTACATGGCCTGCTCGGGCGTGAGGCGGCTGATGGGCGGGAGCACGCCGGAGGCGTCGCAGGTGAGGAAAAACACATTTTTCGGGTCGCCGTCGGCGCGGCTGGGCGACACGGCATTTACGATATGGTGGATGGGGTACGACACGCGCGTATTTTCCGTGATGCTGCGGTCGGCGTAGTCCACCTCGCGGGTGCCTTCGAGGAAAGCGACGTTTTCCAGGATGGCGCCGTGACGGATGGCGCGGAAGATGTCCGGTTCTTTTTCCTCGGTCAGGTCGATGGTTTTGGCGTAGCAGCCGCCTTCGAAGTTGAACACTTCGCCGGGTCCCCAGGCGTGCTCGTCGTCGCCGATGAGCGGGCGGTTCGGGTCGGCGCTGAGGGTGGTTTTACCGGTGCCGGAGAGGCCGAAGAACAGGGCGATGTCGCCGTCGTCGCCTACGTTGGCGGAGCAGTGCATCGGCAGGGTGTCTTTGGCGCGGGTGGGCAGCACGAAATTGACCACCGAGAAAATGCCTTTTTTGATCTCGCCGGTATAGCCCGTTCCGCCGATCAGCAGTTGTTTTTTCTTGATGTTGATGATGGCGAAATTGTGCTGGCGGGTGCCGTCGGTAGCGGGGTCGGCTTTGAGGCCGGGTACGCAGAGGACGGTCCAGTGCGGGCTGAAATGTGCCAGTTCTTCGCGCGAGGGGCGCAGGAACATGTTGTTGGCAAACTGGTTGCTCCAGGGATATTCGGTCACGACGCGGATGCGCAGGCGGAAATCCGGGTTGGCGCTGGCGCAGGCGGCCACGTCGCGCACGTACATGTCTTTCTTTTTGAGGTAGTTGCAAGCCTTGCGCCAGAGCTTGTCAAACTTGCGGCTCTCGAACGGCAGGTTGACCTTGCCCCAGTGGACCTTGTTGGCCGTGATGCTGTCCTTGACGATAAAGCGGTCTTCGGGCGAGCGGCCGGTGAATTCGCCGGTGGAGATCACGAGCGCCCCGGAATCGGCCAGTTGGCCCATGCCCCTTTGGATGGAGTGTTCGACGAGTTCTTCCGGTGAGAGGTTCCAGTAGGCGGTTTTCCAGTTTTTGAGGCCGAGCGCTTCGAGCGAGGCTGCGGGATTTTTTAATCCGACTTCTTGCATGTTGCGATTGTACAATGGTTAGGTGGACAAAAAATGAAGCCTTCGCGGCGGGCTGCATTCAGGTGGTCGGAGTTACGGTGGTGTGCGCGAAAGCGGGGGCAAAGATAAGTCGCGAAACGAGTTTCGTCTCCCCGGCGAAATAAACTAAAACCCGAACGGAGGCTCTTTTTATTAATTTAGACGGCATATAATTGTGAAAACAGACCGATCAACAGCGAATCCGGTAAACGGGCCGCCGGGCGGGCGCATCAATTCCCGTATCACGCAGCGCCCGGACATTCAATATCTTGGGGCCACCGGGCCTTTTTCGCGAATTTTTTTCACCCAAAAATGAAATGATATGCGTTTTGCCGTTCGCCTTCTTCAGTTACTTGCCATCGGCATGCTGTTTCTTCAGGGCTGGTGCGACTACGTCCTTCCGCCCATTGACTCATCGCCGCTTCCTTTTGAACACTGTGGCCTCGTGGGGCGCTGGAAGGGTCAGGGGGAGGGCGAAACCGTCTACCAGGATTTTACCGAAAATGGCACAGCGGTAGTCTGGCGCGCCGGCTATGACGGCCGGTACACCATTTTTCACACGTCCTATCTCAGCAAAAACGGCCAGAAATTACTCTTTCGCCCGATGGATAATCCAAGTGCCACCGGGGCAGAAGTGCTGATCCAGGAACTGAATTGCGACAAAATCTTGCTGGTCAACCTGGAAAACGGAAAAGTCAGTGGCAACAACCTGGCCATGGAACGGGTCAAGGCCGACTATTTTATCGAATTCGTGGCGCATTCGGGTATGCCCGGACATGCCTATGTCAAATGGATCGAAATAGACCACATCAAACGGGTGTCGATCCCAAAAGCTTTCGGACTTTACCCGAAGGAAGGCGGCTTGGCAAAAGACTGGGATATCGGCGGCGTTCCCGGAAAAATCATCGAAGAAACCAGTCCGGATCTGGACGCAAAATACGTAACCCTGCGGGTGCGGGTGTCCCGCTGGGAGTTTGAAAGAAGCATCACCATGCGGGATGCCTGGATGCGCAACATCAATGTCCGTGGCGAGCCCTACCAAATATTGGCGCAGAGCTGCGTGGATTTTATGCGGGCGATTGCGGGTTCGCTTGGCGATCCGAAGCTCACGATACCCCGTAATTTACCCGGCTACAAAAACTTTCCCTATCTCTATTTGCAGGAATTGCGGAAGGCGAATCTGCGGCATCATTACACGGTGGAAGAGATGGAATTGCCAGCCCGGGCAAGGGATTGATTATAAAAACGCCTCACCCTATCCGCCCATCGCGCCGAGCGTGGGCGGTTTGTTCAATTCCTGCCATCGCAAAAAACACAACACACCGGCAGCCAGCAGGGCCAGAACCGCCATCCAATAACCGAACGTGAAATCGACCTGGATAAAGCCGTTGGTTTCTTTCTGCACGGCGCTTTGAACCGTCATTTTTAGGATCAGCAATGAAACGGCGCCGGCTGCCCCGGCTATCATGCCGACGAGGTTCTCCAGGCGGTTGCCGATCAGGAAAAGGATCAACCCGGCCAGGGCGCCCGCAAAAGCCAGAACAGCCCAGGGATTCGGATTCAGGGATTTGGATTCGCGTTCGCTCTTGTCGGGAGAAGGGCCAAAAATCCCTCCGCCCATCGGCCCGCTGGCCATGTCTTTCGGCGCGTCAATCGTGGTGCCGGTGACCAGTTCGATACCGGTCACCTGGGCCAGGCGATTGCCCTGGCAGCTGAATTCGCAGAACGTAAAAAAGAAAAAAAGCATGGTCAGCCCAAACAACCCGGGAATGATCGAGCGCCGGGTACGGGGATTCCTGAAATCCGGCATCTGGAAATTGCCGGCGCCCCCTGGGCCGGAAGGGGCAACTCCCGTTGCAGATGTTCCCGTAGGGGTCGTTGAAAAGCCGGGCGCCGGTTCCCTCGCCGGCGCCTGGAAGGGTTCAGCGGCCGGGGGCATTTCAACCGGCCTGGGTTGCTGCTGTTGCGACGGCTGCCTTGTCGAAGCGACCGGAGGCGTATAAAATGGCACTGAAGCTCGGGCTGCGGCAGCCTGTCGTCCGTCGAGATGCGGCTCGTACAGCAATTCTTTTTGCACCTGCAGCCAGCCGTATAAGAACAGCATCAATACACCGATGTAGATAAAACCGCCGATGATGCTGCCGAAAGGAAAGGCTGATATAATAGCCGCCGGAATAGCCAGACCCAACCCGATCAGTTGCATGGTAAAGCCGTTTTGGGCCGTCATGCCGAACGAAGCGGAATTTTTAAGACGCAGCAAACCCAGGAGTTGCAGCACAAAAGCCGCAGCCGAAGGCAGCGCCGCCAGAAGGCCGCCCACAGCCGGTATCAGCCCGATAACGCCGCCGATTATCCCGACGATCGTTCCGATTTTCAAGAGCTTCACCCCGCTTCTGCCCGTAAAATCCAAAACACTTTCGAGCAGCCCGAGTCCTACAAAAAAGAGCCCCAAACCGATCAGCGCGACCAATTCTGCTGAAAAATCGTCAGTTACCCCGTACATCAACTGCAGCAATGCGCCGCAAAGAATAAAAGTAACTGCGCGAACAGCAGTCCGTTGGCCATTGTCGGTCAGACCACTTGCTGCCGGCATAGTTGCACTGGCCGGCGCTGCTTCGCGAAGCGGAGCCTGAGCGTCAAGCGGCGAAGGGGGAGGCGGAACCGGGGGCGTTATTGCCGCTTCTGGCTGTGGCGCGGGCACCACAACCGGATCCGGTTCAGCAGTAAGGGACGGAGGCGCGGGGGCCGGCGCTTCGGCTTCCACCGGTGATTGCAGCGCTTCGGCAGGCAAAACGGGTTCTTCCACAGCAGGTTGCGGCACTTCCGGCACTTCCTGGGCAGTCGGCTCCTCCGTTACCGCCAAAGGCGCTTCCACCACCGGAGCAGGCGCTTCCGTTCGTTGAACAGGCTCGGGAACTGCGGCCGGCTCTGCAACGGACAGCTCCGGCGGAGCGGGTATCACGGGAGGATGTTCCGGTTCCATCGGCTGAACCGGCGGGGAAACAAAACTGCTTACGGGCGGTACGTTGTAAGTCAGCTCGGCCGCCGGAGCCGTTCGTTGCTGCATCGGAGCTGCGACAGATTGCGCGGGCATTTGCCGGTTCGATGGCTTGCTCCCAAACTGCCGGTACAACTGATACCCCCCGAATTCCAACACAGGAATCAGCAGCAACAATCCGAACAGCCCCAAAATCCTCGTATAATAGTCGAAAAAAAACATGCTGCTGCGCAAC
>JBGAJY010000057.1:0-26287 GCA_044224705.1 Saprospiraceae bacterium
AATGCTCGTACGGTTATCTATTGCCCAACTGGTTGGTTTGAATTCTTTCATATTCAGACGCGATATGGCGGGTAGTTTAGCCACGCCGGGTGTTTGAAAATGTGTTTTCAGAAAAGCGGTTATTTTTGTTGAAACAAAAGGAACCGAATGGATCTGGATGAATTAAAAAGTTTGACCCCCTCAGAACTTGAAAACTTATTGATTCACAAGTTCAAAACCCTGCACATCACCAATATTATGGAAGATGAAATCCGGGCAAGTGGGATTAGCAGAAGAGAATTGCAAGCCACACGCGATCAAATATTGGATGACATTCTTTTGATTCAACGTTTGCTTAAAGAAACTCGATTATGACACCCGACCAGATCAATGCATTAACTCAACTAATCGACCAGTGTAGCCAGGCCCGGCCGGAAATGGAGCCGGAGGAATTTATGAACCGGCACTGGCGGCCTTTCCTGCAAACACTTGATTTGCCGAATCGTCGCATGGCCTGGCAAGTTTACCTCCGCTCACAAGTCAATGATTTTCATACTATTGTGCAGTATTTGCAAAGTCTGTCAGCAATAGAATTGGAAAAAATCCGGCCGACATTAGATCAACTTATTACTGGTGCCCTTGATCCAGGGAAAAAGCGCCTTGCAGCATGATTTAAAATGCCACGGTTTCTCCATTATTCACGTCCTGAAAGCCGAGCGTAATCACCTGGTCGCCTTTTTTCAGACCCTCGGTGATTTCCACCATGCCGTTGTAGTTACCGCCTTGTTTGACGGTCGTTTTGCGCACGATGCCTTTGCCGTCGGCGCCTTTTTCAACCGTGTAGACGAAGTCGCCGTCGGCGGCCGTCTGGAGCACGTTCACCGGCACCACGAACGTGTTGGCCTTCTGATAATCAATAATTTTCAGCACAGCGATCATGTTGGCGCTGTAGTCGGAGCCCGTCGGCAGGGCGCATTCGATGGCGAAGGTGCGGTTGGTCGGGTTGATGGTTTTGCTGACGTAGGTGACCCTGGTGTTGACCTCTTTTTTCAGGTCGGGGAAATACACCACTACGTTGTCGCCTTTGCGCACTTTGGCGGCGTAGGCTTCGGGCACGTTGCCGGCAATTTTCAACTGGCTCAGGTTCACGATGTTGCACAGCGGCATGCCGGGCGAAATGGCCTGGCCGGCTTTCAGCACCACGTAGTCCACGGAACCTGAAATGGGCGCGTAAATGCGCGTCATCTGCCATTGTTCCTTGGTGGTGGCGATGCGCTGTTCCACGGCTTCCTTGTTGGTTTTGGCCTGGATAAATTGCACTTCGGTGCCGATTTTCTGGTCCCACAGCGACTTTTGGCGGTTGTAGAGGTCGGTCGCCGTTTGCAATTGCAATTCGAGTTCGGCCAGGCCTTTGAGCATGAGTTGGTCGTCGATGACGGCGAGCAATTGGCCGCGTTTCACGATATCGCCGTTTTTGACCAATACGCTGGTGAGGACGCCGGGCGATTTGGCCGTTACGGGCACGTTTTCTTCGGCGTCCACTTTTCCCTGCAAATCGATGAAGTGGCGGAACTGCGTGGGCTGCATTTCGGTCAGCCCCACGGTATGAACGTGCTTTTGACCGCCTGTTTCCGTGCCCAGTTCTTTTTCAAGGGCGACAATCTGCGCTTCGATTTGCGCTTTTTGCTCTTTGAGTTGGGCCAGTTGGCTGTTTTTGTCCAGGGGTTGCGAACCGCAGGCGCCGAGCAGGAGCGCGACTGTGGTGAGCAGCGACATTTTGACGAGGGTGATATTTTTCATGGAAGTTTTGTTTTTAAGTTGTTGAAAATCAAGGTTTAGTTGGCGGTTCCAAGGGCTTTTTGCACGGCGATGCGCGCCGTCAGCAAATCGTATTGCGCCGTCATGAGCGATTGCTGGGCCTGGTACAGGCCGCTTTCGGCATTTACGAGTTCGAAACTGGAGCCGACGCCTGCCTTGTACTTGGTTTGGGTGGTATCGTAGATGCGTTGGGCGAGCGTCAGGTTTTTCTGCTGGTTGGCCACGCGTTCCTGGGCATTGAGGTATTGTTTGCGGGCGTTGGCCAGTTCGAGTTGCATGCCGTTGACGAGGAGTTTTTCCTGTTCATCGATGGTTTGCACCGCGATGATGGCTTGCTGGCGGCGGGCTTTCGAAACACCGCTGTCCCAGAGGTTGAAATTCACCGACACTCCGGCGACGGCCGAAGGGATGAAGTACCATTTGTTGTCGGTGCCGAAGCCGCCCTGGAAGCCGGGAGAATACTGGATGAATCCGCCCACGCTGGGCAGCCAGGTTTTGCTGTTGAGGTCCACGTTGACGGCGCTGAGTTCGCGGCCTTTGCGGAGCTGCACGAATTCGGGGCGTTTTTGCGGGTCCAGTTCGGAGGTGAGGTCCACGGTGGCGTATTGGCCGAGCAGTTGGTTGAGGTTATCGGACAAGGCCAGCTCGGTACCGACGGGCATACCCATAGCGAGTTTGAGGGCGTTGATCACCATTTCCTGCTGGCGCAGGAGGTTGCCGCGTTCGCTGCGCAGGGCGCTGAGCGAGAGTTGGAGGCGGTCCACGTCGAGTTGTTCGGCGAAGCCGGCGTTTTGGATGGCCGTGGTTTCGTTCAGGAGTTTTTCCAGGTTGGCGATGTTTTTGTCCAGAATGCTCAGGTTTTCACCGATGAGCAAGGCGGGCAGGTACGCGTCGATGACCTGGTTGCGCACGGTTTGACGCGTGACGCTGAGTTGTTCGTTGACGTAAATCCGGTACACATCGGCGGCGCGGGTGGCCAGGCGGTAGCTGTTGCTGAAAAACAGCTGGTTGAGCGTGATGCTCGGCGTCAGGCTGTGGTAAGCGTTGAAGGCTACTTTTTCATCGCCGGCGCCGGGGAAGCCCAGTGCGCTGGCCGGAATGCCGGGGCGTTGGATAAAATATTGATAACCAATGCTTCCGGAAATTTGTGGCAGGCCGGTGCCTTTGTTTTCCTTGATGCGCCATTCAGCGTCGGCCGCCTGGAGCTGTGCGACGCGAATCTGCGGATTGTTGTCCAGTGCATAGTTGACGCAATCGTCGAGGCGCATGGGAGACTGCGCCTGAGCGAAGGCCGCCTGGCTGCTGCCTGCGCACAAAACGGTGAGGAGCAGAAGATTAAGAAATAGATTTCGGAACATAATCAGGATAGTTTTGCTTTTAAGACTTGCAGGCCCTTTTCGGAGACAATCCCGTAGAGGTAGTGCATCAGGTATTCTTTGAAGAGTAATTCCTTTTTATAGGTGTGTTGGGGGAAGAGAAAACCCTGGATGAACTCCTGCAGTTTTTCCCAGACCTCGTGGTGGTATTTCTGCAGATCGTACACGATGTTGGATTTCATTTGCTGCATCTGCTGGGTATTGGCCTCCATCACGAGGAACATTTCGTCAATCGCATCGGCCGATTTTTCGGACTGTTCAAAACACTCTTCCTTTTCTTCCTGGATGTGCAGTTCCATGACCTTCATGACCAGGTCGTTTTTGTTTTCGACAAACTGGTAGAGGGTTTTTTTGGAAATGCCCAGTTCGCGCGACACGTCGTCCATGGTGATACTTTTGATCCCGTATCGCATGAATAACTCGGCCGTTCGCTTAAGCCATTTTTGCTGCTGTTCAGTTAACATGGGGCAAAGGTAACGCAGGAAACATTATTTATCAAAATCGTTTCCAGTGTTTTGAATGTTTTTCGACAAAAGACGCAGAAAATTCCATTCAGGTTGCAGTTTGGCCGGTTAAACAGAATAAAAAAAGCCGGGCAGCGACCAAACGTCGCTGCCCGGCGGGGAGTTCGCTTATTGTGGCTTTTTTTACCGCGAAGCGAAAAATTTCATTTTGTAATCGGTGTTGATTTTACCGACCCTGATATCGTCGAGTTTTCGCTGGATCAGGCGTTTTTTCAGGGGCTTGAGCCGCTCGGTGAACAGCACGCCTTCGATATGATCGTACTCGTGCTGGATCACGCGGGCGTTTATGCCGGTGAAGGTTTGTTCGTGGGTGTCGAAGTTTTCGTCCTGCCAGCGCAGCCGGATGGCCGGTGGCCGGTCCACGTCGCCGCGGATGCGCGGAATGCTGAGGCAGCCTTCTTCGTAGGCCCAGGGTTCACCGGTTTCTTCCACTTTCCGGGCGTTGATGAACACGCGTTTGAAGCCGGGCTCTTCCTCATTTTTTTTCTCGTCGCGTTCGATCTGTTCCGAATCGATGACAAAAAGCCGGATGGCCTGCCCGATCTGCGGCGCGGCGAGGCCCACACCGTCGGCGTGGTACATGGTTTCCCACATATTGGCGATGAGTTCGGTCAGACCCGGGAAATCGGGTCCTATTTCGGCGGCTACTTTTTTGAGGACCGGTTGGCCGTAGGCGTAAATTGGTAGAATCATGGGTGTTACCTCCAGTAGTGTTCTTGCATGTACTGCTCCAGAATCAGGGCGGCGGCTACTTTGTCCACCAGTG
This sequence comes from Saprospiraceae bacterium, assembly GCA_044224705.1. Taxonomy (GTDB): domain Bacteria; phylum Bacteroidota; class Bacteroidia; order Chitinophagales; family Saprospiraceae; genus M3007. The sequence goes on from JBGAJY010000057.1 coordinate 4,464, forward strand.
ATTTGTCGCGGCGTTTTTGTTTTTTGATTCCGCTGGCGAGGATGATGCGTTTGGCGTCGTTGGAAGTGAAACGCTCGTCCTGCCGCAAAACGGGTTTTTCGGGAAATAGTTTTCGCAGTTTTTCTGCAAAAGCGTCGGCTTGCGGGGCGATTTGGGCGGGATTGCCATCGGGGTACAAGGGCAGTCCGACCACAAATTTTTCCACTTCCTCCGTGCTGCAGTAGCGTTGTAAAAACTCCAGTACTTCGGCAGTCGGCACGGTCGTCAGGGCGCTGGCGATGATTTTGAGCGGATCGGTGACGGCAATGCCCGTTCGTTTCAACCCAAAATCGACTGCTAGAATACGTCCCATGCCGCAAAGGTAAACAGGATTGAAAAATTGAAAGGCTTTCTGGCTAAGGCGCCGTATTTCGGCGCAACAACATATCGCTGTACGATTCGGACAAGATGTCTTCCGGACGAATGCCGAAAAGATCCGAATAGAACCGGCACTGTTCGTGCAGCCGCGCTTCGGTATCGGCCGCAGTTTGCGCAATGGCTTCGATTTCAACAAACTGCCCCAGGCCGTCGAGCTCGTCCAGGTGGAATTTGACGTTGCCGATAAAATAGATTTCACGGCGTTTTTGCACTTCTATCAGCACGCCGAGTGCCCGGGTCAGGACGGTTTTCAGCGCGTTGCTGTCGGCCACCGGCGCCAGGGCCACTTCCGAAGCGCGCGCTTCCGGGTTGTCGCTGCGGCGATAATGGATGAGGTTGTTTTCGACATTGCCGGCGCGGAGTTTGAGCCGCCCGTCGGGTACTTTAAAATAGGTGTCGGTTTGCTGGTCGGTGCCGCGAAAGTCGGCGTTGTGGGCTTGCAGCCACGCGCGAATATCGTTCTGGCGGGCGGTGCGGGCTTTGAGTTCGATGTTGAGGTGCGGCATGGCGGTATTGCTTTTTGCTCTTGTGGGGCTGGCGCGAGGCTTCGCCTCGTGTCGTACATCAGTTGGGCTATGCCCAACTTAAAGTCGGGCGAAGCCCGACTGGATTTCATGTCACAAGGCGAAGCCTCGCGCCAGCCTTGGTTGGGCATCAAAAAAAGAGCGCTTTCAGCATACACTGAAAGCGCTCTTTCTAAAAAAGAATTGCCTTACTGCTTCGGCTTGCTGCCCGGCAAGGGCGGCATGTTGCTGGGCAGGTAGGGTGTAAATTGCTGTTCCAGTTCGTTGGCTAATGTACTGTCTTTCATGTCGTCGGCTACGCGCATGAGGGTTTGCAGGTTGCCAAGGGCATACTGGTAGTCCTGTTCGTAGCCCTCCTGGAATCGCGTGGAGAGCGACTGGTGATAGCGCATCTGCTGTTCCAGCGTCACGGCCATCCGGCGGATCACGGCGGCGGCTTTTTCATTGGCGCCGGCGCGGGAGTAGAGGTCGGCCATAAACGCGGTGAACTGGTCGTTCGGGAAGTTCATTTCCGGGAACACCTCGAAGTATTTGTCCGCGAGGGCGATGGCCTGGTCTTTTTTGCCGTCGGCGACCAGTTGGCGACCGACGCGGATCATGGCCACGCGCATGGTTTGGAGGCTGGGCATATAGGAGCGGTCCACATAGAGGCGCTCTTTGTCAAAATTGCCCCAGGCCCATTTTTCCATGATATTTTTAAAGGCGATATCGTCGGCTACGCGGCCGCAACCCACCATTCCGTAGGCGCGCAGGTCACTGGTCGATTTGACGGGCACGAGGCGCAGCGACAGCCCTTCGAGCTGGAGGTAATCCTGGAGGCCGAGCAGGCGGTCTTCACGCACCGTGACGGCCCAATAGATCGGGCGCTCCCAGAGGTTGTTGGCGATGATGTCGAGCATGGCCAGCTGGTCCTTGATCAGGAAGGGCGACTTCTCGCTCAGGCCCAGGCTGAAGTGCAGCGTGTCGACGATGGTCGAATCGCTCACGACCTTGTTTTTGGCCACATCGGCCTTGTCGACGGGCAGGAAAAGTTTGTTGGCCGGCACGAAGGTTTCGAAGTCTTCGCCGCCCTGAATGGGCAGTTGATGGTCTTCGGCGATAAATTTCAGCCATTGCCGAAGGTCCATTTCACGCCCGCTGTCCTGGTTGGCCAGGTAGGGGATCTGGGTGCGTTTGTCGCCCCGGATTTTGTCCGAGGGCATGCTCATTTTGATGGCCGGTGAGTTGTTCACCGAGCGGCGCAATTGCTCGATGTACCAGTCGACGGCGATGAGCGAGAGGTTTACCACGCGCACGTCGGTTCGGATGCCTTCTACTTCCTGGCAGTACCAGAGCGGGTAGGTATCGTTGTCGCCGTAGGTGAAAATAATGGCGTTGGGGGCGCAGGAATGCAGGAAGTTGGATGCGTAGTCGCGGCTGGCGAAGTGTTTGGCGCGGCTGTGGTCGTCCCAGTTTTGGGTCGCCATGAGCAGCGGTGCGCTCAAGGCCAGTGCGGTCGCCAGCCCTGCTCCGGCGAGACCCGGCACATTGAGCCTTCGGGAGAACAGGTCGAACAACGCCAGCACACTCAATCCCACCCATATCGCATAGGTCACGAACGAACCGGCCAGCACGTAGTCGCGTTCGCGCGGCTCGTTGGGTGGCTGGTTGGAGTAAACAATGATACCGATACCCGTGATGATGAACAGGGCCATGATGGCTGCGAAATCACGCGGACGCCGCTGGATATGGAAAAACATGCCGAGCAGACCCAGGAAGAAGGGGATCATGTAGTACTTGTTCCGGGCCTGGGTATATTTCTGGAAATCGGGCAGGTCCTGTTGGTTGCCCAATCGCATTTCGTCGTAGAAATCGATGCCGGAAATCCAGTTGCCGGCGCTGGGGTCCCAGGAATAGTAGCCTTGTTCGCCATTTTGGCGGCCGGCGAAATTCCACATGAAATAGCGCCAGTACATCCAGCCGACCTGGTATTTGAAGAAAAATTCGACGTTATCCCCAAAATCGGTTTTGCCGCTGGGTTTGTTGATCCATTTGCGGTAAAGTGCGGGGCGGCCTTGCGAATAGTCGCCCAGGCGCGGGAAAAAGGTCTGGTCTTCGGGTTTGAACACCGGATCGATCTTTTCCTCCACGATTTTGTATTGATTACCTACCCGGCCGTAGCGTGGGCTGCGCTCGTATTTGTAGGGCCGTGCATCGAAATCCGGACCGCGCAGGAGTGGCCGTTCGCCGTATTGCTCGCGGTTGAGATAGGGAAGCAGACGCATGGCGTCGGAGGGATTGTTCATGTTGATCGGCGGGTTCGCGTTGGCGCGGATCACGACCGTGCCGTACGTGAGATAAGCGATCACCATCAGGCCAAAAGCTACCACAAGGCGCTGCATGAGCCCGTTGCCCGTGCGCTGGGCGCGGCGCAGCAGGAAATAAAACACGCCGCCAAACAAGAGAAACAATGGAATGAGGCCGCTGTGAAAAGGCATTCCGAGCGAATTGACCATGAATTTGTCAAAAAACGCCCACAGCTTCGGAATACCCGTGATGATGAGCGATTGCACCAGCAGGATAAACAACACACCCGACCCGGCAGCAACCAGTGTGCCGCCAAGGGTGATTTTTTCGCGTTTTTTGAAATAATAGAACATGGCCAGCGCCGGGAAAGTCAGCAAGCTGAGCAAGTGTACGCCGATGGAAAGCGCTGTCGAATACATGGCGAACACCAGCCAGCGGTCGGCCTGCGCCGTATCGGGCAGGTTGTACCATTTGAGCACCGACCAAAGGGTCATGCAGGTAAAAAAGGTGGACATGGCGTACACCTCGCCCTCGACGGCCGAAAACCACACGGAAGAAAGGAACGCCGTGGTCAGGCCGGCTACTACGCCGGCGCCAGCTACTGCAAAAGCCTGTCCGCCAACGGGTTCGTTGCTGCGGCCCACCAGTGCGATGCGCGCCAGGATGGTCGTACTCCAGCAAATAAAAAGGGCTGCGAACGCCGTACAAAGTGCCGAAAGCAGGTTGACGGAGTAGGCTATCGTGGAAGGATTGTCCGATACCATGGAGCCAACCCAGGCAAAAAGCCGGCCGACGAGCAGGAATACCGGGGCGCCCGGAGGGTGCACCACCTGCAATTTATAGGCGCCGGAAATAAACTCACCGCAGTCCCACAGGCTGCCCGTGGGTTCGGCGGCTGCGCCCAGCACGATGGCCGCGATGGCGAAGACCAGCCAGCCAGCGACATTGTTCAGCGTTCTGAAAGAATTCATGTGTTGTGTTCGTGATTTTGGAAAAGATCGCGGGCTGTATAACGCAGGCCACGAGTAATTTAGGCAGAAAGAAGCGCAAAACTAAAAAAGTCCGTGCAAGCGCGGCCGGGTTGCATATAAAATGCAAAAAGCCGGCAGGGGCGCTCCCCGGCCGGCTTTTTGTAAATCGTGTGGACTGATCCGTCAAAGGTTCAGTTTCTTCTTCACCAGTTCCGTCACGTCTTCCGTATCGGCGGCAAAAAGCATGGCGCCGCTGCTGGTATCAAAAATCATGAGGTAGCCGTTCTCTTTGGCGACGGCTTTCACTGCGGCATCCACCCGGTCGAGGATGGGTTTGAGCAGTTCGTCGCGTTTGTCGCTGACTTGTTTTTGGGCGTCTTCTTCGAATTTCTGGATAAAAGCCTGCTGTTTTTGCAGTTCTTCCTGGCGCTGCTGGGCCACTACGGGTGTCAGAATACCGCTGTTGTAATCCTGTTCCAGCTGGTTGTAAGCAGCCTGAAATGCTTTGGTCAGGGAGTCGTCTTTGGCAGAAAGTTTGTCGGCGAAGACCTTAAGGTCGTCGTTTGCCTTTTTGGTATCCGGCATGGCCTCCAGCAAATTGCCGAGGTTCATGTGGCCGTATTTCGGAGTAGGGTTTTGTGCCGACAGGGCGGTTGCGCCGAGCAGGCAGGCCGTCAGGGTCAATAATTTAAGTCTGCAGAACATTGCGTAATAATGAGAGTTGTTGTTCAATGTAAACGAAATATGTGGCAAAAGTAACAAAAACGGTGGATGGTGTACGGTGAGCGGCAAAGCGTGCCGGGTAAAGGTGATATGGGAAAGAAGAATTTATGGGCCGGTGCCAGCGTTTTCTGGAGGTTAAACGTATTGGCACGGTAATCCGTCCACTGCACGCCCCGAACCATGTGCCGTGTCCCGTGGTTCCGTTTTCCTTACCTTTGGATTGTTTTGTAAAAATCTGTTACGTGAAAAAAAGTCTTTTTGCGCTGATCCTGACGCTGGCTGCAGCCGTTCAGATCGCCCTTGCTCAGCAACCGACCACCCCTCCGCCGCCCCAGCTGATTCAGTTTTCCGGCATGCTCATCACCGACGCCGAAGGCCGGCTCATGCCCGTGCCTTATGCCAGTATTCACCTGCCCGAAAAAGGCCGCGGGAGCTACTCCGATTACCGGGGCTTTTTTACCCTCGTAGTGGAAAAAGGCGACCGGGTTCGCTTCAATTGTATTGGTTTTCAGCCGGTTACTATCCGGATTCCAGATACGCTCACCCAGGACCGCTACTCCGTGGTGCAGTTTATGACCGCCGACACCATCAACCTGCCGGAAACGGTCATTTTCCCCTGGCCTTCCCGCGAACACTTCAAAATCGAGTTCCTGAAAATGGATGTGACGCCCGAACTTCAGCGCCGGGCCGCCGAAAACCTCGCCAACGATTACCTCACCGAAGCCCGCAAGAGCCCCGATATCGTACCGTATGGAGGAGCCGAAAGTGCCAATTTTTACCTGCGGCAGCAGTCGCGCGAATACGTCTACATCGGCCAGACGCCGCCGATGAATATTTTCAGCCCGCTGGCCTGGGGGCAGTTTTTTCAGGCCTGGAAGCGGGGCGATTTCAAGAAAAAGAAGGAGTAGAATACCCGCCTCCGGGTAGGGTATGGCTGGTGAAATTTTTTCGAATAAGGCAAAAAAATGCGGCCACCTCTCTTGACAAAGGTGAATTTATTCGTATATATTTGCGGGCGCAAAAAAGCATTGGTTAGACAAATCAACGGATGAGTTGGATCAAAGCTGCCACTTTATGGAATTCCAGGAATAGGGTTCAATTTTTATCCTCAATCTTCGGACGTAGATTTTGTTTTAGCCAAGCGGTGGAATTTCCTGACCACCACTTTAAAACAAGGTAGGGGTAACTAAATTCTTATTCACTGAACATGAAGTACCTGAAAATTACTTTGTTCACCTGCTTCACGTTGTCCACAGCACTCTACTTTCTCTCATGTAAAAAAGGCAATGAATATCCGGTGATTCCGGTACAGGAACCCGCTGATAAACGAAGCCAGGAAGCCGTCGATGCGAGGGATGCGGCCTTTCAAAAACACAATGCGTACCTCGATTTTATTTGTTCAAAAATTGCTTCGGGAGAGTTGAACCCCGTTAAGTCGGACGCTTCGGTCGCCCAACTGAAATCCCTTACAAAGTCTTTTTTCAATTCCGGAAATAACGGCGATGTGAATACCCTGATCGATGGGGCATTCAACAATTACTTCACCTATTATTCGCCAGGCCAAGGGTCGCAATCGAACTATCTGGCCACCGATGTCAATACGATCAGTTCGGCCATTTCCAATTACGAGAACCAGACCATTGCTGATTTTGTCACTCAGACAAATTCGCTCCTGAATCAGTCGGATCAGGTTCTGCTTACCCAGGGTTTGGCCTCTATTCTTGGCGTTGCCCAGGGTAGTTATACTTATTGGTTTTCCATCACATCTTCGAGTTGCTACTACGCAAATTTGCCGCAGGCCCAGGGTGCCGAAGAGCGCGCATGTGGTGAAAAATGTAAAAAACTCGCGGCCATGGCTCTGGCTGACCTGAGCGGCGCTGCCGACGGCGCTGCTGTCGGCGCCACGCTCGGCGGCGTGGGGGCCGGCCCGGGCGCCGTGATGGGCGGAGCAATCTATTCCGGATTGATGGCCCTTTCCTGGTAAAATAATCTGTCGCAAAACAAGGTTGGCCTGTCTGCAGACAGGCCAGCCTGATTATTTTTCAATGGCTATGAAGGTCTATCGCAATTATACCAAGGCTATTGTAACAGCAGTTTTTTTTCTCGGCTTTTGTAGCGTGAGCTCCATTTTATTGCCTGAGGGCTATTTCATCGCTGTTCCGCTGGGTTTCCTCTTTACGGGAGGGGTATTGTTCGAGATTCAAAAATCGACGCTGGCCAGATCATTAAAGCAAACGATAATAGGCCGGGAAAACGCGTCCGCTTTTATTTATGACAATGGCCTGAAACACGATTTTTTTGAAAATTTCCTCCTCCTTTCCGAAAACAAGATTGTCAGCACGACCTGTTATTTACCGGTTCAAAAATATTTCAATGCATGGATTGGAAAGCCCAGTTATTTAAGGGTTTATGAACCTGGAAGGACTAAAATATCGGTTAATCCCTATGCCAAAACCTTGTCGCTGGAGGCTGGTGAGTACAGGGAAACCCTGCAGATTTTACATTTTGACGAACTGCTCCGTCAACTGAATCGGTTTAACATCAACGTTACCCAGGTACTTGCTCCGGCAGGCAGGCAGGGATAGACCCAATACCCTTGGGTTATGGCGAACGCCCCGATGTTTTGAACGCATCGGGGCGTTCGTATTTCTGCTTTCGCAGCCATCCGTGAGCAAGCCGCTATTCCTGAAATATCTAGCGCTGAAAGACCCTGACCGGTAAAAATTATGCCGATGCTGGTACGTCCTTTCTCAGCACATACCAGAAGTACACCAGCGCCCCCGAGTGCAAATCCTTGTCGATTTGCGAACCCTGCACCCCGCCGAATTCTTCAAAGAATTTGACGTAACGGGCCGGTATCTGTTTGCGGATGCGGGCCCTTTTGGCATCGTCTTCGAGCGCAATGGCCTGCCTCACGTTGGGGGAAATTACTTTTTTGCTTACCAGCGTCAGGCCCGAGGACAACAGGGTTTCTTCAAAACCCGCGAGGTTTTTCGGGTCGCGCATGTCGGTGATGAGAAATTGCCCGCCGGGCCGGAGCACGCGTTTGACTTCGTCAAAAAACTTGGCGACCGAGCCGTAGGCGTGGCTGGATTCGACATTGATGACCACGTCGAATTGCTCGTTGTCGAAAGGAAGTTGCTCTGCATTGCCCGTCACGTAGCGGAGATTCGGACTGTTGTGGCGTTTGTTGGCGAAGGCCACCGCATGGTCGGCGATATCCATGCCCACGATTTCCGAAGGTTTCAGATAGCGGGCGATGTACGAAGCGCCGCCACCGCGGCCACTGCCCACTTCGAGCATTTTTTTGCCGCTCACGTCCATTTGGCTGGCCAGAAAATGATAGAGTTGGAGGGGATAACGGTCGGGTTCGTCGTCTGCCGTCAATTCAGGCCGCGTGGAAAATTCCACCGGCTCGAAGCCGTAATTCATAAAAACCCAGTCGTCGAAAGGAAAACTTTTGGCGAGGCGGTTGTAAATCGGCTTCCAGGCAAACCTGCGAAACCAGGAGTATTCGGTGAGTTCAAGGAAAATCTTTGCCAGCATGTGTTGGGAAATTTAGAGGTGTGGAGAAAATTGGAAATGGTAAGTATGCGAAAAATTTCGCGATACCGGACACCTGAACAGGAGATCGTCGCAGGGGCTGCTCTTGTTCGTCAATGACTTGCAAACGCCCCGCCTTTGCAAAACCCCAAGCGGCATTTGGCGTTTCGTTGGCTTTCCGGGCGGCACGACGTACCTTTGCGGCGAATTCCGCGGCGTTTTCACCACTTTTCCCACGAATGAGCGACCAGATCCACCACGAATGCGGCATTGCCGTTATTCGCCTCCTCAAACCACTCGATTATTACCACAAAAAATACGGAACGGCCTTCTACGGCGTGCAAAAGTTGCAGCTGCTGCTGCAAAAAATGCGCAACCGGGGCCAGGACGGGGCCGGAATAGCAACCATCAAGCTGAATGCGAAACCCGGCACCCGCTACATCAGCCGAAAACGCTCCAACGCCCCGAACTACCTCACCGACCTCTTCGACATGGTCTGGGGCCGCCTCAAAGACCTCACGCCCGCCCAACTCGACGATCCCGCCTGGCTCAAAGCCAACGTACCCTACGCCGGCGAAGTGCTCATGGGTCACCTGCGCTATGGCACCCACGGCGACAACTCCATCGAGCGCGTCCACCCCTTCCACCGCCAGAACAACTGGATCACCCGCAACCTCCTCCTGGCCGGTAATTTCAACATGACCAACGTGGACGAACTCTTCCAGGAACTCGTCGATCTCGGCCAATATCCCAAGGAAAAAAGCGACACGGTCACGGTGCTGGAAAAAATCGGCCACTTCCTCGATGACGAAGTGCAACGCCTGCACACCTGGTACAAACCCGACGGACAGGGCAACCAGGCCATCAACCAGCTCATTTTCGAAAACCTCGACATCCAGCGACTGCTGCGCCGCGCCTGCAAAAAATTTGACGGCGGCTATGTGCTCGGCGGACTCATCGGCCACGGCGATGCCTTCCTTATCCGCGACCCGCACGGCATCCGGCCGGCCTACTGGTACCAGGACGACGAGGTGGTCGTGGGCGCCTCCGAACGCCCGGCCATCCAGACGGTGTTCAACGTGCGCTTCGACAAGGTGCGCGAACTCAAACCGGGCCACGCGCTTATCATGAAATACAACGGCAAGGTGGACGAGCTGCCTTTCGCCGATTCGCCCGAAAAACGCGCCTGCTCCTTCGAACGCATTTATTTCAGCCGGGGCAACGACCGCGAGATTTATCTCGAACGCAAAAAACTCGGCGAACAACTCGCCCGCCCTGTGCTCGAAGCGGTCAATTTCGACTTCAAAAACACGGTCTTTTCCTTCATACCCAACACCGCCGAAGCGGCATTTTACGGCCTTGCCGAAGGCCTGGAAAAAGAAATGAACCTCTGGAAACAGGAACAACTCCTGAAAGCCAAAGGCAAACTCAGCCCCGAAAAAATCGCCGAAATCCTCAACCAGCGCCCCCGGGTGGAAAAACTGGTGCACAAGGACGAAAAACAACGCACCTTTATCGCCGACCTCAAAAGCCGCAACAACATGGTCAGCTACGTCTACGACGTAACCTACGGCCTGGTCGAAAACGAAAAAGACACCCTCGTGCTGCTCGACGACTCCATCGTTCGTGGCACCACCCTGCGCGACAGCATCGTGAGCATCACCGCCCGGCTCAAGCCCAAGCGGATCATTATCTTATCCAGCGCGCCGCAAATTCGTTTTCCCGATTGCTACGGCATCGACATGAGTAAAATGAAGGATTTCGTGGCCTTCCAGGCATTGACTCAACTGCTCGAAGAAACCGGCCGCGCCCACCTGCTGCAAGAGACCTACGAACGCTGCAAAAACTCGGAAAACCTGCCCGCAGAGATGGTCCGCAACGAGGTGGTGCAGTTGTACGACTTGTTCGAATACTGCGAAATCAGCCGCCAGATCGCCAAAATCGTACGGCACAAGGATATCAAACCGGAAGTGCAGGTCATTTTCCAAACGCTCGACGGACTTCACGAGGCCATCCCGGGCCATACGGGCGACTGGTATTTTTCGGGCCGCTACCCGACACCCGGCGGCAACCGCGTGGTGAACCGGGCCTACATGAATTTTATCGAGAAAAAAGACGAACGCGCCTATTGATATTGAGGTGAATTTTGTGGTCGTGGTATTTGAGATAAGATATCAGATTACACGACCCCCAAGCTACTTCCCATGCCAATCCTCACCCTCACCACTGATTTTGGCGACCGCGATTTTTACGCCGGGGCGCTCAAAGGCGCGCTGCTGCGCCGGGCGCCTGAAGTGCGGTTGGTAGATATTACACACAAAATCAAGCCGTTCGATATTGTTCAGGGTGCTTTTGTGGTGCAAAATGTGTGGTCCGAATTTCCGGAAGGCACCATTCACCTCATCGGCGTGAATTGTGTGTACGACGCGGGCTACCGTTTCGTGGCCCTGCGCCGCGAGGGGCATTTTTTTCTGGCGCCCGACAACGGCGTGCTTTCCCTGCTTTTTTCCGACGTCAACCCGGCCGACCTTCGCCTGCTGGATTGTCCCGCCCAGGGGCATTTTTTGGTCAAGGACGTGTTTGCCGAAGCCGCGGCGCATTTGGTATCCAGCGCCCCGTTCGAGCACCTCGGCCAAACGGCGCCGCCGCTGACCCAGCGCATCAGCATCCAGCCGGTCATCACACCCGGCCGGGTGCGCGGCACAGTTGTGCACGTCGACAATTTTGACAACGTGGTGGTCAATATCCGCCGCGAACTGTTCGAAAAAGCCGCCAACGGGCGCGATTTTTCCCTGTATTTCAAACGCAACGACCCCATCACGCGGCTCAGCGACAACTACTGCGACGTACCGCTGGGCGAGCCGCTCTGCCTGTTCAACAGCGCCGGCTACCTCGAAATCGCCATCAATATGGGCCGCGCAGCCACCTTGCTTGGTTTGAAGGTGGAAGATGTGGTGGAAGTGGTATTTGCTTGACTATCAGGTGATTAACACGGAGACACAAAGGCATGGGGTAGATATTCTCCGTGTCTTTGTGTCTCCGTGTTAAAAATACTCCAGCCCGATCTTCCCCCGCACCGCATCCAGCGTCTCCGCCAGCCCCAGCGTAAAATCCAGCGGCACCCGATCGCTCTCCCTCTTCCCCGCATCCAGGCAATCCTGCACGTGATCGGCTTCGAACTGGTAGCCCCAGCCGGGGTAGGGCAGGTCGAACACTTCTTTGGCGCCGTTGTAGCGCGTCAGCGTGATCTGTTGGGTGTGGTGAAAACGCGGCGAGAGGTAAATCGAGCCTTCCGAGCCGTATATCCAGGCCTCTACCGGTGTGTTGGCCACGAGGGTGGAATGGCCCATCGCGAGGCGGTTGCCGGGGTAGCGAAAGGTGAACACGCAACTTTCGTCCACGCCGCTGGGGCCGAAGGTGGCCGTTGCCTGAATGTCCTCTGAGGCTGGTTGTCCAAAAATTTTCAGGGCCAGCAAGGCCGGGTAAATACCGATATCGAGTAAGGAGCCGCCGCCCAGTTTTTTGTCGAACAGGCGCGAAGTAGGGTTGAAGGGCGTGGTGAAACCGAAGTCGGATTTGACGGTATGGACTGTCCCGATGGCGCCCGAATGAATCAATTCCAGCGCTTTTTCCACGGCAGGAATGAAGAAGGTCCAAAGCGCCTCCATGAGAAAAACATCGTTTTTGCGCGCTGCATCGATCATTTCGCGGGCCTGGACGGCATTCATCGCGAAGGGTTTTTCGCAGAGCACGGACATGCCCTGGTTCAGGCACAGCAGCGCGCAGTGGTGGTGCAGCACATGCGGCGTGGCCACGTACACGACATCCAGATCGGGACAATGCGCGATATCCTCGTAGCGTCCGTAGGCAAAATCGGCGCCGTACTCGTCGGCGAAAGCGCGGGCGCGACCGGGGTCGGTGGAGGCCACGGCGTGCAGTTTGGCATTGGGCAGGAGCCGCAGGTCGTCGGCGAATTTGCGGGCAATACGGCCAGGGCCGATGATGCCCCAATGGAAGGTGCGCTGCATAGGAGAGAAGAGGTAGAGATTTTGATATCCAGCCGACTGGACGTGTAAATAACTTTGAATCAGGGTTGATGAGACTGGTATTCCCGACGAGGCAGTTTTTTCAGACAGGATTTACATGATCAACAGGTTAAAAAAGCCGGCTCCGCCGCCAAATAGGATTCAGTCGGGGAAGCCGACTTTTTTAACCTGTTGATCATGTAAATCCTGTCAAAAAAACCTTGACAAACAAAATACCTGTCCCATTCAGCTGCTCATTTGTAGAAATAGACCCGTTCTATTTTTCATTCGGATCGGACAAAAAAATACAAATTCCCGCAACAACTCTTGTCTGTACCCGAATTTTGCAGGTCAATGACACGGATTACCTTTCTTCTTATCACAGCTGCCGGTTTAGTGCTGACTTTGCCCGCCTACCGCAGCACCGACCCGGTGACGCCTGCCGAGCTCGGCGAAAAACTGTTTTTCGATCCGATCCTCTCGGCCGATAAAACCATTTCCTGCTCCTCCTGTCACCGCCCCGAATTCGCTTTTGCCGATACCGTGGCGTTCAGCCTGGGCATCCGGGGGCAGCGCACGGCCCGCAACACGCCTTCGGCCATGAACCTCAGCGCCCGGCCTTACTTTTTCTACGACGGCCGGGCCACCACCCTGGCCGACCAGGCCCTGCACCCCATCCGCAATCCCGTGGAAATGGGACTGCCGATCCCGCAAGCCGTACGGCGACTGGCCAAGCATAAGGAGTACAGCCGCTGGTTTTCAGCCATTTACAAGCGCCCCGTCGATTCGCTGGCGCTGGGCGACGCCCTCGCCGCTTACGAATTCACCCTCGAAACCGGCGACTCGCCCCACGACCGCTGGTTCAACGGCGACACTACGGCTTTCAGCGATTCGCAGCGCCGAGGCCGGCAGGTTTTTATGAAAAAAGGCCGCTGTTTCGACTGCCATTTTACCCCCGATTTCACGGGCGACGAATTCCGCAACATCGGGCTGTACAGCGGCAAACCCGGCGACGATCCGGGCCGCTTCGCCATCACGCACGACTCTTCGGACCTCGGCAAATTCAAAGTCCCCGGCCTGCGCAACGTGGCCCTCACCGCCCCCTACATGCACGACGGCCGCTTTCGCAGCCTGCGCGAAGTGATCGAATACTACGACCGGCCGCTGGATGTGGTGCCCAACCCGATCAACGCCGACTCGTTGCTGCGTACGCCGCTGGGCCTGACAATGGGGGAAAAGATCGATCTGGAAAATTATTTGAGGGCGCTGACCGATCACCGTTTTCAATAAAAACCAATTGACCACACCATGAACAGACTGATCAACCTCGGCTTATTGCTTGCCTTCTCCATCTGTTACATGGAATGGGGGCTGGATAAATCCATGTTCGTTTTCCAGGGGGAGTACGAAATTTTCTGCAAGCAGGAAGGTTTCTGGCAGACCATTACCCATCCCCTTATCCTCGCCGGGCTGATCGGTCAGCTCTTGCTGCTCTGGTGCGCGATCCGAAAAGCACCGAACAAAAGGCTCAACTGGCTGGGTATTATCATCCTGAGTCCGGTGGTCTTGTTGATCCTGCTGGCGGGGATGTTGTCTTTCAATGTAAAAATGCTGTTTTCAACCCTTCCGTATATCGCCTTGTGTGTGGTGTTCTGGTGGTACAACCGGAAGCGAAGCGCTGAGCTCAATTGAGCACCTGCATACCCGCCTCCGCGATTTTCATCAGATCCATTTTGGAAGGATTGATTTTTGCGACCACCTGCAAGCCGTTGTTCAGGGCGAACAAGAGGGCGGCTATGGATTTCAGGTCTTTGTCCGGGCTGATCTCTCCTTGCGCCACGCCGCGTTGCAGGTGTTGAAAAAACAGGTTTTCAAACGTTTTGCGGTTGCGGTTGAGCACCGGCAACCATTTCTCATCGTTGGGGATGAGTTCGGTGGTAGTATTGACCACGAAACAGCCTTTTTTATCAGCGTCTTTAACGGCCTGCTCGATAAGGAGGCCGAATAAATTTCTGAGCCCCTCTTTTACAGAAGGCGTTTGGGCGAGGAGCTCTTTTGTTTTTTGAGCGTTGATTTGCTGGTAATACTCGAAGGTTTTTTCAAAAAGAGCATCCTTGCCGCCGTAGGTATCATACAAGCTGGCCCGGTTGATGCCCAGGTGCTCTACCAAATCCTGAATGGAGGTGCCATTGTAACCCTTTTTCCAGAAGAGTTCCATCGCTTTTTCGAGCACCTGCTGCTCGTCGAATTGTTTGTTCCTCGGCATGTGAAAACGTTTTGGAGACGGATCGAACGACCCGCCCCCAAAATTCCGTCTTTTTTGAACATTCGTTCCAGAATTGTACAAAAAATTACATCAGGCCGGGGTTGATGTTGATACCGCCGTCGATGTTGTACTCGGCTCCGGTGATGAACCAGGCATCATCGGAAGCGAGGAAACTCACGAGTTTGGCGACTGTTTCGGGCGTCCCGAATTGTTTCAGGGGTACCCGGTTCTGCATGGCGCCGGCGAAAGCGTTCATTTCTGCTTCGGGTAAGCCCGCTTTGCTGAAAATGGGCGTAGCGACCGGGCCGGGGTTCACGGCATTCACCCTGATTTTGCGCGGGGCAAGTTCCGTGGCGGCGGTGCGGGTGAAGGAGTTGAGCGCCGCTTTGCTGGCCGCGTAAATGGCTGTATTGGCCATGCCTGTGTAGGCATTGATGGACGACAGGTTGATGATGGAAGCGCCGTCGTTCAGGATCGGCAGAAATTTCTGGATGGTAAAAACGGCTCCTTTGAAATTGATGTCCATCTGCGAGTCGTACGTGTCTTCGGTGATATAACCCACAGGGGTCGGCGTGAAGATGCCCGCGTTGACGAAGAGCACGTCCACCTTGTGCAGGCGGCGTTTCACTTCGGCTACGAGGGCGTCGAGGTCCGACAGATTGGCCTGGTCGGCCACGATACCGATAGCGCCGAGCTCGGTGGCCGCCACGGCTACTTTTTCAGCATTGCGGCCGGTGATGACCACGGTGGCGCCATTGGCGATGAATTCCTGGGCCGCTGCATATCCTATGCCGCTGTTTCCGCCGGTTACGACGGCTACTTTTCCGTTTAAATTGCTCATGTTTTGAAAATACTTTGGAAGTTTGAAAATATTGGAACGATAATTCCAGAAGCAAAGATGTGTGTATTGGAATGAATGTTCCAAAAAAAGAAACCAACTTTTTTCAAACTGCTGTCAAAGCATCCATAACCCCCCGGCAGGCAACGTTGCGGCTCAAATGTGCTTACCCGTCAGCCACTGCACCCGTTCGGTGATCTGTTCGATGGGCCAATCCCACCAGCGCAGTTCGAGCAGGCGCGCGATTTCTTCCTCGGAGAACCGCCGGCGAATCTCCCGCGCCGGGTTGCCGCCCACGATGGTATACGGCGGCACGTCTTTGGTGACCACCGAGCAAGCCCCTACGATGGCGCCGTCGCCGATCGTCACGCCGGCCATGATCACGGCGCGGTAACCGATCCACACGTCGTTGCCGACCGTGATGTCGCCGCGGTTGGGGTACGTGCGGCCGTCCATGGCGTGCTCCCAGCCGTGGCCGAAAATGGCAAAAGGGTAGGCGGAAACAGCGTCGGAGAGGTGGTTGCCGCCGTTCATGATGAATTCCACACCCGAGGCGATGGAGCAGAATTTGCCGATGCGCAGCTGGTCGCCGATGAAGTCGAAATGATAGCGCACGTTTTTTTCAAAATTGCGCACGTCCTCGAAATCGTCGTAGTACGTGTAATCGCCGACCTCGATGTTCGGGTGGGTGATGATGTTTTTGAGGAAGCAGAGGCGGTTGTAGTGGGGGAGGGGAAAGAGGGTGGAGGGGGTGGGTCCGGTAGCTGGCATCATTGAACCGTGCGCTGGTTTGGTTGAACGCATGAACAAAAGTGCCGTAAAAGGGATTTTCCTGCCATCTCCAAAATGCTGAATGCCCGAAAGTGAGCGATGAATTCGGGTTTGCGTCGTATGGCGGGCTTTCCGAATCATGTTGATACACCATTTTGATATATAATTACCAACAGTGGAAGCCATACAATTAGTAATTCGCCAAATGATCTCGATTTCCGACGAGGAATTGCGGGAATTCCTCAGTCGTTGTGCGCTCAGAACATTTAAGAAGCAGGAGATTTTGAGCCGCCCCGGCATGGTGCCCAGTGAAGTATTCTTCGTCAATAAGGGCCTTATACGGGTAATGGTCACGGACAACAACGGAGTAGATCACACAATTCATTTTGCGCTGGAGAATCAATTTATCGCGGATTATTCGAGTTTTATTCTACGCCAGCCTGCCTTATACACCCTTCAGACCCTGGAAGATACGGAGTTGGTCGTGCTGCCTCGTTCAGCCATAGAATGGGGATACCAACATTTGCAACAAGGCGACCGGTTGGGCAGGCTGATCGCCGAGTTTTATTTCATTTACCAGGATCACCGGGTGAAAAACCTTTACTCCCGGTCACCCAAAGAGCGCTACGACACCATTGCAGAAGTATTTCCGTACATCCACAATCGTGCCCCGCAGCACATGATCGCTTCTTACCTGGGGATTACGCCAGTGCACCTGAGTCGTTTGAAAAGTGCCACGCGAAAAAAATAAACGGTTCGATCAGGTCTTAACATTTGTTATCGCTGCCCGCCTGTCTGCAGCCACACCTTTGTGCCTAATCCAATCGCAGTCAGGCGTTATGTATTTTTCAAAAAAAGCAAAAACAAGATTTTTCAACAATTACGGCCCTTGGGCGCTTGTTACGGGCGCTTCCTCCGGCATCGGCCTCGGCCTCGCCGAACGGCTAGCCGAGGCCGGCCTTAATCTTGCGTTGAACGCCCGAAACCGGGAAGAATTGGAAAAAATCAGCTCGTCTCTGCAAACCAGATACGGTATTCAAACCCTTGTTCTGGCCGCCGACCTCTCGAATGCCACTCAAGTGCAGCAAGTGCTGGATGCGACTAAGGATCTGGATGTCGGACTTTTGGTCGCCTGCGCCGGGTACGGGACCTCAGGATTGTTTGAAAATGCAGATATTGTTTCGGAAGTGGACATGCTGCGCGTCAACTGTGAGGCTGTGCTGCGTATGGCGCACCATTTTTCCCAAATTTTTCAGGGGCGGAAAAACAGCGGAATGATCCTGATGAGTTCATTGGTCGCTTTTCAAGGCGTGCCTTATGCCGCACATTATGCTGCCACCAAAGCTTACATCCAATCGCTAGCGGAAGCCATCGCCATTGAACTCTGGCGCCACGGCACCGCTGTGTTGGCCGCTGCGCCCGGCCCCGTGGAGAGCCGCTTTGGCGAACGGGCGAACATGAAAATGAGCTTGTCGCTCAAAGCCGCTGACCTTGCCCTGCCCATATTAAAGGCGTTGGGACGAAAGTCGACCGTGCTACCAGGTTTTCTTTCATTTTTCCTGGTCAATTTACTGCGGACTGTACCTCGCTGGGCGAAGGTGCGCATAATGAAGATCGTAATGGGCGGTATGACGGCGCATCAGCGCATTCCTACATAACCGTAAAGCGATTTTATTGCAGGGTCGATATTTGGAACGGAGAAGGAGCGCATGTTAAAAATTCTGGTTTGAGCACCTATTTTCGCCCAAACGTTCAGCCAACACAGCGATCATGCGCCTTCCCGCCCTCCTCTTCCTCTCCGCCCTCTTCCTCTCCGCCTGCTTCCACGACGATACCCCGCCCCGCATACTCGTTTTTTCAAAAACGGAAGGCTACCGCCACGAGAGCATCCCGGCAGGTATCGCCGCGCTGCGCCGGCTCTGCCGCGACAACCAGATGATCATGGACACGACCGAAGAGGCGGCCGATTTCAACGAACAAAACCTGCGCCGCTACAACGCCGTGGTGTTCCTCAACACCACCGGCGACGTGCTCAATCCCACGCAAGAGGCTGAATTTGAACGTTATATCCAGGCCGGCGGCGGTTACGTGGGCGTCCACTCCGCGACGGATACCGAGTACGGCTGGAAATGGTACGGCGGACTGGCCGGCGCTTATTTCGACGGTCACCCGGCCATCCAGGAGGCCAGCGTGCAGGTCAAAACCCACGACCATCCGGCTACCCACCACCTCCCGGGCGATACCTGGAAGCGCCAGGACGAATGGTACAATTTCAAGGAATTCAACCCCCAGGTGCAGGTGCTTTTGTCGCTTGACGAGGGCTCCTACGAGGGCGGAACGATGTGCCAGCAGCCCGGCCACGATCCCTGCCACCCCATCTCCTGGTGCCACGAGTACGACGGCGGCCGCGCATTTTATACCGAAATGGGCCACACGAAGGAGTCGTACAGCGAGCCCGAATACCTGCAGCACCTCCTCGGCGGACTGAAATACGCCATCGGCCAACAGCGGCGGCTGGATTACGGCCATTGCCGCACCGAAGCACTGCCCGACCCCACGCGCTTCGTCAAAACCGTGCTGGCCAGCGAACTCACCGAACCCATGGAATTCGAAATGCTGCCCGACGGCCGCATCATCTTTATCGAGCGCCGCGGCGCCATTAAACTGCTGGATCCGAACACCGGCCTGATCACGATTGTCACCAAATTCCCCGTGTACTCCGAAGAGGAAGACGGCTTGCTGGGCCTCGCTCTCGACCCCCAATACGAGGAAAATCACTGGATTTACCTTTATTATTCCCCCATCGGCGACGAAACGGTGAACAACCTTTCCCGCTTCGTTTTCACGGCCGACACGCTCGACAGGGCCTCCGAACACCTGCTCCTGAAAGTCGGCGTGCAGCGCGAAGAATGCTGCCATGCCGCCGGCTGCATCGAATTCGACGGCGACGGCAACCTCTACCTGTCCACCGGCGACAACACCAACCCCTTTGCCTCCGAGGGCTACGACCCCATCGACGAACGCCCAGGCCGCAGCGCCTGGGACGCGCAGAAATCATCGTCCAATACCATGGATTTGCGCGGTAAAATTGAGGATCAAACCTTTGACGGATGGATCGTATGTGTGCCCGGCGGGGAATTTGTTTACGGATAAGGATGTGCGGGTGGCCGGCTCCGGTGCAGGCCCCACCCCCGGCCCCCCCCTCCGGGGAGGGGAGTAGATCGCAACAGGAGGCGCCCTCCCCGGAGGGGGAGGGGCCGGGGGTGGGGCCTACGCCGGGGGAGCAAACCAGGAAGGCGCCAACTTCGGCCGCCCCGAAATCTATGTCATGGGCTGCCGCAACCCCTTCCGCATCTCCCTCGATCCGCGCCGTCACCTGCTTTTTTGGGGCGAAGTAGGCCCCGACGCCGGAGAACCCGATACCTCCCGAGGCCCTGCCGGTCACGATGAAGTGAACCGCGCACGCGCCGCCGGGTTTTTCGGCTGGCCGTACTTCGTGGGCGACAACAAGCCGTACCGCGAGCACGATTTCGTCACGGGGAAAAACGGTCCGCTTTTCGACCCGCTGCACCCGGTCAACAATTCGCCCAACAACACCGGGGCGCGCCATCTGCCGCCTGCACAACCGGCCATGATCTGGTATCCTTACGGCAATTCGCCCGAGTTTCCGCTCCTGGGCAACGGCGGCCGGAATGCCATGGCGGGCCCTGTTTTTTATGCCGACGAATACCCGGCCGACACCCGCCTGCCGGATTATTACAACGGCAAACTCATCACCTACGACTGGATGCGCGGCTGGATGATGGCCGTGACGCTCGACTCCCTCGGCAATTTCAGCCGCATGGAACCCTTCGCCGATTCGATCAAACTGAGCCGGCCGATGGACATGTTTCTGGACAAAAACGGCTCGCTCTGGGTGCTGGAGTACGGCACGCAGTGGTTCTCCTCCAACCCCGATGCCCGTATCAGCCGCATCGATTACGTGCGCGGCAACCGCCCGCCGCATCCGCGCCTCGAAGCCGACAAAGTAGCCGCCGCGGCGCCGATGACGGTCGTTTTTTCGGCCTCGAAAACGCGCGATTACGACGACGACAAACTGAGCTATACCCTCGATTTTATGGACGAAACGCCGCCCTTCGTCTGGGAGGGCAAGGTGGTGTCGCAGGCGGGATTGACCAAAAAGAAAAAGATCAAAAGCAATCCGCTCGACAGCATCGTTCACACGTACACACGGCCGGGGACTTACGAAGTCGTGCTCAAGGTGACCGACGAAAAAGGCGCATTCACCACCGCGAAACTAAAGATCAGTGTAGGCAACGAGCCGCCCACCGTCCGCTGGGATTTCGGCGGTAAAAACCGCTCTTTTTACCAGCCCAATTCGATGCTCGACTACCAGGTGCTCGTGACCGACCGCGAAGACGGTTCCCTGGCCAACGGCGGCATTGCCGCGGCTTCCGTGGCGACGAGTATCGACTACCTGCAAACGGGCTTCGACATCACCCAGATCGCCCAGGGTCACCAGGCGGCCATGCAGGCCAGCGAATACAGCCGGGGCAAATCGCTCATCGACCGCTCGGACTGCAAAACCTGCCACGCTACCGACCGGCTCGTGAACGGCCCTTCCTTCCAGGCCGTGGCCGAGCGCTACCGGAACGATGAGTTCGCCGTGCGCAACCTTTCGAAAAAAATCCGCCTCGGCGGCGCCGGCAACTGGGGCCAGGTGGTCATGAGCGCCCACCCGCAGATCAGCGAAGAAGACGCCGGAGAAATGGTGCGCTGGATACTGTCGCTCGGCGGCCCCGCCAAAGTGAAACAAAGTCTGCCTGTAGCCGGACAATACCCTTTGACCATCCCGGCGCCTGAAAAGGGCAAAAAGCCGGGCGCGCCCGGCACCTTCGTATTCCAGGCCAGCTACCGCGACCGCGGCAGCAGTTCCCAAACCGCGCTCGACGGCGGCGAAACGCTCGCCCTGCGACCCGCGTTCCTGCAAGCCGAGCAGGCGGATTCCCTGTCCAAAGGCGTGACGAAATACCGCCCGTTCAGCGGCGATACCGTGGTGCTCAACGATTTGAAACACAACAGTTTTTTCGTGATCAAACGCGCTGACCTGACCAACCTGCATACCGTCAGCGTGGGCATCGCAACGGCCGACAGGCGCTACGAACTCGGCGGCGGACGGATGGAACTGCACCTCGACGGGCCGAAGGGGCCGCTGGCCGGAACCGTCGCATTGCCACCCGGGAAAAAAGGCGAGCCGATGAGCGTGGCTGAATTCCCCATGCCGCTGACGCTCCCACCCGACGGCCGTTTTCACGACCTCTATTTTGTCCTGAAAAACGAAAACTTCCCTTCCAGGACAGTGGCTGCGGTGGATTGGCTGCGGTTTGAGATGAGGAAATAGCAGTTGCGTTCGGCCGGGGTGTCACAGAACCGACAAAATTGTATTTATAAAATTTTGTC